>DDYL01000170.1:16078-29403 GCA_002347925.1 Chloroflexi bacterium UBA2235 | reverse complement strand
GATGGCTGTCAATGATGTCTTCATTGCCACACTGATGGCCGACTTGATGGTGGAAATTGGTCACCGCTTTGATGGTGTGGGCATCACCCACGAGGGCAACGCGCTGTCCCCACTACCTCACTGGCACATTCCATGTGCCACGCGCGAATTGGTCCATGCAGCGCCTCAGTCAAGACTGGCTGGGGCTTTCGCTTTTGCGGCAAAGCTCGGCACGCGAACCCGTGTTCTCCGTCGTCGAAACGCTCGGGGCATTGTGAACCCGGAAAGCAGTGACCGATACTGCACTCCTTGACCAATGTGCAGCTACGCTAAAGTGCTTTGGTCGTACCAGTCAGCAGACCCCTACCTTGGACAGGATCCCAACCCCATCATGGAACTACGCCAGTGGCTTGACGTGCCCTACGCAACCAAATCCGCGGCGCAGACGCTGGACCTTTACCTTCCTCCCGATGCGGATGGTCCATTCCCCTTGATCGTGGGAATTCACGGTGGGGCGTTCCGGATGGGCACATCTCGCAATCGCGAAATGGATCCGATCATCGGCGCGACCGGCCGGGGCTATGCGGTGGCGAGCCTCAACTACCGACTCTCGTCCGAGGCCATATTTCCCGCGCCGGTCGCCGACTGTCGGGAGGCAATCCGTTTCTTGCGCAGCAACGCGATGCGTTGGAACCTTGACCCGGAGCGGTTTGTCGTGTGGGGTCCGAGTGCCGGGGGCTATCTCGCATCGATGATCGGCGCGGCATCGCATGTCACCGAATTCGATGGAGACCATGCGCCGGTCGCAGGCGTGGCAACGACCGTCCGTGCGGTCATCGACTGGTACGGGCCAATCGACTTCGGCAGGATGGACGCCCAGTTTGATGCATCGACCGTCTCGCCGCGCCTTGGACCCAAGCGCGACGCGGATTCACCGGAAAGTGAACTCCTGGGTGCCCCGATTGGTGATCTCCCCGACGCGGTGCGCCAGGCAAATCCTTCCACCCATCTCACCGGACTGCACCCATCAACTGCGCCACGGTTCCTGATCCAACATGGCACCGACGACCAGTTGATCCCGGTGCAACAGTCGGTCGGGTTCGCCTCGGCAATTGCCGCGACTCTTGGGCCGGACCATGTAATGATCGACATCCTGCCCGGAGCCGGACATGGTGGTGCTGGGTTCGAAGCACCGTCGAACCTAAACCGCATATTCGCGTTCATCGCCGACGCACTCCAGTAGCCTTGGCCGGGTTCCGTACTGCACGACAAAGCCGATCTGCTGATCGCAAAAAATGAACGGGACCCGAAGGCCCCGTTCGCGTTGATCCGACCGGTAAATGTGATCAGTGGCCAGCGACGTCAAAGCGGTCGGCGTTCATGACCTTCGTCCACGCAGCGACAAAGTCGTGCACGAATTTCTCACGGTTGTCGTCCTGCGCGTAGACCTCGGCGTAGGCGCGCAAGACCGAGTTCGACCCGAAGACGAGGTCGACGCGAGTTGCCGTCCATTTCGTCGCCCCGGTATGGCGGTCGACGATGTCGTAGGAGTTCCGCCCGGTCGGTTTCCAAAAGTAAGCCATGTCGGTAAGGGTGACGAAGAAGTCGGGCGTCAGCGAACCGACGTGGTCGGTGAATACGCCGTCCGTCGTCCCGCCATGATTGGTGCCGATGACGCGCAATCCGCCAACGAGGACAGTCATCTCGTGAGCGGTCAAACCCATGAGTTGGGTGCGGTCGAGAAGCATCTCCTCGGGAGAGACCGCGTAATGTTCCTTCTGCCAGTTGCGGAAGCCGTCGGCGAGGGGTTCGAGATATTGGAAACTGTCGACGTCGGTGTGCGTCTGCGTCGCATCACCACGACCCGGGGTGAAGGGCACGCTGATGTGGATGCCGGCAGCCTTCGCCGCGTGTTCCACGCCCACATTGCCAGCCAGGACGATCACGTCCGCAACACTGACATTGTGCGCATGGGCGATCGGCTCGAGAACGGCAAGCACCTTCTCGAGGCGGGCAGGCTCGTTGCCCTCCCACGTCCGCTGCGGGGCGAGGCGAATGCGTGCGCCGTTGGCACCACCACGCATGTCTGACCCACGGTATGTGCGCGCGCTATCCCAGGCCGTTGTGACCATGTCGCTGATGCTCAGGCCGCTCGCCTCGATTGAGGCCTTCACGGCGGCGACGTCGTAGTCAGAACGTCCGGCCGGGACGGGGTCCTGCCAGATCAGGTCCTCAGCGGGAACCTCTGGCCCGATGTAGCGCACCTTCGGACCCATGTCACGATGGGTCAGTTTGAACCACGCGCGTGCGAAGACCTCGGAGAAGTACGCCGGATCCTTGTGGAAACGTTCGGAGATCTTCCGGTACTCGGGATCGACCTTCATCGCCATGTCGGCATCGGTCATGATCGGGTTGCGACGGATCGAGGGATCCTCGACATCAACCGGACGATCCTCATCCTTGATGTTGATCGGTTCCCATTGCCAAGCCCCGGCCGGGCTCTTCTTCAACTCCCACTCGTGCCCGAACAACATGTCGAAGTAGCCGTTGTCCCACTTCGTGGGATGGGTGGTCCAGGCCCCTTCGATACCGCTCGTGACGGTGTCGCGCCCAACCCCGCGGGTCACGTGGTTCATCCAACCGAGACCCTGTTCGTGGACGTCGGCACCCTCGGGTTCCGGACCGAGGTTCGCCGCATCGCCATTGCCATGCGTCTTGCCGACCGTGTGACCACCGGCAGTCAGGGCAACGGTTTCCTCATCGTTCATTGCCATGCGGGCGAATGTGACCCGGATGTCGTGGGCAGTCCGCTGCGGGTCGGGCACACCGCCAACCCCCTGAGGATTCACGTAGATCAGGCCCATCTGCACGGCGGCAAGCGGGTTCTCCAGCGATGCGCGATCGGCACCGTCGCCTTCGTACCGGGTCGCACCCAGCCATTCCTTCTCGGAACCCCAGTAGACGTCCTTTTCCGGGTGCCAGATGTCTGTCCGCCCGAACGAGAAGCCATACATCTTCAGTCCCATGGTCTCGTACGCGATGTTTCCGGCCAGGATGAAGAGGTCTGCCCAACTTACCTGGTTGCCGTACTTGCGCTTGATCGGCCAGAGGAGGCGACGCGCCTTGTCAAGGTTGGTGTTGTCCGGCCAAGAGTTCAGGGGTGCGAACCGCTGGTTGCCAGTGCCACCACCACCACGTCCGTCTGCAACACGATAGGAACCCGCGGCGTGCCACGCCATGCGGATCATCAGGCCGCCATAGTGGCCCCAGTCGGCCGGCCACCATGGCTGGCTATCGGTCATGAGGGCCGCAAGGTCCTTCTTGAGGGCTGCAACGTCGAGGTGCCTGACCACCTCGCGGTAGTCGAACCCTTCTCCCATGGGATTGGTCTTGCGGTCGTGCTGGTGCAGGATGTCGAGGTTCAGTGCATTCGGCCACCAATCCATCGTGGATGCGCCAGTAGTGGTGAGTGCACCATGCGCGACCGGACAGGTGCCGGTTGCAGGGTGACCGTTGCCTTGGCTGGTCATGTTGCCTCCTATGGTAGACCGATGTGGTCAAAGGTTCGGTTTTGTGTGTTCGGCACTATCCGGACGGAACGCCGTCGCGGATCAGGACAAAAAATCGACCGTCCACTAGACAATACGCCACCACGTGCCTGAGCCGGCAGCACCCAGACTGCAAACGCAGCAGCGTGTCTTCATCAGCGCATCGTGGGTCGATGTCCGGCAAACACCAGAAGATTACAATCGTGGCAGCTGACCGGAAAAGTGCCGGTTGCAGGAACTCCCTGAACGACCCGTCACATGCGTACACTTACTTGGCAACGCCGACTGGCTTACACCACCGTGTCGTTGCTCCTTGTAGCCTTCATCGGAGTTCCGGGTCTGGCGCTTTACACCGGCGCAGCCCTGCCTGATGCGGCCGAGGCGATGGCCACCGACGCAATGGTGCAGGTCGACGCCTCGCGGTGGCTGGTCTTCCGGCCATTGCCCCGCCCTCCGGGAAGCACGCGTCTCGGGCCACCCGGTTCGCCGACAGGCTTGATCTTCTATCCCGGCGGTGGGGTAGACCCAATCGCTTATGCGCCCCTCGCCCGCGCGATTGCCGGGGCAGGGCACCCGGTGATCATCGTGCCAGTCACACTTCGGCTCGCGTTCTTTGACGTCGATGCGGCCTCACCAGTCTTCGGCACGTTTCCCGAGATCAGGCGATGGGCGGTTGGGGGGCACTCACTGGGTGGCGTGGCCGCATCGTGGTATGCCCGGGCTAACCCGGACCGGGTATCCGGATTGATCCTGTGGGCTGCCTACACCGACGCCGACCATTCTCTGGCGGCTGCCACTACACCGGTGCTTTCGATCTCGGGAACCCTTGACGGAAACGTGACCCCGGCGAAGATCATCGCGGGGCGCCTGCTGTTGCCAGTCTCGACGCGGTACATCTCCATCGAAGGTGGTAACCACAACCAGTTCGGTTCGTACCGGTTCCAGGCCAACGACGGCACACCGACAATCTCACGCACTGAACAGCAACGCCAGGTGGTTGATGCCACTGTGGCGTTCCTTGACACCCTTGGGGCACCCTAGCCGGATTTCACCCGGCGTAGCCGGTACCGTTTCGGTGGGTTGTCTGCGGCCCGGAGGGAGGTCGACGCGAGTGTTCACCGAGAATGACATTCCCCGGATGGATGGCAAGGTCGTCGTAGTCACCGGGGCCAACAGTGGCATTGGCTTCGAGGCATCCCGAATGCTTGCCGGCCGAGGCGCGCACGTTGTCATGTCTTGCCGGGATGAGGGACGCATGGGGGCCGCTTTGACCTCGCTCCGTGCCATGGTTCCGGATGCCAAGGTCGAAGGATTGGTTCTCGACCTTGCGTCACTCGGTTCAATCGAACGCGCTTCGAATGAGTTGGCGAACTCCCATCCACACATTGACGTGCTCGTCAATAACGCAGGCGTCATGGCCGTTCCCGAACGCACGACGGTTGACGGGTTCGAACTTCAGTTCGGCACGAATCATCTCGGACACTTCGCGTTCACTGGTCGCATCCTGCCCTTGCTTGATCACGTCAATGGCGGACGCGTCGTGACCGTCAGTTCGCTCCTGCACCGTCAGGGGCGCATCGACTTCGGCGCGATCCCGCGACCGGGCAAATACGACCAAGGTCGCCAGTATTCAATGTCCAAGTTAGCCAATTTGCTCTTCACCTACGAACTTGAACG
This sequence comes from Chloroflexi bacterium UBA2235, assembly GCA_002347925.1. Taxonomy (GTDB): domain Bacteria; phylum Chloroflexota; class UBA11872; order UBA12225; family UBA12225; genus UBA12225. The sequence goes on along the minus strand of DDYL01000170.1, from coordinate 24,199 downwards.
ACGATTCAGGAAATCGTCGTCCACGGCGATCGCGATCGGGTGCCATCCAGGCTACTCGTCCACAAACCTCCAGCACGTTGGGCCGAAAATGCGGGGTTCACTGCTGGAGGCGTTGATGATGCGGGCCATGAACGCCTTGGTCGCGCAACCGGCCGCCGTTGGGGCACTCGCGACGGTCATGGCTGCGACTGGTGACGTACGTGGTGGCGACTATGTCGGGGGAACCCGCATGAACCAGCTGCGGGGACTACCGGAAGTCCTCCGGTCAAGTCCGGCATCCTACGACCATGAAACCGCCGAACGCCTCTGGGGAGTTTCAGAGACCCTGACGGGGGTCACCTACCCGTTTCCGTTGTAGCACAAGCACTTCTGGCGGAAATGGCACTGCGCGGGACTAGCCGAGAACGTCGGCCAGTCCCGTTTGCAAGGTGGGAAAGCGGTAGGCGTACCCATGGGACTGGGCCACGCGCGGTTCGGCCCGTTGGCCATGAAGCACGAGATTCGAGAAATCTCCCAGTGCGAGCCTCAACGCAAACGCCGGTGTGGGGAACCAGGACGGACGTCCAAGGGCACGACCCATCTCGCTGGCAAAATCACGTTGGCGGCGTACGTCGGGAGCGGTGCAGTTGACTGGCCCGCGGACCTCACGGTTTTCCAGGGCCCACTGGTACATGCCGACGATGTCGTCGATGTGAATCCAAGGGAACCAGAACTTGCCATCCCCAAGCGGGCCGCCGGCAAACAACCGGAACGGCAGTGCGATCAGGAATACCTGCAAGGCACCCTTCCCGAAGACGACGGCGGTCCGCATCAGGACCGTCCGCACCCCCAGTTTCTCGGCCTCAAGGGCCGACTTCTCCCACTCAACGCAGGTCTCTGCCATGAACCCGGTTCCAGGTCGGGCATCATCGGGCAGGATTTCGTCGCCCCGGTCACCGTAGTACCCGATGCCTGAGGCATTGATGAGTGATTCCGGGCGACGGTCGGCAGGGAGACCCTCGATTGCCTTGACAAGCACCCCGGTCGATGCGGTCCGGCTATCGATGATCGCTCGCCGGCGAGAGGTCGTCCAAAGGCCTCCACCGATGTTGACCCCGGCCAGGTTGATGACGGATTGCGCCCCATCAAGCTCGCCAACCCAAGAACGAGCGAGCGAGCGCCCGTCCCACTCGACCTCGCGTGCCCCCGCGGAGGTCAGGCCAGAGGCGCCCGGACGACGCGAGAGGATCACGACCTCGTGCCCAGCGCGGGTCAGTGCAGGAACCAGTGCCCGACCGATGAACCCTGTGGCGCCCGCTGCAACAACCTTCATCGCAACCCTCTTCCGTGATCACGCACGTGACCACCGCTCATCATGCTAACCGGAGGTGGAGTGGCTTTTTGATGGTGTCAGTGACGGCCACCGCAACAGTTCCGAACGCCACTCGCATCACCGCAGCATCTACTCGGTGAGATGGCGGCTCATTCATGGCGATGCTGTTCCTGCCAACGCGCCAGCAGGTCGGCCGCAAAGCTGGGCGTGAACCCGCCACGGTCATGGACCTCGTTGTGTCCGGCAATTCGCCTCAGGATTGCCGGGAACTCATCGTGCGGGATGTCCGACCCGTCGCCTAGCCAGTCCAGAAACTCCCGGCAGCAAACATGTGGCCAGGCGCGGACTGTCCCAGTGTAGGCATCCGGTGCTTCGGCACGGGTCGTTGCCATGCCCGCCTCAAGTGTCTGGCGTTCGGAACTCAGGAACTCGGTGACCTTCATCGTGGCCTCTCATGTGTCCGGAATGACGACCGTGCCACCCCGGCATCCGGGTGAAAGCGTACGCGACTGCCCGGTGAGGGGCATCCCAAAGTGCTTGCTCGGGAACTCGTCCGCTCTCACGGAGATGGCCCGGAACCGGAGGGTCACAGTCTGATCCCGCCCCCCGGTTACAGGTGCATCAGTACCCGACGGCGCATCCATCGGCGCGGGGTTCGGATCCGGCCACATATGCACCGTTTGGCAAGCGACGGATGATCTGTCCCTTGCCGAACGTTCCCGCATCGGGAACGATGGTCACTTCGTGTCCACGGCGGCGCAGTCCCTGGACGATGTGATCCGCGACGCCAGTCTCGACGGTGACCGCACGGCCGCGCATCCACTGCCAACGGGGAGCATCAAGCGCAGATTGCGGGTTAAGGCCGTAGTCAACCTGGTTGACGACCATCTGGGTGTGACCCTGAGGCTGCATGTGCCCGCCCATGACACCGAAGGGCCCGATGGGGACATTCCGTCCCTCCGTCAGGAAGGCCGGGATGATGGTATGAAAAGGACGCTTTCCCGGGGCAACCTGGTTTGGATGGCCCTCCTGAAGCGTGAAACCACTACCACGGTTTTGAAGCGCAATCCCGGTACCAGGTACGACAACGCCACTGCCAAAGCCGGCGAAGTTCGACTGGATCATGCTGATCATCATGCCGTCTGCATCGGTCGCGCAGAGATAGACCGTGCCACCGCGCACTGGCTCACCATGGGGGTGCAGGCCAGCCTTGTCATCCATGAGCGCACGGCGCCGTGCAGCGTAGTCCTTGTCGAGCATCCCAGAGACAGGCACATCCACGTGATCCTGATCGGCCACGAAGCGGCGGGCATCGGCAAACGCCAGTTTCATGGCCTCGATCTGGAGGTGGTAACTCTCGACCGACTCCCGGGCATGGCTGGCAAGGTCGGTGCCTTCGAGAATATTGAGCGCCATCAGGCAGGCAATCCCCTGACCGTTGGGCGGGATTTCCCAGACACCATAGCCACGGTAGTCGGTCACGATCGGATCGACCCACGTACTTGAATGTGCGGCGAGATCTGCTTCCGTGATGGTTCCACCGGTCACAGAAGCGAACGCCGCGATTTCACGGGCAAGTCGTCCACGGTAGAACGATTCGGCACCGGTACTCGCAATTTCGCGCAGCGTCGCCGCATGATCGGGGAAGGCCCACATGTCTCCGGCCGAGACCATGCGTCCGCCCGGCGCGAATGTGTCGTACCAACCCCGGAACTCCTGACCGTGCCAGACTTCCGGGGCGCGCATCTGGGTGCGACGCCACCCGGAGGCGGTCACCGGACCAACTGGAAATCCGTCGGTCGCATAGGAAATCGCCGGTTCAAAGAGCACCTCAAAGGGGAGGCGCCCGAACTTCGCATGCAAGTCCCTCCACGCCGCCGGTGCACCCGGAACCGTAACCGGCAACCAACCATTTGCCGGAACTTGATCCAGGCCCTTCGACGCAAAGAATGCGGGAGTGTGGGAAGCGGGACTCCGGCCGGATGCATTAAGACCGTGCATCCTTGCGCCATCCCAGACAAGGGCGAACGCGTCACTTCCGATGCCGTTGGACGTCGGTTCGATGACAGTCAGTGCGATTGCGGTGGCAAGGGCCGCATCGACGGCATTGCCACCACGCTGCAACATCTGCAGGCCCGCCTGGGCCGCGAGGGGTTCACTGGTCGCAACCACGCCCCGGCGGGCGATCACCGGCTGGCGACGAGACGGATACGGGAAGGCGTCGGCTTCAAGGTTGAGTTCCATGTTGACGGCATGGTAGGGCATCCCGCCCTGCGCGGACCGATGGTCGCAACAAACCTGCCGGTATGCTGCCCGCTCAAATGCTCTTTCTGGTGCTGCACCTCGTTGGAAACGCCGCGTTCACCCTCCTTGTGCGATTCGCGCGGAGTGCCCGGTTCGATTACGCCACCGTCGGCACGATGAACTACGCGACGGGTGCCCTGATCGGCGGAGCAATGCTGGTCACCGCCGATGGCCCGGTTCCATGGACCTGGACACCTGCGGCCATCGTGGGTGGCGCGGTGAACGGTGCCCAGTATCAACTGACGTTCCTGTTGATGCACGCGCTGATTGGCCTCGGCGGAATCGCGGTGGCGACAAGTGTCCTGCGTCTCGCAATCGCCGTCCCGGTGATCGCGTCGCTGTTCATCTGGAATGAACCGGTCACGGCCATGCAGATCTCAGGGTTGATCATGGCGACGATTGCCCTGCCTCTTCTGAGTGGAGTGAACCCGAACGCCCTTCTCACGGGAACGGTCGTGAATGCCCCATCGCGAGGACGGGTCGCGCTGATCGTGATCGTCACGCTCCTCGTCACTGGAGCGGGACTGCTGGCTGCAAAGGTCTTTGCCGAGATTGGCCGGCCGGCGGAACGCCCCCTGTATGTGGCGAGCGCCTACGTGACGGCAACGATCTTCTCGCTCGCAACCTGGAAGTGGCAACCGAGAGGCGAAGGCAGGTACTCGACGTCGGGACGGGTCCGGTCGCTCGCACTGGGAGCAGTCACCGGGATGGTGAACCTCGGCCAACTCAGTGCATTCCTCCCAGCCCTGGCGACCGTGCCGGGCGTGGTTGCCTTCCCGTTAGCGGCGGCGGGCGGTCTGCTGTGCACCACCCTGGGAGGATGGTTCTTCTTCCGGGAGCACCTCACCCTCCGTCACGGAACGGGGCTTGGCCTCGCGCTCGCGGCGGCCACGCTCATGAATATCAGGTACTAGCGGGACGCGGGCCCAACGACCTCCACGCCGTGGACTGCACGCCCCCACAGACCCTCTCCCACCTGACCGGTATCACGTGGTTGGGAGAGGGCTGCCAAGCAAAGCGCACGTATATCAAGTGGTGCGGGGAGCGAAGCGAGGCCAAGCGAAGCGTATACACATCAGGTGGTGCGGGGAGCGAAGCGAGGGTGGTCGCAGACCCGCTTACGCGCCGAAGACGTGCTTCCGCGCCCACGCCAGTTTGGTGTACGTGTGCGCGGGGTTGCCTTCGTGGCCGTTGTATGGGTACACATTCGCGTGGCGGGTCGCCACCCTGAGGTGGTTGTAGACCGCGTAGATCGTGCTTGGCGGGCAGATGATGTCTGTCAGTCCGACCTGCATCAAGACCGGGCATTCAATGCGGTCGGCCAGGTTCATGCAGTCGAAGTAACTGAGCGTCCGGTAGACCTGTTCCTCACGTGACGGCCACTGGCGACAGTAGACCGCGATTTCCGTATACGGCGGTGCCGAGGCAATCTCGACCGAACGCCTGAAGTGCGAGAGGTAGGGAACGTCGGCCATCGCAACCTTGGCACGACGATGGGGGTCAAGAGCCGCGACTGCAAGGGTCAACGCACCCCCCTGGCTTCCACCAGTGATACCGATACGGTGCGGATCGACCTCAGGCTGGGCACAGGCCGCGTCAAGCGCACGCACGCAGTCGATGTAGGCGCCTCGATAGTAGTAGTGGTCCGGGTCGGTGATGCCCTGGGTCATCCAGCCGGTGGCATGCCCTCCCGGGTAGGCCTTGGGATCGGTGCTCTCGCCCGACTGGCCACGCACGTCGACCGTCAGGACGCAGTAGCCCTGCAGGACCCACCCGAGATACTGGTCGATGTACCCCTTGTTCCCGCTATACCCGTGATAGAAGACCATGGTCGGGCGCTTGCCGTTGTGGGCACCGGGCGCGCTGTCCGGGGGGACAAGCCACCACCCGCAGATGCGCGCGCCAGCCCAACCCGTGAAGGTCAGGCGTGAGGCATGTATCTCCGGCACCGGATAGTCGGGAATTGCCTCGATGTGGATGTCAAGTGGGATCTCCGCCGCTTCCGCAAGGGTGCGGTCCCAGAAGGCATCGAAATCCGCCTCGCGCGTCAGGGGCGGACGATACGTGACGAGTTCGGAAAGGGGCTTGTCTGAAAGTGGCATGCGTTCTCTCCCATTCTTGATCGCGTCACTGCCGAAACCGGTCCCGCCAGTATCCGGGTTGCGACGCGACATCAGGCACGGAAGCGTACACCCGACCAGCAGTCAGGCGTCGCGCAGGTCGGGCGCGATTGGATCGAATCGCAGGGTGCCGAGAATGTCCTGGTACGCCCGGCAGATCGCATCCTCGATATCGAGGCGGATGTCGGAACCGGCAACAAAGTCCACGAGGCGTGGGTTCCGCGGGGTTCCGGTACGGCATTCGAGTGCGGGTTGACCGCGGTCAAGCGCATCAAGCCCACGAAGCGAGAGAATCACGGACACAACCGGTTCGCGCGCTCCGGTTCGCCCGGGCGCACGGGATGCAAGCACCTGCCACGTCCGGGTACGACCGTCGCGAGGATCAGGCATGCGGCGCACCTCGCCTCCACCGTGGAACGCTTCCAGGAGGGTGGCGACAAAGAGACCGAGTGCCTCGTCGATGACAAGGCTGCTCTCCTCGAACTGGCGCCTGACTGCCATCACGGCGTCACGGCGCATCCGCTCGGACCGGACCTTGTCGCGCAACTGATCGGCTACCCGATCATGAACTGCATCGAACGTGAGGCGCACGCGCTGTGTCTCGGAGGACAGGGGTATGCTCAGGTCGTCGAGGTTTACCCCCTCAAGCAGGCGATTGAGAGCGGAATCCCAGTCTTCCCTGACTGCATCACCGCCGTCGCCGCTCACCTGACCTGCCCTTCCCGCGCAACAACCGGGGACCACTCAACGCGCATTGTGGTTGGACCGCATGAGTGCAATCCAACCAAATGCCAAGCTTCACGGATGTCCCTGGCCGGTCGCGAAGTATATCTGCGCAGCCATGGCGTAGATTAATGACAGGACTGTCCAGCGTTCAAAACCCAACGACATCCCCGCGCTTCGCTCCCCGTCGCCACCTGATTTACATACGCTTCGCTTGGAACCGGGAGAGGCAGCACCCTACCGGGGGAAGGCCGCGGGCACCCCGCCATCCACGGTGATCACGGTCCCGGTCGACTTGAGGCTTCGGTCCGACGCCAGCCACCAAGCCGCCTCGGCAACATCGTCAGGATCAATCGTGACCCGCAGGAGGTTCCGTTTCCGGTAGAAATCCTCAAGATTCATCTCATCGATGCCGTGAGCGAGTGCCCGAGCGCGGCGCACGTCCGGTGCCCACAAGGTCGAATTCCTGAATACCGCATCAGGATTGATCATGTTCACCCGGATGCCGTGCGTCCCGGCTTCCATTGCCACAACACGCGCCAGTTGCGCCTGGGCCGCCTTGGCGGCGGAATATGCCGCGAAGTCCTTGCCCGGTGCCATCGTGTTCTTCGTGGTGATGTAGACGATGCTCCCACCGGTGCCTTGAGCCTCCATGACCCGCAGGCACTCGCGGGTGACCAGGAAGTGTCCCGTGGCATTGATATCGAAACTTCGGTGCCACATGGCCAACGGCATCGACGACACCGAACCGCTTGGTGCGATCCCCGCATTGGACACCAGGATGTCGATGCCACCATAGGCCTCGACCGCCGCTGCAACCGCGCCGGCGACCCCGGTTTCCTGCGTGACATCACACGCGACTGCCAAGGCTCGTGCAAGTCCGAACCGACCCGTGATAGCGTCAGCGACCGCGCGGGCTCCATCGAAGTCGACATCCGCGACAACGACGTGGGCACCCTCGGCGGCGAGTCGTTCGGCAATCGCGCGCCCGATGCCGCTGGCCGCGCCGGTGACGAATGCCACCCGCCGCGCAAGGCTTGCCTCCGGCGGAGCGAGGGTCAGCTTGTACAGCTCGAGAGGCCAGAACTCGACCCCGTAGCAATCGTGGGCGTCAAGCGACGTGAACGCCTCAACGGCCTCGGCATCGCGCACCACCCGCATCGCATGCCGGTAGACGTCCGCGACGATGCGCGTGGCGCGTGCGTCCCGTCCCAGGGTCACCATGCCAACGCCTGGCAAGAGGATCACGCGGGGTCTTGGATCAACCGAGGCGGGATGCGGGGTGACAGGGTCCGATGCAGCACCAGTGTCCACGTAGTCCACGTACCCGCGCGCCCATGCTTCCCATGCACTGGGCAAGGCGTCCGAGAGTGCGGTCGCGATTTCATCGGGATTGGTCGCAGGCGCCCCGCGAACGGGCACGTACAACGGCGACCGCTTGGTGGTGATCAGGTGGTCAGGAGTGGCGGGGCCGATCTGGGACAGTCGCGCCGCGTCAGGATGGGAGGCGAACGCCCGAACGTCGTCGGCATCGTCAAGGTGCAGAATCGTGCGGGTGCCCGCAATTGTGGCTATCCCCATCATCTCCGGCGAGAGCGAGCCATCGGCCCGGGTGCGCGCGTGCAATTGCCGGATCAAGGGCGCGAGGATTGAGAAGATGCG
>DDYL01000170.1:10242-16027 GCA_002347925.1 Chloroflexi bacterium UBA2235 | reverse complement strand
GCGCTGTTCCCGACCACGGGCCGGGGCCGAGGCAGGGTGCCAACGGGCGCCGTCCGTCTCGCGTCGACGAAGGCCTCGGCCGCAGTGCACGCCGATATTGTGGCGTCGTAGGCCTCGCGTGCCGTCTCACCCCACGTCACCAGACCGTGCTTCTCGAGCACCACGCCTGCAGCTCCGGGATGTGCCTCGACTGCTGAAGCCACAAGATGCGACAGCCCGAACCCGGGTCGCACGTACGGGATCCAGAGAAACCCGGGGCCAAGGGCCTCGTGGACCCATCGCTCCCCGTGCGGAGTATTCGTCAAGGCCAGGATGGCATCCGCGTGCGTGTGAATGATGAACGTCGCGGGAAGAAAGGCATGAAGCAGCGTCTCAATACTGGGCCGGGCTGAACCGGGTTCCATGAGCGACTGACCGAGATACGCAACCATCTCGGCGTCATCCATGGCCAGGCGATCACGCAGGGGCATGACGTCTTCAAGCCTCACCCCGGGGAAGTCCCTGACTTGCATCGACTTCAGGTCTGATCCTGAACCCTTGACGCGGAGCACTCGAACAGACCGACCACGGAAATCCGTCTCGGTCCGCTTGACGGAGGTATTCCCCCCGCCCCAGACGACAAGATCGGTATCTGCACCGGTCAACCGCGAGGCATACAGCAGGCCATCGAAATCCGGGAGACGGGCTAGGTCGGCGTCATTCCATTGATTGCGCATGGTGGTGGAACGGATGGGCGCAACGGGACGGCGGCGCACCTGGTCCGCGGGCATCCCTGCCCGTCCACTCTCCGCTCTCGTCGCACCTGTCGGGCCAATTGCGCCGTACCCGGCAGCGATGATGACATTTTCTGTGCCCGGCAGCGGCCCGACGGGCGGGGGACCGGAGCCCTCCCAGATCGGACGGAACCCGGCCCACACATGACGAACTGGTTCATCAGCGATGCCCGGGACCAGGTCATGCGCGAGGGTCCCGAGGAACCGGAAGCCCTCAGGCGTGAGTGACTGGTCAAAGCCGACATTGTCATGGGTTGCCCCGACAAGGACGGTTCCATTCGGCTTGGGCACCGCATATCCTCCGGCACCGTGGAGGACATGGGAGACACGGGGCGCACCGCCAGTCGGGGCGATCGCGAGGATCTGGCCTCGCTGTGGAGAGATCGGCACGGCCGGAACGTCATTGCCAAGGAGCGAGGCCACCTGTCCCGACCACGCGCCGCAGGCGATCACGACCCGGTCACACAGGATCTCCCCGACTGAGGTGACGACGGCACGCACCGTCAGTCCGTCGCGTCGAAAACCGGTGACAACGGTCTCTGCAAGGACGACGCCACCACGGCGGGTGACATCGGCGATGAGGGCGCGGACATAGCCGGGTGCATGCACGCTTTGGGTGGAGGGGATGCGCAGTGCACCCACCACATGGCTGCCGATAGCCGGCTCGATGACCCGCGCCTGATGCCCGGTCAGCCACTCCACCGGTTCGCCAATCTCGTGGAACATAGGCATCCGGAAGGTGCGCAACCACGTCGCATCGCGTTCGCGCGAAGCAAGCACCATGCTCCCCGGCCGTGACCATTGCGGGTCAATCCCGGTATCAGCGAGCAGATCACGGCATAACCCGGGCAGGCGGGCAAGGGCTCGCTGTGCCGTGTCCCGGAGTTCGGGATGTGCCCCGGCCAACGGCTCCAACAGCGCCGCCGAGGCACCGGATGCACCGGGCTTTGCGGCGATCAATCCCCGCTCGACAACGGTCACGGACTGTCCGCGAGAGACAAGCGACTGGCCAATCGCCGCGCCGATCACCCCAGCTCCAATGATCACCGTGTGACCGGACGTTCCAATCTGCATTCCGCCCCTCGCTTCGCTCCCACACTACCACCTCACCCCGCCGGATTTATGTGTTCGCTTCGCTGCCACACCCCTCGCTGCGCTCCCCAGTCCAACCGGATTTACATGTTCGTTCCTCACAAAGCCCCACCTGATCCATGGACGCCTCGCTTGGCATCAGGATACTCAAGTCACTGAAGTCCATGGAACGGCCACCGTCAGCGTAATTGACGGAACCGCGATACGATCAGGTTGGCGGTGAAGCCCCGACTGCCATTAGCGGAGGGAACGTGGATGGCAAGCCGTTCAATGAAATCACCAGCAGTCTCGGCGTCTCTTGGCCCCGCCCCTGTTTCCACTGACGACGAGGGCGGATTTGCGCGTGAGCATGTTTCGGTACCGTCGGATGGCGTGCCACTTGACCAGTGCCTGACACGCGAATGGCTTGTCACCGACGGACTAGGCGGTTACGCGAGTGGGTCGGTTCCGGGTCCACACACACGCAGGTATCACGGACTGCTTGTGGCACCCCTCGCTCCACCTCTTGGGAGGCATGTGCTTCTCTCTCACCTTGATGAACTGGTCTCGGGCGTGGCAGGTGCAACGCCCGTGAGCCTTTCCAGCCACGAGTTCGAGGACGGCACCATCCACCCGCGTGGCTTGGATCATCTCCGGTCATTCGAACTGATTGACGGACGCCCCACCTGGATATGGGACATCGGTTCGGGTGGACAAATTGAACGACAGATCTGGTGCGATACCTCCAACCCAGTTGCTGATGCATCTGGCCATCACGCGAGTGCGACTCACATCTCGTGGACATTGCTGGGTGTGCCATCTGCGACCCTCCAAATTCGACCCTTGGCCACTTCGAGGGACTTCCACGCGGAATGGCGTGGAAATGGCGACTGGCACTTCGAGATCAGTCCAGTGCGAAAAAGCCACACTTCACCACCGTATTTAGATGCTCGTTCCGCGCAAGACCATGCGGTGATTGACGTCCGCGCGCATCAACACGCGCCGTCCTGGCATCTGGTAGCGACCCCACCGCGCGGCGCCACTTGGAACTGGGACAGTTCGTCAGCTGGATGGTGGTGGAACTTCCTGCACCGGGAGGAACGAGCCCGGGGATTCGATCATGTGGAGGACCTGTACTGCGTCGGCACACTTTCAACGACAATGCAGGAAGGCCAGGCACTGACCGTTACGGCCACTGTCGCGGCGATTGGTGCGGCGCCCAATCCGGCGCCTGGGGCTGGTCGAACGGTTGTCACGCGCCGCACCGCCTCACCACCCCGCCGGGTTTCTGTGGCCGCTTCGCTCACAATTGAACCGCCAAGCGCAAGCGTCGGACAGGTTCAAGGTGACGCTGACTCCCGGTTCCTCGAGCAGCTCCGCCGGGCTGCAAACGACTTCATTGTGGTCCGGAACTTCAGTGATCGCCACGGGAGTGGGGCCAGCACCGGTCGCACCGTGATTGCGGGCTACCACTGGTTCGGCGATTGGGGGCGCGACACGATGATCGCGCTGCCGGGCTTGACACAACTCACCGGACGGGTCGCGGAGGCATGCGAAGTCCTGGGTGCCTGGGCACGGGTCGTGAACCGAGGCATGTTGCCGAACCGGTTTCCAGACAGCGGCGCCCAATTGGGCGAAGGCGATTACAACACCGTGGATGCGACCCTCTGGTTCATCCATGCCATCGACCGGATTGACACGATGGCGGGCGGGGCGCTGGTCGACAGTCTGTGGCCGGTCCTGACCGAGATCATTGAATGCCACACGGCTGGCACCCGACATGGAATCGGTGTCGATCCGGCCGACGGACTTGTCCGGTGCAGCGACGGGCAACTTACCTGGATGGATGCCCGGGTCGACGGCATCGACCAGACGCCAAGGGCCGGAAAGCCAGTTGAGGTGAATGCACTCTGGATCCACGCCCTTTCCCTGATGTCGCAATGGGCCGACGGGCGCGGCGACCGGCAGGGTGCGGATCGTTACCGGGTCGCAAGAACCCGTGCGTCGGAGAGTTTCCAACGCCGCTTCTGGTGCGGCCCAACCACCGGTGGTTGGCATCGCGTCGACGGCACCACCGGCTACTTGCTCGACGTAATCGATGGACCACAGGGCAATGACGCATCCCTGCGTCCAAACCAGTTGATCGCGGCGGCACTACCGGCGACCCCATTGACCCGAACCCAGCGCCGTCAGGTGACAGAAACAGTTCGGGCGCACCTCTGGACCCCACGGGGCGTCCGCACCCTCACCCCTGCCGATCCGCGGTACCGGGGCAAATGTTCAGGAACCGCCGAAACCAGGGACAGTGCCTACCACCGGGGGACAGCCTGGGCGTGGCTCCTCGGGCCGATGGTGGATGCCTGGATGCTTAGCCACGAGACCGGGGCACGCGCCCTGCTTTCGCCCCTGAGGGAACATCTCTGGGATGACGCTGGAGTGGGCACGATCAGCGAAATATTCGATGGCGATGCCCCGCACACGGCGCGCGGGTCGATTGCGCAAGCGTGGAGTGTGGCCGAGGTTGGGCGGGCGTGGATCGCGTCGACACCACTCGCGTGACATCGATGACGTATTGGACGGAGGTCCGCACCTTCCACGAGTGTTTGACGTTCCGATTAACGAACGCTACGATACGAGTTGCAAGTTGGTGACGATCTTGGATCGATCACCCAGTGTCGTCGAAACCGGCATCTTGTCGTGCTCATGGTCCGAGGACCGGGGGGTCCGTGGCGTGAGCGACTGGAGCCCTGCCGGTTGTTCGCGATTGGGGGGCACATGGCGGCGGACGCGGTTGCAGGTTCGAGGCAGACCACGGCCGTAGGAGCCCTTGCGCGGAAGGAAGCGCTCTGGTTCTATGTGCTGATCTCGCCGTGGATCGCAGGGTTCATTCTTTTCTCTGGTGGTCCGACCATCGCGTCTGCCTACCTGAGCCTGACGCACAACGATCCGGTCAACTGGCCACCGACGTGGGTCGGCCTGCTGAACTATGACGTGATGTTCAGGGATCGCCTGTTCTGGAAATCCCTGCAAGTCACCACCTATTACACCGTCCTTTCGGTGCCGCTTAGCGTCGGGTTCGCCACCTTCCTGGCGCTGATCCTGAACGAGAAGCTGCCGGGAATGGCGGCTTGGCGGACGATCTACTACCTGCCAAGTATCGTGACCGGAGTGCCGGTGGCGCTGATGTGGAACTGGATCTTCCAACCGCAGTTCGGGTTGGTGAACGGCCTCCTCTACGACCTCGGGGTGCCCTCGTCCATGCTGCCCAAATGGTTGAGCGATCCTCAATGGGCGGTCCCGACCTTCGTGATCATGAGCCTCTGGCAGTTCGGCGGTCCGATGCTGATCTACCTTGCCTCAATCCAGGGTGTACCGACGCAGTTGTATGAATCGGCGCAGCTTGACGGGGCCAGCAAGTTCCGCCAGATATGGCACATCACCTTGCCAAGCATCTCCCCGGTCATTTTCTTCAATGGCATCCTGGCGATCATCTCGTCATTCCAAGTGTTCACCAACGCGTTCGTGATCACGCAAGGGGGGCCGAACTACGCAACCTACTTCATGGTGTTCATGATCTACCAGAACGCATTCACGTATATCTCCAACATGGGATATGCCGATGCACTGGCATGGGTCCTGTTCGTCATCATGCTCGCATTCACTGCGATGGCGTTCAGGTTGCAGCGCCACTGGGTCTTCTATGAAGCCGTTGTGCGGTAACCGCCGGATGACAGGTCACGCACGGAGAGCAATGCCATGACGGTTGCGATTTCCCCAACGGAGAAGAAGACGGTGGCGCCCACGGCACGGTCACTGGGACAGGAATTGCCCTTTTTCCAGCGCCGGAATGTGCGGGAAGGTATCTGGATTGGATCGCTGACCGCATTGGTCACCCTCGGGTCATTTCTCCTGCTCTTCCCGGTCTATTTCATGATCGTGAC
>DDYL01000170.1:8266-10202 GCA_002347925.1 Chloroflexi bacterium UBA2235 | reverse complement strand
CAATGGGGGAACTTCGGCGAAGCCCTGAGGTTCATGAAGTGGGAGACGGCCTACACGAACACGATGGTCGTCGCCATCCTCTCGATGGCCGGGGACGTCGTGTCGGCGGTCCTCGTGGCCTACGGGTTCGCACGGTTCCGGGCTCCCGGCAAGAACCTCCTGTTCGGATTGGTCCTGTCAACCTTGATGGTTCCCCAGATCGTGCGCCTGGTCCCGGAATATCTCGGGTTCTCGCGTCTGGGCATGTCCAACACATTCTGGCCACTCATCCTGCCAGCATGGTTCGGGAGTGCCTACAACATCTTCCTGCTGACGGCAGTTCTTCACGACAATCCCCATAGAGATGGATCAGTCGGCCCAGATTGACGGCGCTGGCCCGATGCGGATTCTCTGGGACGTGCTCCTTCCGCAAATCCGCCCGGCCTTGGCGGTCGTCCTGATCGGGTCATTCACCTATAACTGGAATGACTTCTTCAGGCCCCTGATCTACATCAACAGTCCCAGCCTGCGAACCGCGGCCCTTTCGCTTTCGGCATTCCAGGCGGTCTACGGCGGAACGCCATTCCACCTTCTCATGGCAGCTTCGCTGGTCAACATCATTCCATTGGTAGTGCTCTTCTTCACGCTTCAGCGGTACTTCATCCAGGGCATCGTGGTGACTGGAGTGAAGGGTTAGGCGCAGGTTGGTCTTGAGGAATTCGAGGCAAACGCCTCGGCGAAGCGCGGCAAGGAGGACCGTATCGGCACTGCGCGGGTCTGGCCAGACCCGGAGCCCGTAACGGGGGAACGCAATCGAGCGGATAGAAAGGCATCGCTACAAATAGCGAAGCCCAGATCTACCGCACTCGGCACTAGTCAGGAGGAAACACATGTCCCAGACGTCTAGGCGTCACGTACTGTTCGGCGCAGGGGCCGCCATCGCAGGTGGCGTCCTCGCAGCTTGCGGCAGCGAAGTCGGTGGGGGTGGCGCCGCCGCTCCGGCCGCCGGTGGCACATCGGGTGGAGGCACGGGTCAGGTCAACTGGCTTGTCCGGTCCGGCAAGGAAGAGAACGGTGGTCAGGAGAAGGTCTTTGAGCCGATGCTCAAGGAAAAGCTTCCCAAGATCAAGGTCGAGCGCATCGTGGTGCCTGCCGATCAGTACATCCCGAAGATCAACTCGATGGCCGCCGCCAACGAGACGCTCGAGATCTGGGGCTTCGGTGGCAATTACTACGACTACTGGTGGCGGAAGCTTCCCCAGGACCTGACCTCTTACATCACCGCGGACAAGTGGGATGTCAACGCCTACTTCCAGCCGGGCCTGATGGACCGCTACAAGATCAACAACAAGTACTACGGCGTCTCCCAGCTCTCGACCTTCGGTTCGGTCTTGCTCTACAACAAGGACCTCCTCGACAAGGCCGGCCTCAAGCCACCGCCCGTCGACTGGAATGACGCGTCCTGGACCATGGACAAGGCGCTCGAGTATGCGACCAAACTGACCAAGGATCCGGGGTCACCGAACGGCACCTTCGGCATGAGCCTCGACCTGTGGGCCAAGATGACCAGCCTGCCGTACCTCTGGGGTGGCGATTCCTGGACCAAGGAGCACTACACGGACTTCATCGCCCCGAAGACAAACTTCAACAGCGAGCCAGTGCTACAGGCGCACACGTTCCTCCAGGACCTGATCTACAAGCACAAGGTCATGCCGGACCCGGCGACGGCCAAGTCCCTTGGACAGCTCGGCAACCCATTCCAGACAGGAAAGATTGCAATGGCGCTGGACGGTGGCTGGCTCTACTGGACGTCGTCGGCGATCAAGGACTTCAAGTTCGGGTTCGCGGCGCTTCCCACCGGCAAGTCGAACAAGAACATCAACTTCAACGACTTCTGGATCATGGGACGCTGGGCAAAGAACAAGGACTCAGCCTGGCAGGTCATGCGTCTCCTTTC
>DDYL01000170.1:4852-8201 GCA_002347925.1 Chloroflexi bacterium UBA2235 | reverse complement strand
CAGGAGTCGCCGGACCATCTGTTCCTGCAGCATCCCAAGCTGGACAGCACGTACAGCCAGGAGCTGGACGCCCTCACCAACAACAAGGAGAAGGCTGCGGACTGGGTACCGCGTGTCGGGAAGATCATGGACGAGACCGCGAAGGCCATCTACGACCAGTTCAAGGACAGCCGTCCGAAGGACTAGTCCCTTGCCGGACAGCAATTGGGTTGCGGGGCACACGAAAGTGGGTCCCGCAACCCGTCTCTCAGTCTCCACACTGCCCAAGGAGGTTCCCGGGTCATGCTTGTGTACTCATGGATCGTGATCGGGACCGTATTCGGGGTGATTGCCCATTACATTCTGGGCAAGGAGCGCGGGTATGACATGTTCGGGGAAATTCTCGTCGGTATCTGCGCCGGGGCTTCCTCGGGAACGATCGCGCCGATCGTTCTTGGAGTTCGAACGGGCAGCGTCGACATCCTGAGTGACGTTGGTCTGCTGTGTTCCGCACTTGGCTCGCTCGCCGCCCTAGGGGCGCTCGTCTACTTCACCCCTCGAGTCGCCGCGTCCTGAGCGACCACCATGCCTCCGCGGTCGGACGGATCACTGGTGCTTCCCCGTGGGGCTGAACAAATGCGGCCTAGAGTCGCACCTCATTCGCCGCTTTGGTGTTCGCGGTGCTACGGTAGGCGGAGATGCAGTGAGCAAATGCACTGCCTCACTGACCCTGCTCTCATTTTGGTGTGACCGTGAGTGGCAGTACGCCGGATATCTATCGTGGCAGGAACCCCACCCTACAACCCTGACGAGCGGCCCCCGATGGGCTTCCCAACCGGTGAGCGCGATGCCCGCGAGGCCCTATGGTCATCGCCGAGGCAGTCGGCGCGTCGCCGAAGCATGTTGGCAGGTCTGGCCTTCTGGCGTCCTCAGACGGAGCCAATCCGGCCAGGGTCCGACGTGCAGGATGCATGGTCGGGGGCTCGCCCCACCCGGGCAGCCGAACCCCACGGAACAATTTGGGACTTCCTTGGAGGATTGCCGTCCGGGCGACTGATCGTCCACGGGTTTGTTGCACTGGTGATCCTGGGGGTTATCAGCGCGGGTGGCTTCCGCCGTCCAACGGATAGTCTCGAGGGACTGATCGGAACCGATCCGGCGAACCTGCCGATGCAGACGCGCCTCCTTCTCGGGCCGCGTGTGTCGCTGATCGAAGCCCGTGACAGCCTGCTGCGTCCAACCCTCTCCACCACCCTGAACGCCTCCACCGCGGCAATCGCGCCTCCCGCCGAAATCCTGACGTACATCGTTCAAGCCAACGACACCGCCTGGGACATCGGCGCGCGGTTCAACGTCGGGATGTACAGCGTCCTGTGGTCGAATGGACTCGACGAGGAGGATGTAGTCCGTCCTGGTCAGGAATTGCGCATCCCACCCGTGCCCGGCGTTGCGCATCAGGTGAGGGCGAACGACACACTCGACACGATTGCCCAGCGGTATCGCGCAGAACCGGCATCGATCGTGGACTTCAACGGATTGAAGCCTGGTGAGCCGCTTGTCATCGACAAGTGGATCATCATCCCGGGAGGCGAACTTCCCATAACCGTCCGCCCGGACCCGCCGCGCGCAGCCGCTGCGCCCGCGCGTCCGGCGGCACCCGCACCAGCCAGACCAGCGTCACCTGCACCCCAACCTGCCAGGCCGGCGCCAGCGCCAGCGCCATCACCACCGCAAATCGCTACCGGGCGTCTTCAGTGGCCGACACGCGGATCGATCACGACCTACTATTCCGGGTGGCACCCTGGCATTGACATCGCAGCCCCGTTCGGCACCCCAATTGGAGCCTCAGACGCCGGCCGGATCGTCTACGCGGGATGGGACCGTCAGGGGTACGGCAACCGGATTATCGTGAACCACGGAAACGGGATCACCACCACCTACAACCACCTCTCAGCATTCCTTGTCCAAGTCGGACAGAATGTTTCGAAGGGACAGGTGATCGCCCGCATGGGAAGCACCGGCAATTCAACCGGCCCGCATCTGCACTTTGAGATCCTGCGCAACGGGAGCTACATAAACCCGCTCGGCGCGCTGAACTAGCGGATTTGCCCACGAATGGACGTGATGTCCGAAAGCCCGTGTGGGGATTGGTACACTGGTAAACAACTATGAAGGTCATTTTGCTGAAAGATGTCGAGAACCTCGGACGCGTCGGGGATGTCAAGGAAGTCTCGGCCGGGTATGCCCGAAACTTCCTGCTCCGTCAGGCGATGGTCGTTGAGGCAACGCCGGCGCAGCTCAAGCGCATCGACTCCCTGAAAGTCCAGCGGAAGAAGGAGGATGATCGCCGGCATGCCGAGGCGATGACCCTGGCCGAGCGCATCGGGACGTTGTCGGTCACGGTTGACGCACGTGCGGGCGAAGGCGGAAAGCTCTTCGGAACTGTGACCACCGCTGACGTTGTCGCGGCCCTGAAGGCACAACATGCGATCGAGATTGATCGACGCAATGTCGAGCTTGACGGAACGGTCCGAACTGTCGGTGATCACACTGCATCCATCAAGCTGGTCGGCCAGGTCCAGGCATCCCTCAAGGTTGAGGTCGTCGCCACCGAAGCATGACAGGCACACGCACACTCGGGCGGGGATGCCGGTGACGGCTCTGCCGCCCGCAGTGGTTTGTGAGGATTGCCGCAACCAAGGTGACCGGGGTGCGTTCCGCCAGTAATGGCCGATGAACGCCTGCCGCCGCAGAACTCCGAAGCCGAGCAATCAGTTCTCGGCAGCATCCTGATCGACCGCGATGCGATCGTGCGGGTTGCTGGTTTCCTCCAACCCGATGACTTCTACCGGGTTGCCCACCGCCAGATTTATCAGGTGGCCCGGAACCTGTACGAACGCAAGGAGCCGGCGGACTTCGTCCTTGTCTGTGACGAACTCGAACGGCGGGGCGAACTCGCGAACGTTGGCGGTCCAGGATACATCACCAGCCTGATCAACATGGTGCCGACGGCGGTCAACGTCGAATACTACGGGCACATCGTTGAGCGGAATGCAGTCCTGCGACGCCTGATCTCAGCAGGTGGACAGATCGCCCAACTCGCCTACGACACCCAGCATGACGCCGAACTTGCGGTAGACAAGGCCGAACAAGTCCTGTTCAACCTGACGCAACGGCGCGGCGCACGCGATTACATCGCCATGTCCGACTTCATGCAGGACTATTTCACCCAGCTTGACGAAATCCACCAGCGTCGAGGGCAGCCAATCGGCGTGCCCACAGGATTTACCCGCTTGGACGCGCTGACCGGTGGTTTGCAGAAGTCGGACCTGATCATCCTTGCGGCGCGCCCCGGGGTCGGCAAGACCTC
>DDYL01000170.1:0-4775 GCA_002347925.1 Chloroflexi bacterium UBA2235 | reverse complement strand
TGTGCGCCCACACGGGACTGGACTCCCATCGCCTGCGCACCGGCAACATCGAGGAAGGTGAGTGGGCGAAGGTCGCCGAGGCGATGAGCGTCCTCGCCGACATGCCGATCTACATCGACGACACGCCCGGCATCTCGGTCATGGAACTGCGTACAAAGGCGCGGAGGATGCAGGCCGAGCACGACATTGGCTTCATCGTGGTCGACTACCTGCAACTCATGCAAGGGCGTGCATCCGACAACCGCGTGCAGGAGGTCTCTGAGATCAGCCGGGCCCTCAAGGGGCTTGCACGCGAACTCAACGTTCCGGTCCTCGCTCTGTCACAGCTCTCGAGAGCGGTTGAGAGCCGTCCAGGAAACAAGCCCCAACTCTCGGACCTGCGGGATAGCGGCTCGATCGAACAGGATGCGGACGTGGTGATGTTCATTTACCGGGCCGAGATGTACGACAAGGAGACGGCACCGAAGAACGTCGCCGAAGTGATCGTCGCCAAGCACCGGAATGGCCCCACTGGTGACATCGAACTCTTCTTCTCGCCACGCCTGACACGGTTCAGCGACTTGGAACAGCGATACACGTCACCGTATTCCTGATCGGCGTGCGGTCGGACCCTCCCGCCCCAGGACGCCGGCATCTACAATCTTCGGTGCCGGAAGGACAGTCTCACCGCACGTGGACGACCAAGTAACGCTCATCGTGTTCGCCGGCCAAGGCGGAGGGTCTCCACCCGAACGTCTCGTTTCCGGCGCACAGCACGCCGCTGCCAGGGACCTGATCGAACTTGGCCTCGAGGAACCACTTGTTGGCCATGTCTTCCTGGCGACAGACGCACCGCTCCTGCAGGAGGCGTTCAACCACGACCCACGCGTGACGGTTATCACAGATCCTCCGGGCGAACCCTTTCACTTCGGTGGCAGACTGCGGGCAATCGTTGATCGGCCGGAAGTACGCTTCCCCCTGTACTTCAGTGGCGCCGCCGCCCCATTGATCGAGGCGGGCACATTCCGGGAGGTCTGCGTCCGACTTCTCGGCGGATCCTCGACCGTGATCGCGAACAACCTTTGGTCTGCCGACTGGTTCGGGATCGTTCCGGGTTCCGCTCTGCACAGGATTGCCCTGCCGGAAGCGCACGACAATGCGGTCCCCTCCCTGTTGGCCAGGCAGGCTGGGCTGACACCCCAGATCATCGATCCGGCGATCGGCACGATCTTTGATCTCGATACTCCTGCCGACCTGACCATCCTCGCCCTGCACCGCGGTCAACGGAAGCACGTGAGAGAGTTCCTCAATGGCGCCAATCTGCCCCGGGAACGCTTCGGAGCGACCATGCCGTTCCTGATCAGCCAGAAGGCTCACCTGTCGCTGATTGGCCGGGTCAATACCTCAATCTGGGGAAAGGCAATGACTGACATTCCCGGAGCCAAGCGCCTCTTCGTCGAAGAGCGAGGCATGGTGGCGTTCGGGAGAGACACCGCCGGTGAGGTCCGGTCACTGATTGGCCACCTCTACCAACAGGTTGGGCCCCGCCAGTTTTTCAGGATCATCGGTGACCTTGCCGATGCCGTCTTCTTTGACTCGCGAGTGCTTTTCCAACATCTGGGATTGAACCTCACGCCGGCCGACCGGTTTGCGTCCGACCTCGGCGATGTTGACACGATCGCAAACGAGGTTGCCAGGGACTTCACACGCGCCGCCATTGAAGCGCATGTGCCGGTCATCCTTGGGGGACACGGTGTCGTGGCAGGGTCACTATGGGCCCTGACCCAGGAAGCCTGGGAACGTTCGGACGACGGAACGCTGCCAGACTTGCCGGAACGCCCGACGGTCATCTGACCGTCACCCCACGGCAACCCGCGCGTCAGTATCCCGCAGGCGTCGGGCGGTACACTTTGCAGTCACCAACTGACGCATTCGCCGGTCCGCCGGACCTGATGACTTGCGAAGTTCCGCACCATTCGCACCGTTTCCCGCCCGTGCGCGGGTGCCTTGATCGCGGATGGCGCAGAACCACCGGATACAAGAGGCCGTCCATGGTTGCGTTCATCAAGAGACTCATGGGTATCGGGAACGACACCAACGTTCGCCGCATCCAACCGCTCGTCGCACGCATCAATGCCCTCGAGCCAAGCTTCACGGCCCTGACCGATGATCAGCTGAGGGAAAAGACTGCCGAGTTCCGCAAGCGCCTCGGCGTGCCTGGCGTTCGTCATGGCGGTGATAGCGACGCCCAGGGTGCTGGCGCCCCGCCTGCGCCACCAGCGGCTGTCGAGACGTTGGACGACCTGCTGCCCGAGGCCTTTGCTGCGGTCCGCGAAGCGGCCCGGCGCGTCATAGGCATGCGTCACTACGACGTGCAGCTCATCGGGGGGATTGTCCTGCATCGCGGGCAGATCGCCGAGATGCGGACCGGCGAAGGCAAGACCTTCGTGGCCTCGCTACCCCTCTATCTCAATGCACTCGTCGGCAACGGATGTCACCTCATCACCCCCAATGACTACCTTTCGCGGGTCGGTGGCGGATGGATGGGGCCCGTCTACTACCGGCTCGGCATGACCACAGGGGTCATCTGCCACGAGTTCGCCGGCATCTACAGCCCGCATTACACCGACCCTACCTCGCGCGGTGATGACCGGTTGATGCATTGGGAACCCGTGTCACGCCGGGACGCCTACCACGCCGACATTACCTATGGGACCAATCACGAGTTCGGCTTCGACTACCTCCGCGACAACATGGTCTACGACCTTGGGCAGATGGTGCAGCGCGACTTGCACTATGCGATTGTCGATGAAGTTGATAACATTCTTATTGATGAAGCGCGGACGCCTCTCATCATTTCCGGACCCGCCGACGAACCGCCGGACACCTACGCAAAATTCGCAAGCATCGTGACCCAACTTCGCGAGGAACGCGACTTCACCATCGACCTCAAGGCACGGTCGGTCATGATCACCGAGGAAGGCATCGACCGGGTCGAGCGGCTTGCCGGTGTCTCCAACCTGTACGCCGAAGAGAACTACACCCTCGTCCACTATCTGGAACAAGCCCTGCGCGCGGGGGTCATCTTCCGTCGTGATCGCGACTACGTCCTGCTGCATCAGGGGCAGGTCCTGACGTCTGGGCAACACCATCCTCAATCCGAGATTGTCATCGTTGATGAGTTCACCGGGCGCCTCATGCCTGGTCGACGGTACTCCGAAGGTCTGCACCAGGCGATCGAGGCCAAGGAAGGCGTTGCCATCAGGCGCGAAAACCTGACCCTGGCGACAATCACCTTCCAGAACTATTTCCGCCTCTACCGGAAACTCTCCGGGATGACCGGTACGGCAACGACCGAGGCCGAGGAGTTCCGCAAGATCTACAACCTCGAGGTCATCCCGATCCCGACAAACCGGCCTATGATCCGCCAGGATTCGCCGGACCTCATCTTCCGCAGTGCGACCGGCAAGTACTCGGCAATCCTCGAGGAGATCGAGGAGATGCATGAGATCGGACGCCCAGTCCTTGTGGGGACTACCTCGGTTGAGAAATCGGAAGACTTGTCCCGACGCCTCCGCGAGCGAGGCATTGTCCATCAGGTCCTCAATGCCAAGTACCACGAAACCGAAGCATCGATCATTGCACTGGCGGGACGTCACCGGGCGGTAACCATCGCCACGAACATGGCCGGACGCGGGACCGACATCATCCTCGGATCCGCTGACGACCCTGAAGGTACCCCGGAAGTCATCCGCGACCTGGGCGGGTTGCACATCATCGGCACCGAACGTCACGAGTCGCGACGGATCGATAACCAGCTGCGGGGCCGTGCCGGTCGGCAGGGTGATCCCGGGTCATCACGGTTCTACCTCAGCCTTGAGGATGACCTTATGCGCCGCTTCGGGTCAGACCGGATCATCGGGTTGATGGAACGTCTCGGCCTCGATGATGACGCACCGATCGAACACAGCATGGTGAGTCGAAGCATCGAACAGGCGCAGCAGAAGGTCGAAGGGTTCAACTTCGACATCCGCAAGCACACCGTCGAATACGACGACGTGATGAATACGCAACGCAAGGTGATTTACTCCCAGCGCCGGCAGGTCCTCGGCACAAGGAATCCGAAGGAACTTATCCTGCTCATGGCTCGCGACCTTGCGACCCGCCTCATTGAACAGCATACGCAGTCACCACGTCCCGACGAATGGGATCTCGAGGCAATCCACGCCGCTTTTGCAAATATCCTCGGCCCAGAACTCGAAATCGATGCTGATGAACTGCACGGGCGCAACCGTGAAGACATGGCCGAGATCATGCAGGAGTGGGCTGAGGAGCTCTATGGCGCTCGGGAGGCCCGCTACTCCCCGGACCTGTTCGGGTACGCCGTCCGAGGCACGATGCTGCGCGTGATCGACGGCTTGTGGCAGGAACACCTCACTGCCATTGACGACATCATCGCCGGGATTGGCTTGCGGGCGTACGGTCAGCGCGACCCGCTCACCGAGTACAAGGGAGAGGCGTACCGCCTATTCCAGACCCTGGTGAAGGACCTGCAGGCGAACATCGTGGCCACGACCTTCCGGATCCAATTCTCCATGGAAGCGGTTCCGAACCAAGCGGCTCAGGAAGAAGAACACATCGACGCCGATCCCGAGACCGACGACCAATCCCAACCGCAGGGATTGGCGCCGGTCACGCCATCACGGGTGTCGCCAGCCGCAATCGCGAGCTTCACCGCGCCACCGAAGTCGATGGCGCGAATGATCACGAACAAGCCGGTCGACGTTGAGACAACG
>DDYL01000156.1:4968-12567 GCA_002347925.1 Chloroflexi bacterium UBA2235 | reverse complement strand
ACAGCGCTTCGCCACCATCTAACTGGACAAAATCTCGTGCCGGGCGTAACACAGGGGGAAACCCGACGCCAACACACTGTGAAATAGCCAATCGGATGGGTCAGGCACTACGCGCGGTCAACCGTTGGGTTGGAATTTCCGGTAAGCCCGCAGAGATAAATGCCTAGCAACCATTCTGACGCTGGATACACCGGACCCGTGGATGTTGTTGCGGCGGTGATCCGCCGTGGGGCAAGAGTGCTGTTGTGCCAGCGACCGGCCCACAAGCGACACGGTGGTCTCTATGAGTTCCCGGGCGGGAAGTGCAATGACGGGGAAACGAAAGACCAGGCCATCGCACGTGAACTCCTTGAGGAACTCGGAGTTACGGTGACGCACGTCGGGTCCTTGTTGCACTCAATCCACGATCCCGGGTCGCCGTTCGTGATCCATTTCACCGACGTCCGGATTGACGGCACTCCGCTCACTATCGAACACTCGGATCTCCAGTGGGTGACGTTCAACGAAGCCCTCTACCTTGACCTCGCGCCGAGCGACCGGCGATTCATTGAGGACTTCCTCGACCGATCCGGCGAAGCCGAGTGACCCCCGGACGCAGGGCACGGCTCTCGAAGCCACCACAACCGGCATCATGGACCGGATCGGACCTCCACCGCGGGCTGGATTCGCAAAGGGCCTTGAATCATAGTGATATGCATCGGTTCGATCCCAACGCGTGCCAACCCTCGCAAAAAAAATTCTGAGCCGTAATAAGCTAGTACGCATTCCCATAAAACACACGTGTGGGTATGCTTCACCGTGCAAATAGCAGTCGTGGAAATTCGCGCCGAGATGAAGGGGTTGGACGAATGGGTTCGGGGCTACCGGTGATCCGGGCTGCGCTGATCGCGCTCTTAGTGGCAGGGTGGATAACCGTTGCCCCGGTCGCACGGGCGGAGAACCCGTTCGGCATCGACTGGTCATGGGCAACTGCGGAGCTGGACCGCATGGAAGCCGCGCTCGACGACGTCGAACGCGCTGACCGACGCATCACGACCGATGAAGCCAAGAACACCCTGTTTTTCGAATTCTATAACACCGTGGTCGATTTGCAGGTCGCCGACAACACCGGGTATTTGGACACCGTCAATACGATCGGCTTCTGGTGCGTGAATAATCATTCATACGCCAATGGCACGTATTACGCATTGTGTCAGTACCAGTATATGAAGGTAGATAACGAAATACGGGTCGCATACGAATTGATGGAGCAGTACGCCTTGTGGATGTCGCACTGGTACGCGATGCGTGAGGGCCTGTCACAGCGAAACAGTGACATCATCCACAACCAGCGGGCCGGAGGACTGCTAGCCCGGGTGAGGAAAATCATCCAGAACCAACGGACCTACATCAAGAACTTTTCGTGATCGGCATCCCGTGATGATCGGGACCAACTCCGCCAACCTCGTCCTTCGTGGACGTCGCCGTTGTCGGGCAATCTCCGCCTGCGCATCACCATCGAACCCCTGGCAACGCATCGGTTCGATGTCATTGGGATAGGACATTCGCTCCGCCTCGGTTGGAGGAGCGAGGTCAATCGGGCCGGAACCGCCGCCGGGCCGAACGGGCGGGCTGTCCCTCGGTCAATGTCGCGGGCGATCAACATCCACGGCGTGCCTTGCTAGTCGGCTTGGGACTCTGTCGATGGCGTCCACAACACGACCTGTTTGACAACAAGGATCGGGTCGAAGGCGATCCCATCGAGGTGCTTGCCGACGGCGCCGATGCGCCGGAGGACACTGGCCATCATGGGGTCGTTCCCGCCCTCGGCAGACTCCGGGCACTCTGATCGGCGGGAATGGTGCGGGGCCTGCTCGGCCGTGACGCGCGGACTCAGGTCGGCACCAATTGCGAATGCGGTCTCGTCGAAAAGGCGGCACCCGCGGCCGTTGCCGAAGGGCAGGGGCACCCGCCTCCCATTGCGCGCCAGTAGGGTTGGGTCTTGCAACTCGACGAGCCACGTGCGCTCAACCGGTCGGCGCGCGGCTACCCCAGTCGTGAACGCCAAAGAAACACTGCCACCTATTCGACGCGCGATTTGCCGTGCGACGTCGCGTTGTCAAAGACATCGCACATCAACCGCACACCAGGAAGGTCAGCGTGGCCAGGCCGGATCAACCCCGGTGGTGGTCTCGTCCCAGACTGACCCAGTCAGGTCCACCCCGATTGCTTCGGTCATCGAGGCATTCGTCAGGATCGCACCATCCAGGTTCGTCCCGGTCAGGATCGTGCCGACCAGGCTTGCCTCCATAAGTGAGGCGTTGCCAAGGTCTGCCCAGCGCAGGTTCGCCGAACGGAAACTGGTTGCGAAGCAGTCGGCGCCTCGCAGGCTCGCCGACACGAGGCTCGCGTCCCGGACCATTGCGCCGCGCAGGATGGCGCCGGCGAGGTTGGCAGCGTGAAGGGTCGCGCCGGTAAGCGTTGCACCCGTCAGGTTGGCTCCCTCAAGGACCGCACCGGAGAGGGTCGCCCCGCGCATGTCGGCACCGGAGAGATCGGTGCGCACAAGGATCGTCGTGTAGAGGTCGGCCCCGGTGAGGTTCGCCCCCGCCATGGTTGCGTCGGTCAGGTCGGCCTTCCAGAAGGTGACCCCGCGCAGGTCGGCACCAGTGAAGTCTGCGCCAACCAGGTTCTGGCGGGCGAAACTCTTGCCTCGCAAGTCCTGTCCGGCGTAACTGTCGGCCGTGGCGATCCGTCCGGACCCGACGAGGACGACAATGGCCGTTGCGATCACGAGGAACGCACGCAAAATGTTCATGCCGGATGGTAGCGAGAGGACCGGTCACGTGCCTACGCCGACACGTTCAACTGACCACCTGCGATGAAAGGTCAGTGAGACGCGGCCGAGGGCTCAACGCCGACCGGCGGAACCTCCACGTTGGCCGTTCGCGCCTTCGGGATCAGGCGGGTCAACAGGAACATCACCGCCGATGCCACGATTGCCACACCGAACCCGACCGCAAGCGAGAATGCCCGGGACACCCCACCGATGAGCGGAGGTCCGGCCAAGAACCCGGCATAGCCCATGGTCGCGACCGCTGCGATCGCTGCCCCCGGTGCCTGTCCCGGGAGCCGGGATGCCGCACTGAGTGCGATGGGGAAGATCGTGCCGATCCCTACCCCGCA
Organism: Chloroflexi bacterium UBA2235; assembly: GCA_002347925.1. GTDB lineage: Bacteria > Chloroflexota > UBA11872 > UBA12225 > UBA12225 > UBA12225. Next base: position 9,402 of record DDYL01000156.1, on the reverse strand, counting down.
GAGCGCGAAGCCTCCCACCGCCAATACCGGGTTGGGTATCGCTACCGCAGTCAGGACCCCGAGACCCGAAAGCACCGCACCCGATGCCAGAACTGTCCTTGGGTCGAACCGGGCTGCCACGCGGTCACCAAGTAGCCTTGCCGTCGCCATGGTCACGGAGAAGGCACCAAACGCAAGGCCCGCAGATGCTGGCGTCATCTCCAAGGTCGTGCGTAGATAGATGCCCGACCAGTCAGCCACAGCCCCTTCCACCAGCAGGGACAGGCCAGCAATCGCCCCCAAGGCGAACAACGCCGGGGTGAGGCGGGCGACCGACCGGGTAGCTTCCGCATGCCTCGGCGCGGACGGCAGGAACCAGTGCGTCGTCACGAAGATCGCACCACCCGCAAGCAATCCGGTAACCGTGAGGTGCACCTCAGGCGAAATTCCCATCGCCATCACGGGTGCCGCGATCAGCGTTCCAACCAGACTGAACAGACTCCAGGAACCGTGGAATCCCGACATCAGCGGCGCACCGTGATGCTCTTCAACCTCACTGGCCTGACTGTTGAATGCCACGTCGATCCCACCGACTGCCACTCCAAACAGCATCAGTGCCCCGAACAGGATCCATTGCGACGTTGCAAAACTCGGCAGTCCAAAGAGCAACATGAACATCACCGCAATCCCGGCAGTCACTCGGGTACTGCCGAAGCGGGCGGTGAGTGCACCAGCAATTGGCATGGCCGGCACAGATCCCATCGCGCCACCGAGGAGGGCAAGTCCGAGCTGCCCGTCGTCAAGGCCGGCCTGGATCTTCACGTCCGGAATGCGAAGGAACCATTGGGCAAGAGCGACGCCATGGAACCCGAAGACTGCCGTCGTGGCAATCCGCGCTGACCTGATCTGGGCGCGCGAAAAACGGGGGCCCTCTTCCGGAAACTGTCGTCCACTCATTCACCGGAAGGGTACCCACCCGGCAGATCACGCCGGGTAGGCAGGCGTCGGAGGAAAAGTTATGTCCAGCTGATCAGGTACTGGATTTCGGGCCGGCAATGATGGCATCCACTTCGATCTCGACCAGATGTGCCGGATCAATCAATCGGGAAACCTCAACCATCGTGGAGGCGGGACGGACTTCGCTGAAGATCTCGCCGTGCGCGCGCCCGACCTCCTGCCAATGAGCGATGTCCTTGAGGAAGATCCGGGTCCGGACGACATCGCTGAACGACGCCCCCACCGCCCCAAGAGCAGTTCCGACAATTGCGAAGATGGCTTTTGTCTGCCCATAGGGGTCACCGGGGGACAATACACTGCCGTCTTTCGCTGTGGCTGTCGTTCCCGCAACCGAAATGTGGTTGCCGACACGCACGGCACGCGAGTACCCAACCTTTGGCTCCCACGGCGACCCGGACCCAACCTGCACCCTTGCACCAGTCATGGCAATTCTCCCTTTATATTGGTCTGCCACCGCCCGACGATTCCACGAACGCATCAAGGCGCGGTGACGGTGCCCTGCTACCCTACCCAAGTGCAAGCAACGAGGCACCCCTTCGACTTACGACTGCTCGTCCTCGATGCGGACGGCACCCTCTTTACGAGCGACGAGAAGGTGACCGATCGCACCCGCGCGGCGATCCGACGCGCGCAGGACCGAGGGGTCAAGGTGGCCATCGCGTCCGGTCGGCGGCGTGCCCGAACCGTGGAAGTCTTCGACCGTCTCGGGCTCGACGGAGTCTATTTGATCTCGAGCCAAGGCACGGCGGTATGGGAAGACCCGATGGGGACCAGCCCGGTCCTCCTGGCCCACAATCCGTTGCCACGCACTGAGGCGATTCGCGTCTTGTCACGCATCCGCGCCCACCAGTTGGCATCGGTGCTGATTGGGCATCCCGGCGTGCCTGACACGATCTTCCATGACGGCGACCTGGACGCCCACCCGGCGATTGGACGGTATGTCCAATTCAATGGAGTAGCCGCCAGACCCCTAGATGACACTCCGGATGGGGCAGCATTCAGCCTCGACCCAACCCAGTTCGTCGTCCTTGCTCCCCTTCCGCGCCTTCGCGATTTGCGAGACGACCTCACTGGACGGCCCGTAATCCGTGATCGGTACGAACCGTACCCGGCTTCGGGAGTGACCCCGCTTGAAGCGACGACCAACCGTCCGTGGCACGTGATCTTCTCTCGCGGCCAGTTCACCGCAGGGGCCGCCTTGGAGGTCGTCGGCCCGACAACCAACAAGGCCACGGCGGTCGCGTCACTCGCGCAGCATCTCTCCATCGGCAACAAGGACGTGGCCGCCTTTGGCGACAACATCAACGACGTGGAAATGCTCGGTGCGGTCGGGCTGGGCGTTGCGATGGGCAACGCCACCCCAGCCGCCCGGTCCGCCGCCTGGAGCGGGATTGCGCGTCGGGATGGCGCACATTCGGTTGCGCCAATGGACCGCATCGCCCCGTCCAACGACCGGGACGGCATCGCCTGGACCCTCGACTTCCTTTTGGAGGGTCACCTGCCACCAGGGTGGTCGCCGGCCCTCGACTAGCCGTTCAATGAACCCGCACGCACCGCTCCGGCAAGGCTTTTAGATGAGGGCCGACGAAGGTGCCGCTAGTCGTAGGTCTTAGCGGACCCATGCCAATCGATGGCTCAAGGAACGACACCGTTCCCAGGCACGAGATCCGATGGGCAGATGGATCGCGTGCAGCCGGGTGTCCCGGTCGCGACCATGGGGTTACGGTCTCAGTGAGTTGACCAACGCCGCCGTTCTCGCAACGATGCGACGGGCCACTTCAGCCTTGGGAAGCATCGGCAGTTGTTCGACTTCAGGACCGGTTGGATCGCCTTGGCGGGCAAACATGGTCACCCGGTTCGTGTCTGTGCCAAAGCCACTGCCAGCTTCAGTGACATCATTCGCGCAGATCAGGTGCGCCCCCTTGGCGTGGAGTTTCCGGGTCGCCTCGGCGGTCAGCTCGCCGGTCTCGGCAGCGAACCCTACCTTCACCAAGGCATCCCCGAAACGAGAAGTGACCGACGCAAGGATGTCCGGGTTCGGCGTCAACTCGATCCCTAGGGAACCACCGGACCGCTTCATCTTTTGATCGGCGACCGATGCCGGACGGTAGTCCGCAACCGCCGCCGCCATGATCAGGCCATCGGCCCGCGCACTGGCCGCCAGGGTCGCGTCGGCCATTTGCAATGCGGTCTCCACCCGGACCGTGGTGACCCCCCACGGCTGAGGCAGCGAAACGGGTCCGGACACAAGCGTCACGTCGGCACCCGCGTCCCGGGCCGCCTCGGCGAGGGCGTACCCCATCTTGCCACTCGACCGGTTCCCGATGAACCGCACCGGATCGAGAGGTTCGTGCGTGCCTCCGGCTGTGACCACGACGCGTCGTCCCGCCAAAGCGCCATTACGGCCTAGTGCCTGACGCACTGCACCGATCACGTCGTCGAGCGGTGACAGCCGGCCCATGCCCGTGATGCCTTCCGCGAGGTATCCCGCCACAGGCCCGACCTGGAATACCCCACGCCCAGTGAGGGTGGCAATGTTCGCCTGGGTCGCCGGGTGGTTCCACATGTTGACATTCATGGCCGGTGCAATCACGACAGGCGCGTGGGTAGCCAAGACAGTGCAGGCAAGCAGGTCATCTGCAAACCCGTGCGCGAGGCGCGCCAGTGTCGTTGCGGTCGCCGGACAGATCACAACGACGTCCGCGCGCACCCCCAACTCCACGTGGGCACTGGACAGGTCAGGCATCGCCTCGTGGATGTCCGTGTAGACAGACCTGCGGGTAAGTGCCTGGAAGGTCAGCGGCGTTACGAATTCACGCGCGGAATCCGTGAGGATGACATCCACGTCGGCGCCCAGTTGAACAAGGGAACTGCACAGTTGGGCCGCCTTGAAGGACGCAATCGACCCGCAGACGCCGAGGACAACCCGCTTGCCACTGAGCGCGTTCACGCCAGGCCGCCCGAGATCCGTGACCACGCCAGACGGATGCCGTGGAGGGTGAGGTCACCATCGACATGCGTGAAAACCGTTGTCTCAGGCACGATCAATGAGGCCAGCCCGCCTGTGGCGATCACCGAAACCTCGTATCCCAGTTCCTGGCGTAGGCGGCCCACCAGTCCCTCCACCAATGCGGTGTAACCGAAGATAGCCCCCGACTGAAGGCACGCGACGGTGTTCCTTCCTATGGACCGTGCAGGGCGCACTAGCGGAACCCGACGCAATTGGGACGTGCCTCCAACGAGTGCATCCACTGAGACACCCATGCCCGGTGCAATCGCACCGCCGACGTAGTCGCCATCTCGAGAGAGGACATCAAAGGTGGTGGCTGTCCCCATGTCCACCACAATCGCCGGAGCGCCGTACAAGTGTTTCGCCGCGACGCAATTGAGGATGCGGTCGATGCCCACTTCGGACGGGTTGTCGACGTCGACGCCGAC
>DDYL01000156.1:3340-4962 GCA_002347925.1 Chloroflexi bacterium UBA2235 | reverse complement strand
GACCCTCAAGAGGCTTTCCCAGAGAACCAGCCATTCATCGGCGGTCCGGTCGCGTGCGGTAGAAACGCGCATCTCGGCACGGAGAGTTTCGCCCTCAAAGAGGCCGGCCACTACGTTCGTGTTCCCGATGTCAAACGCGAGGAGCATTGCAAGATGCTACCCGGTGACCCGCCCCTGAGCCGCCCCTCTCTGACCACAGCCAACGGCCAATCAGGCGACTTCCATGCCGGGTGCCCACCATGGGAATCCACGGCGTGATGCGATAGGATGGACACATGGGGCATCCGCGCAGGCCAGACGTCTCCATGGCGCGCTCCGGGACGACCCGCCTTCATGGCATTGTTGCGTCCGGCCGTGGGCGGAATGGGTCCGTACCTTCGATCGTCGGCGGTTCCCTGCGCCCGCTGTCCCGGTCAGCACGGGGTTCCCGGATTCGCATGCACGCAAGCCGTGGGACCACCAAAACAGCCCGCCGGCGGACCGGCACTCCCAGCCCCACCCCATCACCCCGTGGATCATCGGCGCTTCCCTTCACTGGCGCAGAGGCACCCTCAGTGCGGTCACTCAGCAGTACTGTGTCGGGTCTAGCCTCGGATGCCAAGCAATCCCTGCGACGCACGGCAGCGCCGGCAGTGCGTGGTGGCGCGGCGCTCCTGCTGTCGGTCTCGCTGGCAGCTTGCGGAGACGGTGCACAGTTGGTTGTGCCCACCCCGCCGGCGGACCGATCCAGCGCAGCAACCGCGCCAACGGTAGCCCCAACACAAGTGCCGAGGGACACGGCCGAGGCTTCGCCGGTTCTGGCAACAGAGTTCGCGAGTGGCCTTCCGAGCGATTCAGGTACCTATGCGGTCGTGCCGGGCAGCATATTCCGCGACCGGAGGGGCGTCTACCAGTTCGAGTGGCTTGAAGGCGATATCGGGGATGATGCCTTCGACGACGAAACCCGTGAGGCCAAAGGTCACGTCGCGCGTACGAGCCGCCTTCGCCTTGTCCGGGATGACACCAATGAAGTGGACATCGTTCCCGGAAATGATCCGGTCCTTCATCTGACCAACGACGAGGAGATCGGCCTCGCCGATATCCAGACAACCGCACCCGCGTATCCAGGTTCGTCCTATTACCCGCCAGCGTACGCCTACTGGGCTCCTTTCTATGGACGGCCCTCCTACTGGGATTATGTCCGCCCGTGGTACTACGATCCGCCCCGGACGGTGGTGATCGACCGACCGGTGATCGTGAACCGGGATGCGCCGCCGGCGCCGGTTCGAGTGAGCGGCGGGAACGCAAGCACGGCACCGGCACCACTCTCGCAGCGAACGACTGAGGTCACGAGCAAGGGAGGTGGACGTGCAGGCGACACCGGCGCCGGGTTCGCGGTCACGGCCCGCAACCAAGGCACGGCGCCATCCGACGGGCCAGTCTCCAAAGGGGACGCGCGCGCGGCTGTTCCTGGCGCCACCGGGAGCCTGGGAGCGGCGGGCGCACCGCCCCGGGTAGGTGATGGGAACGCAATTGCTCCCGCGCCTCCGAGGGTTGGCACCGGGTCTTCAGCGACCGGAAGCGCACCACCGCGCGTATCCGGATCCAGCGGATCGACCTCGGGGACCGCTGGGAGTGCGCCG
>DDYL01000156.1:0-3213 GCA_002347925.1 Chloroflexi bacterium UBA2235 | reverse complement strand
GTCAGGGTCATCGGGATCATCATCAAGCTCGCCACCGCGTGTGTCCGGGTCGAGTGGAAGCTCCAGTGCCGGAAGTTCCTCAAGTTCGGGCTTCGGCAGTTCGGGCTTCGGCAGTTCGGCCCCTACCAGCAAGGGGACCGGGAGCAGCTTCGGGAGCAGTTCGTCGTCGAGTTCTGGATCATCGGCGCGCGCACCATCGCTTCCCGCGCCCCGGTCGAGCGGCTTCTCGTCCGGATCCGGATCATTCGGAGGAAGTTCGTCGTCTTGACGACCCGCGTTTCCACCATCACCGAGGGACGTATTGGCCAGCGTGAGAGATCCGTTATCGGCTTACCGGGTGTGGCGGGATCTTGCCGGGCCATTCGGACGGTTCGTCCTGCCGTCTCCATTCATTAGAGTTGAAGCGAAGACGAACGGCGGTGGATCGACCGTATCGCTGCCAAAGGCCCGCCATTCCACCCAACTGGTGAGTGCGGCAAGGCGACGTGCACTGGGCCTTCCGATGTCCACTGGCGTGATCCTGGACGTCCCGCTCCATTCGGGCATCACGCTGTTCCGATCGGAAGTCACGGCCGCCGGCGACTTGACCGGATCAACAAGAATGCTCCCGCGAGCGGTTCTGATCGTCGGTCGTGTCGATGCGCCCGGTGCGATCCTGCCAACCGAATTGCTGCACGGATGGCCGACAGAAGTCGATCTGGAGATCCTGGGGGTTGGCCCCACGAACGTCCCACTGGACCAACATTCGGACTGGTGGATGCAACCGCTTGATGAGCCAGTGAGCCAACCGACTTGGTTCATCCTGGACAGCGAGCGACAGAGGGACGTTTCCCGAACACACCTCAATCGCCAACTGGACAACCGGTACCGATACAGCGTCGACCACCTGCCAACAGCGGATAGCCTGAGGGGTGCCGGATTGACCGATGCCATCCTCGTCTGCCAGCAATCCGTCCCGGCACCGGACCTGGAACCCTGGATTGGCAGCCTCCTCGATCGCGGCTTTCCCGTCCGCGTCCGGGCATGTCAGTGAACAGTTTGGGCCAGACCAGGCCCCTAGCCGGGAAGGGCCGCGTCACCGATGAGTAATTCCACGACCACACAGTCGCGCCATTGGCCGTCCAGACGGGCGTGCCGGCGGTAGATCCCCACCTCGCGAAACCCCAGTCTCCGGCAGAGAGCCCGGCTCGCAATATTCTCGGGAAAGAGGCGCGACACCAGCTTCCAGAATCCACGCGTCTCACATGCACCAATCAGGCCATGAAGCGCCATTGTTCCGACCCCAAATCCACGGGCGTCTCGGGCGACATAGACCGAGAACTCACCGACACCGTCATAGCAAGCGCGCGAACGGTACGCGCCGACACTCGCCCACGCCACTACCGTTCCGTTGCGTTCCACAACGACGGTCGGGTGACGATCACCTCTTTCGGCGATCCCTGACTCCACTTGATCGGCGGTCCTTGGGACAGTCTCGAAAGTAGCTGTACGGTCCTCGATTCCCTCGTTGTGGATCCGGGCAATTGCCGGCGCATCGCTTCGATCGGCCAGACGCATCGTGTACGCGCCATTTGACGGTGCCATACGGGTTAATCTATCGCCGCGGTCAAATCCGTGCGCCGTGGCCATCAGATCACCTTGGGGGGCCGGCATTCGTGAGCGCAACCGACTCAGGTCAGGGCCAGAACCAGCGACCGCTTGGCAACTCCCCAGCGTCACTCCTGATCCTTCCGTTCGGCCCGTCGACGCCTGACGGTCACCTTGACCAACTTTTCGGCCCATTTCTGTCCAACGCCATCGAGACGGCACCGATGCCCGACTTTGCGGTGAGCGGAGAGCCGTACCCAACGCTTTCCACACTGGTACTTGAACAAGGTGCGCTTGATTCGCTGACCCGACTGACGGGATCGTTCGACCGCATCATCTCCAACGCGATCGATCACATCCTCGACGACCGGGAATATCTGGTGCGTCTAGGCTTCCCAGACGTTGCCATTGTTCCGCTAACTCGCGAACCTCGGGGAACCCGGCCGCTCCTAGGACGCTTCGACTTCCTTCTTGACACCAATGGCACGTGGCAACTCATCGAATACAACGCTGATACCCCGTCCGGTCTTCGCGAAACGATCACGATTGAGCCGCTGGTTTGGCACTACCTTCCGAAAACGCTCGGGCAAGCACGTCCGGCCGGGGCGCACCTGGGCGCGGCAGTCGTACGGGCAGCATTAGGGAGACTTTCACCGCCGCTGGTGAGTGGTCGCGCTGTGCGGACGCTTGGCATCTTCACGGATGCCAGTCACACCGAAGACTTTGCGCAGACCGAGGCATTTTCCAAACTCCTTCGCGAACCACTCTCGAGGTCGGGAATTGAAGTAGTGGTTGGAGATGTGGACAACCTGCACCTTGTCCACGGTCGACTTCACTTCCAGACAGGTCCCGTGGATGCGGTCTACCGGTACTTCCCGTTCGAATCACTCCTTGGGCTACCCGCGTGGACGACGCTGTTCAGCGCCGTCGCTACCGGCCAGGTACGGCTCTTGAATGGGCTCCGCGGCCTGCTTGCCCAGAACAAGGGCGTCCTTGCATGGATCTGGTCGCACCGGGATGACGATGAAGTCTTTGGGGCGAGTGACCGGGAAATAATCAGGAACCACCTGCCGGCAACCGGGTGGGTGGATGCCATCCCTCCGCCTGATGCGCGCAACGGAGTGATCCTGAAGCAGGTGTTCGGTCGCGAGGGTGAGGAGGTTCGGCACGGATCCGACCTCGATGACGACTCTTGGCGACAGTGCGTTGAGTGGGGCAGTTACGTTTCGCAACAACGTGTGGAGACCGTTTCGTCACGGGCGATGGTCGCCACGTCGCCGGGCCACCGGGACGTCCGGGTATGGCCGTGTATCGGCAGTTTTGCGGTTGATGGACGTTGGGCTGGGTTCTACACGCGCATCGGCGCCGAGATCACGCAACATGACGCGAAGTGGTGCGCCACCGGGGTGACGACCTACGGGCAGTCCAAGTTGACATGAACGTGTAACCTTCGCGGCGCCAAAGTAACGCCCGCGGATCGATCGTGCCCCCTATGCTTTCTCAACCCTGTAGAGGGCTGTGCCGAGGCCACCTGAGATCAGTTCTGGCCGAGCAGCTCTCCCGCAAATCAGGGTATGTCCGAATGGATGAGAGGGGGCCAGGTATGGCAAGTTTGAACAGGCGCGC
>DDYL01000043.1:9416-20589 GCA_002347925.1 Chloroflexi bacterium UBA2235 | reverse complement strand
GACGAAGTGTCACCTGTTGTCAATGGCGTTGTTCCGAGCGGGGACGGTGGAGACCCCGGCCAGCATGTGTCCCAAGACGCTGATCTCCCAGTCACCCTCCGGGTTCCACGATGAAGGGTGAAGCCCCCCTCACTGCGCAGTCGCCTGGTGACCACGCCTTGCCTGGTTCCCGTACACCGCGTACACCGCGTACAGCCGGTGATCCCGGTTCAGACGACGTCATCCTCCAGATCNNCGGGCATGACCTGCGCGTCATGCGTCCGCCGGGTGGAAAAGGCGACCCTGAGAGTCCCCGGGATCGTGGATGCGTCGGTAAATCTCGCCACGGAGCGGGCGCGCATCCGGTACGCCAAAGGGGCCGTACCGGACGCCACCGTTCTCCTCGAAGCTGTCCGCGGTGCGGGGTACGACGCGCACGTCGTGGCCGACCACGTGCAGCACACCGTGGTCGAGCAGGGTCCATCCGAAACCGCAACCGAGATGTCTGGCGGTTCTGACGCGGGCGAGATTGCTTCACGGGCCAGCATCGGTCTCGCTGCGTATTCGCTCGTGACCTCCGGCGTGATCATGTCCCTGATGTTCTGGCCGGGCGCTTCGCGTGGGTGGCCCAACCTTCCGGTCTCCATGCAGGTACTCCATTGGGTCTTGCTAGGGATGGCGACACCGGTCCAGTTCTGGGCGGGTGCCGGTTTCTACCGCAGCGCTTGGAACGCCCTAAGACACGGGTCGGCGAACATGCATTCGCTCGTCGCTGCCGGAACGACGGCGGCGTATGCCTGGAGTGCCGTCGTCACCGTCTTCCCCGAGTGGTTTGCGGGGTCCGGTGTTGCGGCCGAGACGTGGTTCGATACGTCAACCGTGATCATCGGGCTCATTCTTGCCGGGCGGTACCTCGAGGATCGTGCGCGTCGGCAGACTGGTCTCGCAATTGGGAAGCTGCTGTCACTGCAACCGCCTGAGGCAATCCTGTTGGACGGTGACCTCGAACGCCGGGTTGCCGTTGCCACCGTCCGGGTAGGGGATCGACTCCGGGTCCGGCCCGGGTCTCGCGTCCCGGTCGACGGAATCGTGCTTGAAGGCCGTTCTAACGTGGACGAATCCATGCTTACCGGCGAAAGCATGCCGGTCTCCCGCGCGGTGGGCGACCAGGTGATTGGTGCCACCCTCAATGGGACGGGCAGCTTTGTCATGGAGGCCACCCGCGTCGGGCGCGATACGACGCTTGCCCAGGTCGTCCGGCTCGTTGAGGACGCACAAGCCTCAAAGGCTCCTGTCCAGCGCCTCGCCGACCGGGTCGCCGAGATTTTCGTGCCGGTCGTTTTCATCCTCGCCGCGGTGACCTTCCTGCTTTGGTGGTTCCTCGGGCCGGAACCCCGGATCGGGCACTCACTTTCCTCACTGATCGCCGTCCTGATCATCGCCTGTCCGTGCGCGATGGGTCTCGCCACGCCGACGGCCATCATCGTCGCCACTGGCGAAGGCGCCGCCCGGGGTGTCCTGATCCGCGGGGGCGACGCCCTGGAGCGCGCCGGGCTTGTCACGACCGTTGTCCTTGACAAGACCGGAACACTCACGACGGGGCATCCCGCGATGACCGACCTCTGGATCGATCCCGCGTATCCAGGTGCAGGTGGACCCACGGCGCGGGCGACGATCCTCGGTCTGGTCGCCGGCGCCGAACGCCAGTCGGAACATCCCCTCGGCGAGGCGATTGTCCGCGCCGCGCGGGCCGAGGGCATCGACATTCCGGAGCCCGTCCACTTCTCGTCCGTGCCCGGAAGGGGACTTGAGGCCACCGTCGACGATCGGAAACTTGTCGTCGGATCGGCCGCTCACCTTGCTTCGTACGGCATTTCAGTTGAAGCGTTGCTTTCGGCAGCGGCTTCGATCTCCCGACGAGGGCGCACCGCGGTCTTCGTCGGCATCGACGGCCAACCCGCTGCGGTATTCGGCGTCGCCGACACCTTGAAACCCACATCGGTCGCGGCGGTTGAGGCGTTTCGCGCCCTCGGTCTCGACGTCTGGATGCTGACCGGGGACAGTTCGGCGACGGCAGACGCGATTGCCGTCGAGGCCGGGATTGCCACGAATCGCGTCATCTCTGGCGTCCTGCCCAGTGGCAAGGCAGACGCGATCGCCCGGCTACAGGCCGGTGGGAATGTCGTGGCGATGGTCGGGGATGGGGTCAATGATGCACCCGCGCTTGCCCGTGCTGACCTCGGCGTGGCTATCGGGACCGGAACCGACGTCGCGATCGCTGCCTCAGACATCACCCTTGTCGGTGGCGACCTCAATGGCGTCGTCGAGGCGATCCGGTTGAGCCGTCAAACCGTCAGCGTCATCAAGCAGAATCTGTTCTGGGCGTTTGCCTACAACGTGATCCTGATTCCCGTGGCGATGGGGGTGATGTATCCGTTTACGGGCACGATCCTGAATCCCGGTCTAGCTGCCGGAGCGATGGCATTGTCGAGCGTCTCAGTGATCACCAACTCCCTGAGGCTCCGCCGCGGGACTGGCCCAGCCGATCCGGTTGTCCCCGCAAGGACGCGTCTTCTGGCTACGGTGGGGGCACTCGGTATCGTCATCGGTGGTGCTGGTCTCGGGCTTGGCATCCAGGCTGCCCAATCGAAGGCACCAGCGACCCTTGAGCCCGTTGCGATTGCCGTAGTTGCGCGCGAAGGGAATTTTTCGCCGTCATCAATGCGTGTGACGGTCGGGCAACCAGTCAAGATCACATTCGAGAACCGTGGAAGCACGACCCACGACCTCACGGTCCTCGGTGGTATCCGTGTCAGCAACCTCTTGGTGACCGATGCATTGGCCGACCCTGCGCATGTCATGGGAGGAACCAATCCGGTCAGGGTCGCCGCTAGCCCCGGAAAGACCGGAACAATGGCATTTGTCCCCGCCAGTGCCGGGGTCTACCCCCTAATTTGCACCGAGGCTGGCCAGAAGGAGGCCGGCATGGTAGCCGCCCTGACGGTGGTTGCGCAGTAAGGCTTCACCCAACGCTGAGCGATCCACTCCCTGCAGTTCAGACGGTGCGGGTGGAATATTGAACATTGGAGGCAGGACTGTGACACGCAACCGGAAGTTGGCTGTCGGCGGCGCGGTTACGATGATTATCGGGGGCCTTGTCGGCGTCGTCGTGCTTGCCACCACCGGACCCGCAGTGGGATCTGCCCAGACGGTGGTGGCGCGCGAAATGGCCTACGTCCCGATTGACGTGACGGGCGTCGTAGGAAGGCCAGTCACGATCCAGTTTAAAAACGAGGGTCTCCTTGAACACGACTTCAACGTGATGGGGATCCGCGCGAGTGGGGTCAAGGCAGTTGATGTCGGTGTCAGTTCCGCGCACGGAAGCGCACATGGATCCGCACCGGAGGCGGTCCACGTGGCAGCCGGCCCTGGGAAGACCGGCACCTTGACATTCACACCGCTTGTGGCCGGTGAATTCCCGGTCGCGTGTTCAGTCCCCGGCCACAAGGAGGCGGGCATGGTTGGGACACTGACCGTTACTTCAGAATAGGTTGCCGTTCCCACCCGAAACTCGTCGGCACGATGCGTCGTGCGAGTGCTGAACCCATCGTGAAAGGTGAAGACTGATGACCAGTGTGCTTTTGACCGTTCCGGAGATTTCCTGTGCCCATTGCGCCCAGTCGATCGTGAAGGCGCTATCGCCTGAGGCAGGCGTAAAGCACGTATCGGTTGACGTGGACCATCAGCAAGTGCGTCTCGATTTCGATCCAGCCACGATTTCACTCGACCGNNCAGGCCTGACCAGACACCGAACTCCGGCGGGTGATCTCCCGTGCTACCCTCCCAGACCGGAAGGGTGCTTGCGACCGAAATTAGGCCGGTCCGCCCTGCACCACCGATGCAAGGAGAGACCGTGACACCACCCGCCGGAAGCCCGCCACCTGAGAGCGTGCACGCCAATCTCAAGCCCAAGGTCCACGTCCCTTGGGAACCAACGCGCACGATGCCCCACATCAAGATCACGAATGTGAAGGTGATCTGCACCGCACCGGACGGCATCCGCCTGGTGGTCGTGAAGGTCGAAACGTCTGACCCTGGCCTCTATGGGTGGGGATGCGCAACATTCACCCAGCGACCGCTTGCGGTTGTCTCAGCCATCGAGGACTACCTGAAGCCGATGGTCATCGGGAGGGACCCGAACGACATCGAGGACATCTGGCAGACGGCTTTCACCAGTGGCTACTGGCGGTCCGGGCCGATCATGCATAACGCCATGAGTGGCATTGACCAGGCCCTCTGGGATATCAAGGGAAAGCGGGCCGGGATGCCCCTGTATGAGATCTTCGGTGGCAAATCCCGTCAGGCGGTTTCCCTGTACGGTCATGCGTCGGGCCGGGATATCCACGAACTCGAGGACAGCATCCGTGGGTACGTCGAGCGCGGCTATCGCTATGTGCGTTGCCAGATGGCCGTGCCGGGCATGTCCATGTATGGAACCCGCGCGAACCTTCCTGAAGGCGACGACCACAGCATCGCTGCCGACGGTACCCCTCGCCTCAACCGGTCGCTGCCGTCATTCGAGCCGACCCCATATTGCCGCATGGTCCCCCGCATGTTCGAGCGCCTCCGGGGAACGTTCGGCGACGAACTCGAGTTCTGCCATGATGTTCACGAGAACATCCCTCCGATCCAGGCCGTCCAGTTGGCGAAGGACGTCGAGCCCTATCACCTCTTCTTCCTGGAAGACGCCCTCGCGCCAGAGGACATCGACTATTTCCGCATCATCCGCCAGCAGACCAGCACACCACTCGCGATGGGCGAACTCTTTGTCAACGTCAACGAGTACCTGCCGTTGGTCCGCGATCGCCTGATCGACTTCATGCGGGTCCATATCTCGGACATCGGTGGCTTGACACCTGCCCGGAAGCTGGCAGCCTTGTGCGAGTTCTTTGCGGTCCGCAGTGCATGGCATGGTCCGGGTGATGTCTCCCCGATCGGCCACGCGGCCAACACGCACCTCGACATGTCCATCTGGAACTTCGGGATCCAGGAACAGACCGTTTTCGGCGAACGGACCCGTGACGTCTTCAAGGGATGTCCGGAGATCCACGATGGCTGCTTCTGGCTGAACGAGGAGCCCGGCTTGGGCATGGACGTTGATGAGGAAGCCGCAAAGAAGTACCCGTACCCCGAGCATCCCCTCAACGGCGCATGGGCCCCGCGCCGTCGTCTCGACGGCACCACCATTCGCCCGTAGCGCTGTCCGGAACCCTACTCCCCTCTCCCGCTTGCGGGGGAGGGGTTGTTTCTTTGCAGGAGGCCACCTGAGGTTTTCTCCGCAACGGGTTCGCCCGCCGCACCGACCGGTGTGAAACAGTCGCGAAGGGCGACGAGGGCACCCAATCCGAGCACTGCCCCGATCCATACCGTGCACAGGCGGATGATCAGGGTTGCGGCACCGGCAATGGCGGGAGAGACCGATCCCGTCAGGATTCCCGCAATCGTTGCTTCGGCCGCCCCCGCACCACCGGGCATCAGCGACACGGCTCCGGCGAGGGTGCCTGCGTTCAGTGCTGCGAGCGCGTAGCCCAGCAGGTCGAGGTTCGCAGGCAGTCCGAACGCATGAAGTGCGTACCAAAGCGCAAGGCTTTCGGCTCCCCAGGAGAGCAAACCCAGACCAAACGCCAGGAGTAGGCTTCGCACGTCAAAGATCATCGCGGCGCCATCCGCGGTGTCGCGGATCCGTGAACCCGCCATCGCAACGATCCGTTGAGCGCGGGGATGGCTTGAGAGCCGTGTCCAGATTCGGGCGACCGGTTTTGGCAGCCCAACCCGTGTCCCACCTATCAGGGCGAGCAGGGAACATCCGGCGACCGTTCCGGCCAGCGTGATCGCCACCGGCCACGCGGTGTGCCAGATGATCGACAATCCGGCCCCGGTGAGCACGAGGACCGCAAACCCATCGGTAGCACGTTCGGCAAGGCTGATCGGCGCTGCGCGCCAAGCGTCCACCCCGGTCCTGCGACTAAGGAAATATGCCTTCAGAAGTTCGCCGGTCTTCCCTGGGGTGACGGTCAGGGCAAACCCGGCGACGAAGATCAACGCACTTTCGGATAGCGTGGGGTACGCGCCAATCCGGTGGCAGTAGTAGTGCCACTTTCCGAACCGGATCGTCGCATTGACCGCAGTCAAGCCGATCGCGATCGGGATGGCGTCCCACGCGAAGGAGTCGAACGCGCCCGCCAACTTGTGCCAATCGCTCCACAAACCGACGGCCACGGCGGCGGCGATGGCAATCACCCCGCTCCAGGCAACCTGCCGTGCAATGGAAGCAAGCGATGACGGTGCGCCTGAAACGCCAGACCCCCGCACAGTCCGGTTATCCAGACGATGCGAGGGTTGGTGCCGGGTTCCACCTGAAGCCGGCGTATTTGGGGGAAGGGGCGTGCCTACAGCGCCCCGTCCTTGGCTTCGATCTGGAGCCACGACACGGTCACGAAGATAACGGTGTAAAGCGCAGTCAATTCGCCGACTGGCGCATCGCCGAGGCGATCCTGCGTCACCGACATCGCAGTGCCGGTTAGCAGCGAAACCACCACAAGCAACGCACTCAGGCCACCGCGTTCGCTGTGCATGAGCCACCGGCGGATTGCCACGGTCACTGCGGAAAGAATCCCGATGTAAACCCAGAACAGGTGCCTGTCATTGGTCCATCCCAAGATTTCCATCATGGCTACCGTGCTGAACACCGCAAGTAAACCGAACAGGATGTCCCGATGGAACGTATTTCCTTCAATGACCTCGCCGAGGGCGTTTTCCGTTCTGGTGTCACTGACTACTCTGAACAGCTTGATTGCCCTCAGGATCCGTAGCCCTTGGATGAACACGACCCATTGGGGAAGTTCGCCCTCGCCAAGAAATCCGAGGTAGTTGGCGAGGACAATGAAGAACGGAAGGATGGCTATGAGGTCGATAATCCCCCAGATGCCGAGCAGGTAGTCACGTGATCGCTTCTGGTACACCGCATTCAGCACGTAGTCGATTGCAAAGAGGAACGCAATCACCCCTTCGAGTACGACGAAAATGGTGTGCGGGATGCCCTCCGCCTCCTCAGGAAACGTGAACCATGGCTCACGTGTAATCGCCTTTGCAGCTGCTGCTTCCGCATCGGTCGGGGTAGGAGATGGTTCAGGCGTAGGTTGCGGGGTCACCGTAGGCAGCTCAGACACGGTTGTTGGCAAGGTCCGGTTCCGAGAGATTTCTTCTTGAACCACTTGACGGATCGAGGTAACCATGTCAGGTGTCGCGGTCGGTTCTACCGTCGCAGTCGGCGACGGCATGTCGGCAGGTACGAATGTCCTGAACTCGGGCGCACCCTCCAGGACGAGTAGGACAAGTGAAATGGCTACCAGCCACGACACCAGATACGCGTGATGGGCAGAATCTGACGTGCCATCATGGCTATAGGCATGACCAATGTACTCACGGAGGCGGGTCGTCCACGGGACGTGTGGGACGGCTGCCGGCTGAACCGGACCGGCCTCCACAGGCGCCTCTCCTGGAACTTCTACGGCGGCCTTCGCCTCGGCTGAGGCTTCAGTTTCAGCTTTGGCTTCTGCCTTTGCGTCTTCGGCCTCGGTCGGTTGGGATGGCGTCACTCCTGCTGGATTGGATGGCGCCGCCGTGTCATTGGAAGGCGTCGCAGATTGGGACGACGGCTCGCTGGAACTACCCGATGCTGGGCCCGGTTGCGTTGATGCCATCGCTGGTGTGCCCTCCTGTGACCCCTGAGCAGCGGGACTGGTCACGGCTGTGTCGGTAGAGACGCTGGCCTCAGCCACGTTGGGCCGACCGTCGTCATGTGTCGCTTGGGGAACCACCTCGTGTTCTTCCCCGTCTGGTGTCCCCTTGGGAGGATCAGTCGGCTGAACACTCGCGCTTGGATCCGGTTTCTGGTCAGGTGCAGACGCATCCAGGCGCTGCCAGCGGGGAGGTTCCACGTTCGTCTCGCCTTCCCGTCTAGGTCTTCGCTGCCAACTTGCGTCCGGTTGGGATGACGATTGCCGAATCACGGATCCCGATCACGTAGTCATCGGGTGGATTGATCCGCACCTGACGTTGTCCACGGGCTTCCGCAAGAACGTCCTGTCCTGACTCCGCGAGCATTCGTTCAATGAAGCCCTGAACCCAGCCGGTACCGGTTCCCATGACGTCGTTGACCGACAGGCTTTCCGGGTCACTGATGATCCCGATGACCAGTTCGGCGCGCTCACTGCGGAACCATGCCCGGCACTCAGCCAGGTTCTTGTTCCAGAGTTCCTGTGGCACCACCTGCTTGCGAATCGCTTGCGCACTACCGGCACCGAAGAGCTGTCGTGCACCGGAACCAAGGCCAGGCGCGCGGGAAACGGCAACCAGGTAGAACGGCTGCCTGGTGTCGCGCACCTCGATTTCGCTTGCGCCGGCATTCTTGATGTAGCCGGTACGGCCCGGGCTTACGACCTCGGCGACAATCGTTGCGTCCTTGTTCAACTCCCGGACCGAGATCACGTACCGGAAAGTACGGTCATCGGCGCCGGAAAGGGCACCTGCGACTTCGTCGGCGACGATAATCAGGGCCTTCGCCCCGGACGTTCCCGCCGATTGCAAGACTTCCTTCTCCGCGGGACTCCCTTGTATATGAAGGAAAGTCGGCTCCGAAAGCACGTGGCCGAGCGCGTCCTTTACCGACATTGAGTCCTTGAGTTCATCAAGCTGCTTTCCAATGTCTTCGGGCTCGCCGATGTTCACGAAGATGATCGGTGCGGATATCCCTGCCGTCGCGATCAATGCGCGCGCAATCGCAGGCACACCTCGGTGCCAGCCTAGGACCAGGAAATGTTCAGTCCAGGCCCGTGGTTCGCGTTGAACGTATCGCTGATCCATACACCCGACCCTTCAACCGTCGCCGCCCAGTGTCGCGTGAAACGCACCGTCGCGCATTGTAATAGAACGGCCCCTCTCGCGGCTTGAACCGCGCATGGTTCCGAGCGTGGGGGGTCCGAAGACATCGTTCTTGGCGGCACGCTATCATAGCGGCACGTTTCGTCAGGTGTTGTACCTGACCGTGGAGGGGTTTCATGCGTGTCGCTCAGTCACCTCCCCTGACCCAGGGGCCCTCTTGGGTTCGTGGCTTCCTTGGGCTATTCGGTCTCGGCAAGACCGCAGCAGATGCGCCTGCAGATGAGAAGAAGCCGGCAGCACCACCCGTGCCGGGGGTTGTCGCCCGAACGGTTCAGCAGTCTCGCGAGACGCTGAGTGGCATTGGCGAGAGTGTCGCCTCCGTCTGGAACCTTGCCAACGACAACCGTCTGGCCCGCTACGTCATGATGATCGTGCTCTTCACGGTCGGCCTCGGCGTGCTCGTCTATTACATCGAACACTGGGCCGCTCCGACTGGAACCAGCCTCGAGGGTGAATCAATTCAGATCACGAACCTCGAGCGCGGTCTCTGGTGGTCAATCGTCACGATGACGACCGTCGGGTACGGTGACTTGGTCCCCAAGACCACCCCCGGTCGGATCATCGGGTTCCTTACCATGCTTTCCGGCATGGGTCTCACCTCCCTTGTTACCGCAGCGTTCTCCAGTCTGTTGGTCGCCCAGGCCCTCGCGGCGAGCAGTGGTCTCGAGGCCATCACCTCTGTCGGTCATACCCTCATCACTGGGTGGAACGACCGGGTTGAGGCGGTCATTCAGGGATTAATCGCGTCCACCCCTGGAGGCAAGCCGGAAATCGTCCTGGTCAACCTCTTGGATCAGGAAAAGCTCGCAGAACTCAAGTACAAGTACCGGCGGATCAATCTGCGCTTCGTCCGCGGTGACAGCACCAGCGAGCAGGCCCTTGAGCGTGCCGGAGTTGCGAAGGCCTCCAACTGCATCGTCATGGCCGACACCCTTGTCGCCCCAGGTGGTGAGGACTTGCGTTCCACGGTGATCGTGCTCACTGCGAGCAAGATGAACTCGGATCTCAAGATCACCGCGGAGCTCATGATCTCCGACAATGAGGCCGACATCCGGCGCGTTGGTGTCGACGACATCGTCCTTGCCGGTCAGGACGCCGGGTTCTTCATGTCGGCCGGTGCTCTCGCTCCAGGCCTCGGCAATGCTGCTCGCGAGATGCTTCGTGCGTCCGGTGAGGCCGAACTGCGGCGCATCGACTTCCCGCGCAACCTCCGTGGATTGACCTACCAGGAGGTCTTTCAGGCGTACCGGCAGCAGAACATCCTGCTGGTCGGGCTCATTTCCGAGCGCATCAACGTGTCCCTCGATGACCTCATGGGCGCGGGGACTGGCTGGGTGACTGGCCTCATCCGGCGCCTTATGGCGGAGGCAAGTTCAGAGATCCTCGGACAGGACCAGGAGAAGATCCAGGTACTTTGGGACCCAGGGGATGAGTACATCATTGGGAGCACCGACGCGGCGCTGATCATCGCGCAACCCCTCACGGTCACCTAGCATCGGATATCGTCCACTAAATCTGTGGCGGGCGGCAGTGGCCGGTCCGCCGTACGGCTCCTCAGGGATCAGGAGGCACACATGACCGCAACCCTTCCGGCGATTGTCACCCATAGGAACGGCCTGCGCATGGGCCCTCACAACTACGAAGAGTTCGACTACGCGAAGATCGAGGAGTTCGGCGCTGACCCGGGCGAGCAGATGATGGACTGGGTCAACCGGGGCAAGAAGGCGAACATGCTTGCCGAGTTGACCGAGGCCGAGATCGCGATGATCTTCGCAGGGGGCGAATTCTTCCATTACGAGCCCGGCGACGTCATCATCCCTTGGATGGACACCAAGGACAGTGTTTTCGTCCTGCTTGCCGACGGACGCGTCAGGATCATCACACCGATCATCCTGCCTCCTCCGGTCGGAGATTGGCTTTCAGGTGAGAAAAGCCTTCTAGAGTTGCCTGCACCGCAGGTGGTTGGTCACTTCAACCTCCTTTCGAGCACAGTCCGCTCGGCAACAGTTGAAGCGGTCGTCCCGATGGACGCGATCGAAGTGCAGAAGAACTATCTCGAGAAACTGACCAAGACGAACCTCCATGTCGGTGCCACGCTCTTCAAGAACATTGGACGGGCCCTTCAGGGCCAGTTGCGCTTCACCAACAACGACGTGCAGAACCTTACGGTTGCCGTCGCCCTTGCCTCGCG
>DDYL01000043.1:6618-9336 GCA_002347925.1 Chloroflexi bacterium UBA2235 | reverse complement strand
CGCGCGAGTTCATCATCAGGGACGTCAAGGTGCAGGTGGCGGCCCTCCACGTCAAGGTCAATCCAGTCGCCATCCCGGACAAGCGCCAGGGGACCGCCAATCGCGCTTTCCGGGGCGATGTGCAAGACGACGGTGCCGTACGACGTTCCGCTCATCCGGGCATCGGAGATCCGCACCATGTCGCGGACCCCTTCACGCAAGAGTTTCGCCGGTATCGGCATGAAGCCCACCTCCGGCATTCCTGGCGCGCCGACCGGGCCGGCGTTCTGCAGCACCAGGATGCTGTCTGCGGTCACCGGCAAGTCCGGGTCGTCGATCCGTGCGCGGAGATCGTCGATTGACCGGAACACGACGGCTTGCCCCCGGTGCTTCTGGAACCGGGGAGATGACGCGATGTGCTTGATCACCGCGCCATCCGGACACAGGTTCCCGCGCAGGATTGCTAGACCTCCTTCCGGAGAACGTGGTTCCTCGCGGGCGGCGATCACGTCGCGTCGGCGTGCGACACGGAAGCGTTCCAGGTTCTCGCCGACCGTGGAACCGGTGACGGTCATAGCCTCGTGACGAAGCAGTGGTGCGAGTTCCTTCATCACCGCCGGCACTCCTCCGGCATCGAACAGTTCCTCCATCTGGAACTCCCCCGACGGCTTGAGGTTCACCAACCAGGGGGTCTGGCGGGAGAGTTCGTCAAACCGGTCAAGCGGCACCGGAATCCCCAGTCGACCGGCAATCGCCACCAGATGGACGACGGCGTTGGTTGATCCGCCGAGTGCCATCAGCACACGGATGGCGTTCTCGAATGCCGCTTCGGTCATGATCTGCGACGGTCGCAGTCCGGCCCGTGCAAGTCGCACCGCTTGGCGTCCACTCATCTCGGCGAATTGCAACCGGCGGCTATCAGGAGCGGGAATGGCGGCGTTTCCCGGCAGCGCCATGCCAAGCGCTTCGGCCATGCTGGCCATCGTTGACGCGGTGCCCATCACCATGCATGACCCTGCCGAACGGCAGATCGCATCCTCGATGGCCGTGTATTCGTCGGCGTCGATCGTTCCCGCCCGAAGTTCCGCGGTGTACTTCCCGCAGTCAGTGCAGGCTCCCAGTTCCTTGCCATCGTGACGACCATTGAGCATGGGGCCCCCGGAGATCATGATCGCGGGGACATCCGCCGACGCCGCACCCATGAGCGCCGCCGGCGTGGTCTTGTCGCATCCTGCAAGTAGCACGACCGCGTCCATCGGTTGGGCGCGGATCATCTCCTCGGTATCCATAGCCATCAAGTTGCGGAAGAGCATCGACGTAGGTTGGGTATGCACCTCGCCGAGCGAAATGGTTGGAAACTCAAGCGGGAAACCGCCTTCCTGCCACACGCCCCGCTTGACCGCTTCGGCGAGTTGGCGGAAGTGGTTGTTGCAGTTGTTGAACTCCGACCATGTCTGTGCGATGCCGATGACTGGTTTGGTCAGGTCTTCCTGGGTAAACCCCATTGCCTTGGTGAATGCTCTCCCGGTGAAGCCGGAAGGGGTGCCTCGTTCGCCAAAGAAACGGGCGCTGCGCCCCAGAGCCGGCGGCCCGTCAGCCATCGTCTCGGGTGCCGTCCCGGCATCGGAAGCCGTGCGCTTTGGCAATCCCTCCGCGCCGAGAGGTGCATCGCCGCGGGCGGGATTGCGCGGGTCGTCATTGCCTTGGGCGTTGCGGTCGGCCGGTGGTGGCCCGTACATGATGCTCACGATGCGGTTCCTGTCGTGGTGTGATCGAAGGGGTGAGTCGCGCGGTCCTTGTCAGGCTTCGGGTGTCAGGTGGACAGCCCCGGACTTCCACCGGCGACGGAACGAAGGACGCATCACTGCCTCCGGTGACTGGATTGTCAGCCCGCCGTCGATCATCATCGTCGTACCGGTAACCCATTTCGCCTCGTCGGACGCGAGAAAGAGGGCACCGTTGGCAATGTCCTCGGGTGTCCCGATGACCCCAAGCGGGTAGCAGTCCAAATTCCCCGCCCACTCCGCTTCGTCCGCCTGGACGCGCGGGCGGCTTGTATCGTTCAGGATCAAACCGGGACAGATCGCGTTCGCACGGATCCCATGTGGCCCGTAGTCGAGTGCGAGGTTTCGGGTAAGGCCCAGGATCCCGGCCTTCCCGGCTGAATACCCGCCGAAGTGCGGGTTTGTCACCACGCCGTTTGCCGAGGAGATGCTCGTGATTGACGGACCCGCCTCCCTGCCGGCGTCCATGAGGTGTGGCAGTGCATACCTTGCGGTCAAGAACACCGAGGTCAGGCACCCATCAATTGTCCGGCGCCACTCTTCCTCGGATATTTCGTGGAGGTACTTCACGGTTGCCATCGCGGCGCAATTCACGACCGTTGTCAAACGTCCGTAGGTCGCGATGGCCAAATTGACCAGCGATTGGACGTCCTCAGTCACGCTTGCATCGACGCGCAGCGCGATTGCGCGTCCACCGAATGCGGTGATCTCGGCAGCGACGGCCTGTGCGCCGGCTTCATTGACATCGCTCACCACGACGGCGCACCCTTCCTGGGCGAAACGTCGTGCGATCGCGTGGCCGATCCCTGCACCACCTCCACCGGTGATAATTGCGACTTTGCCTTCCAGACGCATGCGCTTTCTCCAGTCTCTTCCCGCCCTGCCGTAGCTCTTCGGGGCGCTTCTGCCCCTCTCATCCGGTCACACCATTCGGTTCGCGGGATGGTAGCGAAGC
>DDYL01000043.1:956-6590 GCA_002347925.1 Chloroflexi bacterium UBA2235 | reverse complement strand
GGTCGGTTCGCACTGTTCCCATTTTGGCGCGTCGACGCGGGACTACAATCTTGCCCATCCGAGACGCGCGCCCGGTCTTTCCGCCAATGCCCAGAGACTCCGCTGAAGACGCGGATCAGGGTCGAGAGCGCGCCGGATCCTGAGAGGGGATTGCGAATGACTGCACAATCGACCGGATCGGAGCATATAAAACCGGCGGGCTTTGTGAGGAACGAACATATATATGGTGGTGGCGACGGGGAGCGAAGCGAGGGGTTGGGGAGCGAAGCGAGGCCAAGCGAAGCATATAGATCAGGCGGGGTGGGGTGGGCACGGGGGCGCCTCGATGGCAAGGTGGTCATCGTCACCGGCGCCGGTGCGGGGATCGGACGCGGTGTGGCCGAACTCTGCGCGCACGAGGGCGCGGCAGTCATCGTGGCTGACCGCTCGGTACCCGGCGGTGAGGCAACCGCGCGTGCCATACACGATGCGGGTGGTCGCGGACGCTTCGTGCAGACCGACGTCGCAGACGAGGCAAGTGCTGCCAATGCCGTGGCGCAGGCCGTATCAGAATTCGGATCGCTCACCGGTCTGGTCAACTGTGCCGGCATCTACCCGCGCGCAACCATCGAAGAGACGACGGTGGAACTCTGGGACCAGATCATGGCGGTCAACCTTCGGGGTCCGTTCCTCATGTGCCGGGCCGCGGTTCCGGCGATGCGTGCTGCCGGTGGCGGCTCAATCATCAATGTGACCTCTACCAATGCCTACTCTGGTTGGTCCAACCTGTTTGCCTACTCCACCTCGAAGGGTGGCTTGCTCGTGATGACGCGGAACCTTTCCCGCGGTCTGGCGCGTGACCGGATCAGGGCGAATGCCCTCAATCCCGGCTGGGTCATCAGCGAGAACGAGATCGCTGTCCAGGCAAGAGATGGTCACGACCTTGCGTGGATCGAGGAAGCTGGGAGGCGCCAGCCCTTGGGTCGGACGCAAACGCCGCAGGATTCCGCCTATGCTGCGGTCTTCCTACTCTCAGACGAGTCATCACAGGTAACCGGGACGGAGATGAACGTGGATGCCGGCCGGTCCATGCCAGGGCAGGGTGGTTCCGCCTAGGTGTGCTGGAACCCTCCGGAGGCACGCACCCCGTGTCATTTGAACAAGCCCGACGGGTTGGCGCTGCCCACTCACTCCCCGTGTGTCCGCTCCTGCCATATTGCCAAGTTGGTGTGAGAGACTGAAAGACCGTGGACCTTCAGGCACTCCTCAACCCGCTGGCGATCAATCCCTTCGACCTCTTTCCCACGTCGCCAGATGCGGGGACGCTGATGGACGCCGCCGAGCGGTTTCCGGGCGGCCCGGTGGCGCTGGTGTTCGTGCTTTTCTGGTCGCCATGGATGGCTGCCATTGGGATCCCGGCGGGACTGATCCTTGCCCGTCACGCCGGTATCAATCCGTTCGTGACGTTTGGCCTCTATGCCCTGACCGACATCATGGGAGCGATGATCACGCACCCTCTTTATGCGGTCATCAAGCGATACGGCGGGCGGGTGGCCTTCCTCAGCACTATCGGCCGTTGGTACGTCCGCATCGCGATGATCGGGGCGAAGCCTCCGCGCATCGATGATGTCCGGAATGGTCCAATCTGGCCGGCGCTGTTCCGCATCGGGGTCGTCGCTTTCGGGTTCGATATCTACCACGGTGGCATGGTCATTGCCGGGTTGCCGGTCCCTCGGCTGCTGGGCTGGGGGGCGGCTCTTGCAGGAGACCTGATCTGGTTCGGCGTGCTCTTCGCGACCAGTACCGCAGCTGCCGCCGTCGTCGAAAACGACAAGACCGTGGGAGTCATCACCGTCGTTGCGATGATTGCAATTCCCAAGATTGCCGAGTGGATCTTCCCCGCACTCCGAGGAAGTTCAGCTCCGGCGAAGAGCCCCGCTCCGACGAATGATGGCGTAACCGTGAGCCCTGCGCTCGCTTTTGCCGGTTCATCCAGCGGGAAGGTTGCGCTTACTGGTCGCCATCGGGATGCAGTGCCCGCGACCGGGGTCGGCGGCGGTCGGCGTTCTGCGAAGCGCGGATCAGGTGCTCAACCTCGGCCTCGTACTCATTGACATCAATTTCGCCGCGCGAGAACTGACCCTTGAGTATCGTGAGCATCTCGTCGCGGTATTCCGTGTGCGTCAGCGTTCCGGCAAGGTATCGACGCTTCAGGCCGTCCTCGGGGAGTTCGGGAGTGCGCTTCCCATCACTCGTCTCGTCTTTGGGTCTCGACGCCCGCCAGATGAGCCAAGCTGGCAGGCCGATGATTCCGGCTGCGACCGCTCCGGCGATGGACAAACCGATCAACAGGACGACCAAGGCAAGGGCGGCGATCACGGCCACAAACGGGAGGGCAACCAAGCCCGCCGCTACCCCGATCACTGGCCCGACGACCGCTGGAATGAGGACACCGAGAAGGATGACCGCGGCAACCGCACGCCACAGAAACCGGCGCATCGGCCGTGTTCGACCCTTCCTCTTCATGTTCCAGTCCGTCCCTGACAGGGCCCTGACATGCGCGTGGCCCGGCACATTGGCGTGCGGTACCTGCCGGAGTCTACGTCTCCGCCGTCCCGCATCGCACCGCGGGCGTGCGCGCCGGTACCATGCGACCTCAGGGGAACGAGTGCCATGATGATCCTCGTTGGGCGGACAGTGATCTTTGCGTGGGCCTTGGGCATCGCGTATGTCGGGTACCTGCTTGTCAGTGGTGAGATTGGGGTCATGACCGCGGCGTTGGAGGCCGGCCGGACGCTCGACGTCGTTCTCAATGCCATCTTCACCACATTGGTCGCCACGATGGTGGCCATCACCGTCGGCCTTTTCCTGTTCGTTGGTGTCGCGAACGAAGGCAGCTAGGACCGCCTGGTCAAGGCGCGCCCCGCCCGCTTTTGTTGGCCTCGTGCCTGGCGCGCCATGTCGATCCGAAATAGCGACCAGGGCCATCAATCACGAATCGCGGCCGTGATGGCGCTGCCAGTTTGACGAAACCCCAACACGATGTTTCCTGATCTCTGGATGGCCGTGATTGCGGTCTCACTCGGCGGGATGATCGGCATCGTTCAGGGAACACTTGGCGCAGGTGGCGCAATCCTGACCCTGCCGGTCCTCGTCTACGTGCTCGGCGCTCCGGTGCCTGTCGCCACTGGAACGAGCATCGCGGTGACCTGCCTGAATGCCTCGGTCGGGGCGTTGCAGGCGTGGCGGGTGCGCCGTGCACTTCCGAGAGTGAGCGTGGTTCTTGGCGTTGGAGGCATCCTTGGCACATTTGCCGGGGCATGGTTGAACCACCGGACCCCCGAAGTCGTGGTCCTCGGCCTGTTCGGTCTGATCATGCTTGCGTCAGCAACCAGCATGTTCCGTGGCGGAACCGGACCCGAGTCGGCGAAACCTGCACCATTGATCTTTACGCCCGTGTTTATTCTCAAGGTGGTGGTCGTCGGCCTCTGCGTCGGAACGCTTACCGGGCTCTTTGGTGTTGGGGGAGGGTTCTTGCTTGTGCCGGCCCTGGTGACCGTGCTCGGCGTGCCGATGCGCATGGCTGCGGGAACGTCGATGATGGCGATCACCCTGAACTCCATCTGGGGGCTCGCCGCCCATACTGGCCTCGGTGGCATCGATTGGCTTCTGGTGGCGTTGCTTGGGGGATCGGGCATCGTTGGGGTCGTCGCCGGTGGCCATTTGTCGGGACGCGTGCCTGAACGCCACCTCCGTCGGGCTTTCGCCGGACTGGTCTTCTCGCTCGCGGTCTACACGCTTGCGCGGAACGGGACGGCGCTTGTCGCCACCATCACGTCGTGAACCCTTGCGCCCGAGGGAAACCCGTTCGTCTCCCTATGTGTTGACCGCTTGGTGGTCTGCGCCGTCGAAGGCTCGGCGCCACCGATGCGCTAGCGGAACGATCGCCAGAGTGATCATGCCGAGGACCGCGAATGAACCGGTCAACCCCACGATATCGGCAATGGCGCCGTAGATGACGGGAGCGGACGCGGTTGCGAGCAGGGTGCTGGTGTAGAAAAGGCCATACGCGCGACCCCGCTGATCCGGGTCAACAAACGGAGCCACAAGTCCGTAGAGAACCGACGACGTGCCGTTGAGGGAGAACCCGAACGGCAGGATTGCCCACAGGATCGCGGCTTTTGGCGCGAAGGGGATGAGGATCAGGCCCGACGCCGTCACGATCTCGGTCACCATGATCGTCACCGTTGGCCCGGCCCGCGTCGCCAACGGACCGCACAGGAACTTGCCCGCCGCACCGGCGCCAAAGAGGACGGCGAAGGCAACACTGGTTTCCGCCGGTGTGAGGGACGCGCGGTCGAAGACGAACGGGAGTAGCGCCAGAGCCGCTCCCCGGGCAGCTGCATCAAGCATGCCTGTTGCCGTCAAGGCGCCGTACGCACCCGGGTTCCGGATCCCCCACGCCCGGACCCTCCAAGAATCCCGGTGCCAGATCGAAAGGGTATGGCGTGTCACGGCACCCGGTGTCGACGCAGCGAACCGGTCTCGCATGGCCTGTGCCACCGATCCTCGCGTCACGGGCACCGCCAATGCATAGACGACCGCGAACACAAGACCGGTGATCCCCAGGGCGATCACTCCCCCGCGCCAACCGTAGTAGTAGGCACCCAGTCCGCCGATGAACGGGGCCGCAATCTTTCCGATGTCCCCAGCAAAGTTCAGGGTGCCAATCGCCTGGGGCCGCCTCGCATCGCTGAACAGGCGCGAAACCAGGGCGTTTGCCACAGGATGCTGCGTATTTCCGCCGATACCTGCCAGAGCGGTCCAGATGAGGAGCGGGATGAAGGTTGCAGTGGCTGCCATGGCGATCAAGCCCAGGCCAACGGCGCCAGTGCCTGCGGCCAGCAGAAGGTGTTCCCCGACGGTTTCGGCGAGCATCCCGGCCGGGACTTGCAACAGGGCTGAGGCCCCTCCAAGGATTGCCTTGACCGCACCAACCTGTCCGTAACTCAGGTGCAAGTCGCTGGCGATGAGGGGCAGGAGAGGGTAGACGCCCGCGAACAGGGCATCGCTGACCGCATGCATCGACGCCACACTGGCGAGGTGCCATCCTGCGCGGGATCGGAAGCCCCGTCCCGCGGGAGGCCATCCGACCGCATCCGCGGCGGTTGGCGAGGTCAGTTCCGACATCCGCGTACCGTAGCGCACCGCGTTACGCTTCTGTCGTCAATGTTTCCGGTGTCACTATTGCGGTGCCTGTTCGCCCTGGGGCTTGCGTGGCTTGTCGGAGCCTGTTCAGTCGCGGATCCCGGGACTACGGCAGCTGCTGTCGTTGGAAGTCCGACCGCGATAGCCCCCCAAGGGACTTTCGTTGATGTCGCGCGGATTGCGCGTGATGCCACTTGGGCGCCCGGTGCGCTTGCCGACCACTTCGGGAAGCACGGAAGTGAAGGTCCGTGGCCGGACACCGGCGCATATGACCGCAGTGCCCGGGACACGATCCGCGCCGGGCAGCCATTCACGTACATTGATCGGACCGCGAACGTTCGTCGACGCGGGTTCTACGATCCTTCGGGAAACCGTTTCACCAGTGTCACCGAGGACCTCCGTCGCATCACCACACACTTTTGCCCGGACAATGGTGAGCGCTATGTC
>DDYL01000043.1:0-893 GCA_002347925.1 Chloroflexi bacterium UBA2235 | reverse complement strand
GGCATCGAACCGGGGCGTGCCCTTTTCCTGGTGCAATCCGAGGGCATGATCCTCCCGGGGCGTGTGGAGGCCGTAAGCGGCTACGTCCTCGGACGTGACGGGCGGGTGCACCGGTGGTGGCTATCGTGGTCTGAAACCGGGAACACCTACCAGTTGTCTCCGTGGGCCGAAGTGCCTGACCCAGTGGACGCCTTTGGTGTCGATGCCGAATTTCGCGACGCGTGGTCGGTCGTTTTCGATGGGAGTGGCGACTGAGAACTACCCAACCCAACCCCACGCTGCGCTCTCACCCCACTCCACCCAACCCCACCCTTTATGTATATGNNTCGCTGCGCTCACGAAGCCCGCCTGATTTCTATGCTTCGCTTAGCCAGGCCCATCGCACCCTGATGTGAATACGCTTCGCTTGGCACACCCCGTCGCACCTGGGGCTGTACGCTTTGCTCGGGCGGAGTTGTGGTTGGTGCTCGCCGGTATCATTCCTTCCAGTGGCTGGGATCCGCCCCGACTTGGATCCGTGTCATCCATTGGCCCGGAAATTGTTGGGCGCCATGATTGATGGAAGGATGCAAAAGTGAGTTCTGTCTCGAATCACGCGGCCGCGTCTGCCTCACATGCTGATACGGACCTGCCTTATCCGGATGACGACGTTCACGGCAATGTCATGCGCGCGAGGGTCAATCTCCGCAAGGCGGTCGCCCTCTTTGCGGAAGTGAAGGCACTACTGCTTCGGGGCGGTGATCACACGGAAGCCATCGCAGCGATGGGCAGGGCGAGTGATGCCATTGGGTCATCCACGTACTTCCTGAGCGTTGCCATGAGCAAGCAAGGTGTCGGTTCTGGCCCGAACCTCCGGAACCTGACCCCGTAGCCCGGTCGGGTGACCCCACCCC
>DDYL01000224.1:5572-5869 GCA_002347925.1 Chloroflexi bacterium UBA2235 | reverse complement strand
CGCCCCCGCCGAACAGCCCGAGGTCATCCATCTCACCCGCCCGTGGGGCCAGATGTTCCAGTACGCCCTGAACACGCAGACCTCCGTCAAGATCGTCGAGGTGCAGGCAGGTGCCGAACTCAGCAAGCAGTACCACCACCAACGGGCCGAATTGTGGGTGATGCTCGACCCCGGTCTCGTCGTCGAACTCGATGGACGCACCTGGGAGGCGAAGGTGGGTGAGGAGATCTGGATCCCCGTCGGCGCCGTCCATCGCCTGACCGCCCCCGGCAATGGCGGACGCCTGCTGGAAGTCGC
>DDYL01000224.1:1693-5525 GCA_002347925.1 Chloroflexi bacterium UBA2235 | reverse complement strand
GGGTGGGCGGTGTCACTCTCCCCTCTCCCGTCGCAACGGGGAAGGGGTTGGGGGTGGGGGCGCTTCCTCTACGGGATCAGGTCAAGGAAATGCCATTGCCAGACGATCCCACCAATCATTTCCGGCCGGTCATCCGTCCCGACCCAATCCGCGAAGCCGGTGAATGGGGCCGTGCCGTGCAACACGCGCGGAACACCGTCGCTTCGGTGAAACTGGTGACGGTCCGTGCCGGAGGCGTGCACAGCCTCCAGTACCACCATCAGCGTGGCGAACTGTGGATCATCCTGGATGCCGGCCTGCTTGTCGAGGTCGATGGGCACTCGTGGGACGCCACCGTCGGCGAGGAGATCTGGATCCCTCCCGGTTCGACCCACCGTGTCTCCGCCCCCGGTGATGCCGGACGCTTCATCGAGGTCTCCTTCGGCCACTTCTCCGAGATTGATGTGACCCGGTTGGAGGACGCCTACGGCCGCTCCGGATAGGTCCATGTGGCACCTCAATCAGGACGCGCCGTTCACGCCATGGCCGTGGTCCGGCACTCCTCTGCACCGGGGTTCGGATGGTTCGCAAGGCCCGGCGTCTCCACAACCACTGTCCGGCAACCACCGCGTACGCTTTGCGCAAATGACGACGATCAAATCCGCAAGCAACTCCACCGCCGCACGCGCCATCACCGCCGTCTCGGCACCTCTGCGCCCCATGTCCGGTACCGGCATGAACTCCCGATTGGTCATCGGGCAGGGATCAGGGGTCGATCACGTCGATCCATTCATCGCCATGATGCACGATGACGTGCCACCCCACGTGATGTTCCCGACCCATCCGCACCGGGGCGTCGAGATCATCACGTACGGCATCGGCGGTGCCCTCTATCACGAGGACACCCTTGGCAACGCGGGCACCGTGGTCGCCGGAGGTGTCGAACGCAACCTCTTCGGACGGGGCTTCTCGCATTCCGAACAACCGGTCGGTGGTGTGCCTTACCGGGGTTTCCAGTTGTTCATCCTGCTTTCCGCCGAAGACCGGAACATCGACCCGACATTCCAGTTGCTTCCGCCCGATGCCGTGCCTGAGGTGACCGCCGACGGCGTCCTCGTCCGCGTGGTGGCCGGTGAGTACGCCGGCAAGGCCTCGCCGATCGTCCTGCGCAACCCGACCCAGTACCTCGATGTCCACGTGGATCCCGGCCATTCGGTGTCCGTCCCCGTCCCGGCCGGGTACCAGGGCCTGGCCTACGTCATCTCCGGAATGGGACGCATTGGCACACCCCACCACGACGCGCATCCCGGTCAGGAGGGCGCAGGAAGTAGTGAAGCCCGCGCCCATCTGGGGGATGGGGTCGAGGTCGGTGCGCATCAGCGACTGATCCTGGGACCAGGCGACTGCCTGAACGCCACCGCGCATGCGCAATCTCACGAACCCCTGCGCTTCCTGGTCATCGCCGGACGACCCGTCGTAGGCGAACCTCAGGCATGACAATGGGCAGCGAAGGTATCGTGCGCCAATGACCGCCGTGCGCCCCGTCAGGTTGAACCGTCGTGCGGGCCTGACGGCGGGCGCATCACTCGTTGGACTCAGTACCCCGGGTACTGCCTTCGCGGTCGGAGAACCCGCATCGATGAACCGTCAGGATCATGCCCCCGGCACAGCACCACCCCATCGCCCTGGATTGCAAGTCGCCCCACCCCTGCGCGACCTCGCCGATGCCCGGGGAATCCGCATCGGTGCCGCCGTTGCCTCGCGCCCATTGGTTGCCGAACCGGCCTATCGCGAAATCCTCGCCCGCGAATTCTCGTCAGTCACCTGCGAGAACGTCATGAAGCCCAGTTTCCTGCAACCATCACAGGGACGCTTCGATTTCCAGGCAGCCGATGCCATCGTGGCCTTCGCCACGGCGCACGGCATGACCATTCGTGGTCACACCCTCGTCTGGCACAACCAGAATCCGGCGTGGCTTGAACGCGTCGCCGCTTCCGGTGAGAACGCCAGTGCCGCCTTGCGAGACCACATCACAGGCGTCCTGACGCACTACCGCAACGATGGCCCCGTTCCGGTTCCCGCATGGGACGTGGTGAACGAAGCAATCACCGACACCGGTGCCCTGCGCGACACCCTGTGGGCACGCGCGCTTGGACCCGGCTACCTCGCCGATCTCTTCCGGTGGGCCAATGAGGCCGACCCCGATGCCAGGCTCTTCTACAACGACTACGGTGCCGAGGGAATGGGACGCAAGGCGGATGCCGTGTACGAACTCCTGCGGGGTCTCGTCCAGGATGGCGTACCGGTGCACGGCGTGGGCTTGCAGATGCATGTCGGCATCGGCGCACGGCAATCACCGTCACGTCCCGACCTCGCGGCCAACATTGCCCGCCTGCGTGCCCTTGGCCTGGAGGTACATGTCACCGAGATGGACGTGAAACTCCAGACCGGCACCGGGACTGACGATGAGCGGTTGGACGAACAGGCGAAGGTCTACGCCGACATCCTTGGCACCTGCATCGAGGCCGGCGTCACCTCGTTCACCTTCTGGGGTTTCACCGACGCCCACTCGTGGATTCCCGGATTCACCGGCAAGCCCGACGGTGCCCTGCCCTTCGACACCACGTACGCCCCGAAACCCGCCTACCACGCCCTCACCCGCGTACTTGCCGGGGGATAGCCGGGACGGTCGCGGACGCTACCATGCGGGTCATGGAAGCCGGGAACAGTCCCTCAGTCGGCGAAGCGCACTCATCTACCAGTGATGGACAGCCCGTCGGGTTCGACGTGCCGGGATGGACGGCACGGCCCCGACCCGGACGCATCACCCTGACTGGGCGCATGTGCCGTCTCGAACCGCTGGATCCCGGGCACCATGCGCACGACCTCTTCACCGCGAATGCCGATGATGCTTCCGGGCGCATGTGGACCTACCTGCCTGTCGGACCCTTCGACGACGAGCCGACCTACCGAACCTGGACTGAATGGGCGACGGCAAGCGAGGATCCCCTCTTCTTCGCGATCGTCGACCAGACCTCCCCTCTCCCCCTGGGGGAGGAACACGGAGTGGGGGCTTCCCGGCGGGAGGGGGGAGTTGCCGTGGGTATTG
The DNA here is from genome assembly GCA_002347925.1 of Chloroflexi bacterium UBA2235. Lineage (GTDB taxonomy): Bacteria > Chloroflexota > UBA11872 > UBA12225 > UBA12225 > UBA12225. The sequence continues at coordinate 2,437 of DDYL01000224.1, read as the reverse complement.
GGGCGTACCTCCGCATCGATCCGGCCAACGGCGTGATCGAGGTCGGCCACCTCCATTTCTCACCCCGGATGCAACGGACGCCAGTCGCCACCGAGGCAATCTTCCTCCTCATGCGCCATGCGTTCGATGACCTCGGCTACCGCCGCTTCGAGTGGAAGTGTGACGACTTGAACGCCCCCTCGCGACGTGCCGCCGAACGCTTCGGGTTCCGTTTCGAGGGCATCTTCCGGCAGGCAGTCGTCTACAAGGGGCGCAACCGGGACACGGCCTGGTACGCAATCATCGACCGCGACTGGCCAGTAATCAGGGACGGTTTCGAGCGGTGGTTGTCGCCCGCGAACTTCGATGACCATGGTCGGCAGATTGCCCGGCTTGCCGACCTCCGTGCCACTGGTCCCTCCTGATCCCCAGATAGGTCCCTCATCCCTGACACCACCGACCCTGACCGGTGTGTCCCTCGCTTCACCCCCGGTGCCCGCCAGGGATTCGTCGCATCACGTTCTCGTTGTTACCGCATGACCGTCTGAAACCATGTGCGGTATTGCATGACTGATTACCCAGTGATAGGATGTTTGCAAGGGGCAATCGTGCCCCGCGCGAGTACCAGTGAGAACCGGGAGGTGACGGTCATGTTTGGCAAGAAGCCCGACGAAGCCAAGAGCGTGTTCGGGAACACCACGAACTTCCGCGACGGGATGGGCAACACGCGCGGATCATCAATCGACTTCGGCGGGACTACCCAGT
>DDYL01000224.1:1300-1602 GCA_002347925.1 Chloroflexi bacterium UBA2235 | reverse complement strand
GTGGCATCACCCAGTACCGCGATGCCATGGGCAACCTGACCGGGTCATCCAACAGCTTCGGCGGCGTCACCCAGTACCGCGATGCCATGGGCAACCTGACGGGTTCGGCCTCGGGTGGATCCCGGCCCGGCACCAACGATGGCGTGAAACGCCGTCCGTGGTGGCCGTTCTAGGCTATCCCCGGTCCCGGTGAAAGACCCACCGTGCCGTGCCTCGTCACCACCTGACCGGCGTGCCTTCCAGACAAACCGGCCGGTAACGATCCGTGCCCCTTCCCGCCGCGGATACCATCCGCCAACAAC
>DDYL01000224.1:0-1249 GCA_002347925.1 Chloroflexi bacterium UBA2235 | reverse complement strand
TGGTTTCAGGTCGGCCGGTGGTTCTACCTCCTGGTACATACCGAGGAGGGCATCACCGGCCTTGGTGAGGGGGGCATCCACGGCTACCCCGAGGCAATCGGTGGCGTCCTGCAGGCATGGCAACCCTATCTGCTGGGGAAGGATCCGCTCCAGATCGAACACCACTGGCAGTTCCTCTACCGCAATGCCCATTTCCGCGGCGCGGTCATCATGTCGGCCTTGAGTGCGATCGACCTCGCCCTCTGGGACATCGCGGGCAAGCACTTCGGGGTGCCGGCATGGCAACTCCTGGGCGGAAAGTGTCGCGACCGCATCCGCCTCTACATGCACGTCGGTGGTGAGACCGCCGACGATCTCGCGGCAAGCGCGGCAGCGGCCGTGCGGGACGGGTTCACCGCCGTCCGGTTCACACCCTTCCCGCACAACTACCCGGAACTGCGCTACGCCGAACTCCTGGAACAGATGCTTGCGCGCGTCGCCGCCGTCCGGGAGACGGTCGGGAACGGCGTCGACCTGTGTGTCGAGATCCACCGTCGCATGGACCCGCACCACGCTTCGGGCCTCGCACTGGAACTGGCGAAGTACCGGCCGTACTTCCTGGAAGACCCGTTGGTGCCCGACAGCATCCAGCGGATGGGTGACCTGCAGCGAAGCATCCCGGTGCCAATCGCGACGGGCGAACGCCTGCACACCATCTGGGAGTTCAATGAACTCCTGGCTGCAGGTGGGTGCCGCTTCATCCGGCCCGACGTCTGCATGGTCGGTGGCCTGACGCACGCCAAGAAGATCGCGGCCATTGCCGAGGCCTACCACGTCGGCGTGATCCCGCACAATCCACTCTCGCCAGTCAGCACCGCCGCGTGCGTGCAACTCGATGCCTGCATCCCGAACTTCGCCTTGCAGGAGTACACCGGCGAGGACCTTCCACCGAAGTCAACCATCCTCAAGCAGCCTCTGGTTCGCGAGGGTGGCTACCTTCTGGTACCCAACCGTCCGGGAATCGGGGTGGAACTGGACATGGACGTGGTGCGCGCGTACCCGCCCGTCGCGAAAGTCATCGCAACGCCACTGCACGAGGATGGGTCGGTCGCCGATTGGTAGCGACAGTGCCGGCTTGACCGTGGACCGCCCCGGATCTTGGTCGGGTGGGAATGCCCGGATCCCTCGCAACACGAAGACGGAGTGGGGAAGAGACCCCACTCCGTCTGGTGTTCTGGATACAGGTTCCCCAGTGTCGCGGACGACCCCG
>DDYL01000103.1:9806-11187 GCA_002347925.1 Chloroflexi bacterium UBA2235 | reverse complement strand
ATCACGGATGGCATCACTCAACAGAACGTGCAGCGAAACCCACCCGGCACCCTACCCCGCCATGATCCTGTAAGCGGTTGCCAGTGCTGGTTGCTTGTGGTTCCAAAACGCTGATGCGGGGCACCACGCTTATCTTTGTCTCCACGGTACACTGCCAATCTCCATAGCCGTTGACGGGGAAGGGAATCTGCGTGGCGGTCGCACTGCTGGGCCTGCTTCTCGGCGCCGTGCCGGTCATCGTGCTTCCGGGGGTGCTGAGCACCTTCGAACCGGTAAAGACGCTCCTCGTGGATGCCATTGCCGTCCTGGCGTGCCTCGGCGCCCCGGTCCTGCGCCTGATCCCCGGCGTCNNGTGACCGTCGCCGGGGTCACCGCGTCGGCGGTCATCGCGCTGCTGTCCACCCTCTTCTCCGTGGCGCCGGACACCAGTTGGTTCGGCACCCTGGGGCGCGGGCAGGGCACCATTTTCATGATATCCCTCGGCGCCATCCTCATCCTCACCACCGGCGATCTCCGGTGGCCCGGCACGTCGGCACTCCTGGTGCGCATCCTGGCCATCGGTGCGCTGCCAGTCGCCATCTCTACCGTCCTGCAACGGTTCGGCATCGATCCGGTCAGCCTGACGCTGTGTGGCGTTGAGCGTGTCCCCACCACCATCGGCAATGCGCTGCCGGGTGCCACCTACCTGAGCGTTGCCACGCTTGTGGCGCTGGAACTGGCCCGGCAGGCGTGGCTGCGCCGTGACGATGACGATGCCGGGCCCGCACCATCGGCGGTGCCGGCGACGGGTCCCCGGCGGGAGACCGCCCGGCGTCGCCGTCGCACCGTAGGCGCTTTCGGGGTCACCGACACGCCAGTGGTTCGCCCCGGGTGGCAACGGCCGGTTGCGGAGGCCTCCGGGGCACTGGCGCTCCTGTACGGTGGCATGTGGGCGGTGCGCGACGACCTCTCCACCACGTGGCTGCCGATCCCGCTGGCGCTGGTGTGGGGAGCATCGGTGGTGCGCGCGGTTGGCCTGCGCCCGGTGGTGCGGTGGAACGTGGCGTTTGCCGGGTGGCTTGCGTTGGCGGCGCTGCTGCTCATCGGCAACGGCATCACGCTGAGCCGGGGGCCGGCGGCTGGCTTGGTGCTGGGCCTGGGCATCTGGATCATCGCGCTCTTCACCGGGGCGAAGCCGGGGACGCGCCTGTCGTCGGTGGCGATCCCGGTTGCCTTGGCGACGGCCGGCACGCTGGTGATGGTGGGCGCGTGGTTCACCCCATCCACGGTCTGCCTGGCGACGCCGGGAAGCCGTACTGCGGGCGCGAGTGCACCGGCCCCGCTCCCCGCGGCATCCGGGGGAAGCGTCGCAACATCGGCCGCTGAGGCGAAGCAACCGGCA
>DDYL01000103.1:6679-9766 GCA_002347925.1 Chloroflexi bacterium UBA2235 | reverse complement strand
CAGACCCTCTCGGTGGTGAGTTCCCGCGTGAACATCTTCACCGACCCGCGCGTGTGGTCGAGCGTCAGCTGGCGCACGAACATCTGGGAGCAGAGCCTGGTGGTCTACATGGACCGTCCGGCGCCGTCGGCACCCCGGGCGCGGTCGATGGCTGCCGCCCTCGCCGGGGCGCAGTTCGGGGATGTCTCGCGGCTCAACGGCCTGCCCGACCATCGTCCGGCGGGATCGTGGTGGTACCGGCTCTTCGGGTACGGGCCGGAGTCGCAGGTCTTCGTGCTGGCCTCGAACGACAGTCCCCTGGTGGCGAAGGTCCAGGGCGACATCACCTACGACCGCGCGCACAACAGTGTCCTGGACGTGCTGCTGACGACGGGTGCGGTCGGTTTGGTGGCGTGGATGGTCACGGTCATCGGCGCGATGGCGGTGGCGTGGCGGCTGCGACGCACGGTGACAGCGGGATTTGCCGGCCCGGCGCTGGCCCCGGCGCTGGTGTGCCTGGCGATCTCCGGCCTGACGGGCGTGGATGCCACGGCGATCACCTTCCTGGCGTGGACGATCACGACGGTTGCGTTGGTCACGGACCCGTCGGACCGGGTAACCCGCGCAGCTGGGCCGGTGGAGCGTCGTCCGGCGCAGGCGGTCCCGGTGGGCGTGCTGGATTTTGACGGTGCGCAGTCGGGGTGGAGACCGGCGATGATCGTGGGTGGCCTTGGGGTGCTGGTGATTGCGACGGCCATCTGGGGACCGGGTGCGGGCGAGCTGGTGACGTGGGTGATTGGCGCGTTGGCGGGCATGGCGATGGTGGGCGTGGTGGTGGCGTATGGCGTGGCCGACCGGCCGGTGCCCGACTGGCGCGTGCTGGGTGTGCTGACGGTGGCGGGTGTGCTGACGGTGATCGTGATGGTTCCGGCGTGGAATGCGTTGGTGGCGGGGTATTACGTGCGGGTGACGCAGAACCCCGGCCTTGCGCGCGATGTGGCCACGACGATGCTGAAGAAGGCCACCACCCTTGACCCCGGACAGGCCACCTACCGCGTCTTGTCCGGCAACGGGTGATTTCGCCGTCCTGGGATTGTTTTTTTGGTCCACGGGCATCCCTGCCCGCATGGGTGGGGTAGTAGGGCCTGGGAGCGCCGGCGCCCTCGCCGGCATGGGGCAGTGGTGTGGTTGGTGGGCAGGTGCCGATTTGTGGTCCGCGGGCATCCCTGCCGGCATGGGTGGGGTGGTGGGGATTTGTGCCGTGGATCGAGCGTTCAGGCAAGTGGTTCCGTGCCCTCCCGACGCCTTTCGTTCCACCCGATGACGATGGGCCGGCGAGGGCGCCGGCGCTCCCAGGATGAGGCGCCCTGTTTCCCCGTCAATACACTGACTGTTGGGCCAGCGCCGATTTGCGGTTCGCGTGCATCCCTGCCCGCATCGGTGGGCCGGCGAGGGCGCCGGCGATCCCAGGATGATGCGCCCCGTTTCCCCGTCAATCCACTGTTTGGTGGGCAGGTACCGATTTGCGGTCCGAGGTCGTCCCTCCCCGCATGGGTGGGCCGGCGAGGGCGCCGGCGCTCCCAGTGTGGTGTGCCGCCTCTCCCCATCAACCCACTGATTGGTGGGCAGGTACCGATTTGCGGTCCGCGGGCATCCCTGCCCGCATGGGTGGTGTGGTGTTTTACGTCGTTACCGTCAAAACGGTCATCCCGTATTGCATGAAGTGTCGATCAAAGGAAAACGCCACGCTGACCCCAATCCGCTCCATCACCGAGAAGCTAACCGCATCCGTGAAAGAGAAGTCCTTGTCGCTGTAGGCTTCGAGAATTCCTACTGCTCGTCGTTCATCATTGGGCGTCGGACGCACCATGATGGTCGTGCTCGCGACCACATCCCTGAGCACTTGTAATGCCGGGTGTCGACCCCGTCGAGACAGCACGAGCGCGTGGAGTTCCGCGAGGCAGAGAGTGGTTGTGACCGCGGAAAGGCCAAGCACGGCAATTCGGTGCGCGATCAACTCGCTTGCCCTGTTGTTCGCGTCAGACGGGTCCGCAAGCGCGTAGAACGCCGAGGTGTCGACGAACACGTGAGATCGGTGGGTCCGGGTAGTGCGTGCGCTCATTCGTTCGGCGGGTTGTGTGTCTCGGCAAGGTACCGGTACTTGTCTGACGACACTGGAGGATCCACTGCTTCTGATGCCGACCGTTCAGGCATGTGGCGATCGAGCTGGAAAAGTGGGTCATCGGCACCGAGGATGCCGGTCTTTCTACGAGGTCGACGCGGAGACGTCGTTCCGACTCTCACGTCGACAGTCAGTCCATCAAAGACCTGTCTTACGACTTGCACTTGCCCTGTCGCGCGGGCAGCGGAGACCAATTGTGCGATGTCCGGGAGTCCGGCTGGAATGTCTGCAGGTGTCTTGTCCATCGATACTTCCCTGCGAATCTACGGTGGCGACTTCGACCTGTTCAAGTCTACTTCGTCAGGCCGTCCAATCCCTCGTCCTCGCCAGTATGGGTTGGTGCGATGCCCTGGGAGCGCCGGCGCCCTCGCCGGAATGGGGGCACCCAGACTCCAAGTGCGGAAGTGCCGGAGAAACGGGCAAAGATGCGCGGTCACGAAATCTGGTCGGTCGCGGTACTCAATTGGACTCAGTTTTCGGTAGGGAGTGGGCGCTACGCTACGACGAGCGACCTGCCACCCTGGCAGGCTCATTCCGATGCATTTTTTGGAGACAGTTGATGAGCATCGAGGCCAAGACCACTACGGTGACGGTTCCGGATGACCTTCTTGAGGCCGTGACGGACTTTGCCGAACGGTCTGGATGCGGTGTCGAGGCCGTGGTGCATTCGGCACTCCGGGAGTTTCTCCGGCGCGAGACTTCCGACGAGGCAAGTCCGGATGTCGTCGAGGCGATGAAAGCGAGCCTTGCGGAATACGAACCCGTCTACCGCACATTGGCTCAATGACTGCCCGCCGGTATTTGACTGTGGGGGACGTCCCTGCCCTGCACCGCATGTCGGTCGAGGCGCACGGTGGCACACCGGGCTTGCGAGACCTTCGGCTTTTGGAATCAGCGGTGATGCGACCACAATCCGGCTACGACAG
>DDYL01000103.1:4434-6591 GCA_002347925.1 Chloroflexi bacterium UBA2235 | reverse complement strand
GCTTCTCGAGCGGTTCGAGACTCGCACGTTCACGAAGCGTGAGCTTGAGGATTGGCTTCGACGTGTCGTGGTTTCGGCCCGATTCATCTTGGTTTCGGGCGTTCTCCACTCCCAAGGGAGTATTTCCTCCTCCCCAACCTTTGACCGTGGGTATGCGTGCACGGGGCGGGTGTGTTGCCCCCACACTTGGCCCCGCCTGGCCAGGCGCCACGACCGGCGCTCCCAGGATGATGCGCCGCCTATCCCCATCAACCCACTGATTGGTGGGCCGGCGCTGATTATTGGTCCGCGGGCATCCCTGCCTGCATGGGCGGGGTAGTGGGCCCGGGAAATCTGACGTGGATGGGAGATGATTCCCGCACGCCCTGGCGCCTGCCGGACCCCATCTGTGCCATCGCCACGATCCCGCGCGTCTGTCACGCCTTGTGGTCGGGAGTTGCCGGGGCGGCGCGCCAGATCCATCCGAAGCTGACGGCGACGTTCCATGCGAAACCGGCACCGGTGCCCAGGATCTTGGCAACGTACGGGCCCCACCAGTCGTCGAACACGGATGCCCATGGGCCGCTGACCAGACCCACGGCGATGCCGTTGGTGATGAACTGGGGCACCAACGCGGCGATCTGGAAGGTGAGGAACCGCTGCCAGGCGTACTGTTGGCGCAGGCCGTGTGCGCGGGTGAAGACCCACCGGTCGTTCAGGAAGAAGTGCCCGATGAGCGATATCTCGTAAGCCACGGGAATCGCGAGCCATGCGTCGACGCCGAGGACTTCAAGGAGGACTGCCTGGGCGACGAGGTCCCCGACCAGCGATCCACCGCCCGCCAGGACGAACCGCACGATGGTGAAGAGGCGCGTCATCAAGGCACCCCCGGCCCTGCCGGATGGCGGGGTCGGGGGTGTTGTGGTGGGCTTGGCGCCGTTCCCGGGTGCTGCGGTCACGCGTGCGGGACGTCCGTATCGACGCTGACCCAGGTATGCGAGGCTGCGGCTGCGATGGTTGCGTCGATGGCGGCTTGTGAACGGTAGCCGTCGTGGAAGTCGCCATCATGGTCCGGATCGGCGTGACCCCGGCGGACGGCGTCAATGAAATTGCCCAGCATGCGGTAGATGCCGTGGGGCTTGCCATCGCGCGCACCTTCGGGCAGGTCCAGGTCTTCCCACTGCCCGCCGGGCTTCTGCAAGCGCAGGATCTCGTTGTCGCCACGGGTGAAGTTGGTGAAGAGTGCGCCTTCGGTGCCGGTCACCACCAGTCCGCCCATGCCGGTCGGGTTGGCCGAGGCACTCGCACGGCTGGTGATCATCTGGCCCTGCAGGCCTCCGGTGGTGCGCACGAGGGCCGAGGCGAGGTCGAGCGTCTCCACGGCGACCGGGTGGCCGTCCGGGCCGGTCACGGTGCGCGGGACGGTGTAGGTGACCGCGGAGACTTCCTTGATGAACCCGGCAGCCGGTCCGACGGTGAAGTTGATCGAGTCGTAGAGGTGCGACCCCATCTCACCCAGTTGTCCGGCCCCGTGGACGCCCGCGTAGGTGCGCCAGGTGGCATCGGTCCCGCGGTGCCAGCCCTGCCCCTGGCTATCAATGGAGACGTAGTGGGGGGTGCCGATGGCGCCCGATGCGACCAGCCGGCGGACCTCCTGCATGCAGTAGGTGTACCGGAAGATGAAGGCGATGATGCCGACGAGACCCCGGGCATTGGCTTCGCGGGTCATCTCGGCAGCGAGGCCGGCGTTGAGTGCCATTGGCTTCTCGCAGAAGACATGCTTGCCGGCGCGCAGGGCCGCCATGGTGTAGGTGTAGTGGTTGTCGTTGGAGGACGGCACGGTGACGGCGTGGATGTCCGTGCGGGCCAGGAGCGCGTCGAGGTCATCGGTGACGTCCGGCACGCCGGTGCGGTCGGCCATGGCGCGGGCCCGTGCGAGGTCGCGGCTGTAGAGGGCCACCACTTCGCCGTTGGGGTGTGCATTCACGCCGGGGATGTGTGCGACTTCGGAGAAGGCGGCGGCCCCAAGCACGGCCACGCGTACGGTGTCTGCCATCGTGATCTCTCATCCCGCGGGCACCTGTCCGGTTCCACACCCGCTTCCCGCATGATAGCGCGTGCCATGCCCGGTGACGGTTGGTGCGACGTTCCCCGGAAGCGCCGGCACGTTGCCGATGG
>DDYL01000103.1:0-4348 GCA_002347925.1 Chloroflexi bacterium UBA2235 | reverse complement strand
GCGCCCCCGCCGGCCCCAAAGTCTGTACCAGATCCTATTGGCCGGCTTGCACAGGGGTCAGAACCCGGAAGAGCGAGTCACCGTTGTCGATGTCGACCGTGGGGACCCCCATTGGCTGGGAAATCCACTGGAGCCGTCCCGCTTCGGGGGTCACCTGCGCGCGTCTGGAGAGGGCGATCGCAAGCAATCCGGAGACGAGCCTGCCGAGCGGCCTTCGTCAAGTGGGCAGCAATCGCCCCGGTCCGGTGACGGCTTGATCAGCACCCTCGATAGGTATCCATGCCATGCCCCACGATACCGTGCAGGGGAATGACAATCCCCGCGCCATCTTGGTCGGGTACCGCCCCGCATGCCCGCCACAATGCTGGACGCACGCAACCGTACACGCGCTACACTGTTTCCGACGCACTGAAACGGGGAGGGGCTGTACCGTGACTCGACGTGACCCACTTAAGGTGGCGCCGGCATCCGTCGACGATGACGGGATGGTCGAGGATGCCGTCCTTGGCCTGGATGGTGATGCGAGCACCCTCGCCCCGGGCGAAGATCCGGACCGTCTCATGTCGGTGGCGCAGGTGGCGCGTCGGCTTGACTGCAGTGTCAGCCTTGTCCAGAAGTGGCGCCGGTTCGGATGGTTGCCCGCCCAGCAACTCGGGCCACCGGATGTGCCGATCTACGGCTACCGGCTCGGTGACGTCGAGCAGTTCGCAGCCGAGAAGTGGAACCGCAAGCGTGGACGGCCGGCCGGTTCGACCACGAAGACCGAGGACGGATCGGCACCGCGACGGCCCGTCCGGGTGGCGCGCCCCGTGCCCGATGGCTTGGACCAGCCTGCCGCCACCGTCGGCCCAGTCATTGGCGGGCAGGACGCTGGTTCCCAGCTTCCCCGTGCCCCACGTGCGCGCAAGCCCAAGCCGGTCCCGCCGGTGCAGCTTGGCCCGACGACCATCTGGGCGGGAGACCCGCGTCAGCGGGGTGCCCTGATGCTGGTGCGCCTGCCTGCCGGTCCGCTTGCCAATGTGCTGCAACTGGTTGAGCAGTACTCGCAGCGCTACGATGACGTCGCCCTCAGCGCGGCCCAGTCGGCTGGCCCGACGGCATCGCAGGCACCGGTCCTGGCGCGATGGATCCGCGGCGTCCGCGTCGAGGAGTAGTCGCCCGTCATCGCGCGGCTTGTGGCCCATGTCGCGATTGACGCCAGGCTCGCGCCATTGGTGGCGCTTCCGCCGTTCGTTCTGGAGAGACAGCGTACCTCGATGCGTTGGGTGATCTGCTGTCCGGTCGTTTCCCCAGCGGGCACGATGCCTCGAATGGAATGAACATGAGTGCGAACCTCGCCGGGAATCCGGCCACCACCGAGACCCTCTACCTTATTGACGGGTACGCGCAGATCTTCCGCGCATTCTTCGCGATGCGCACCCCCATGACCAGTCAGGTGACCGGCGAACCGACCCAGGTGGTGTTCGGGGTCCTTGCCACCCTCTTCAAGCTGATCTTCCAATCGAAGCCTCACTACCTGGCGATGATCGTCGACATGCCCGGGGATACCTTCCGGGACACCGTCTATCCGGCATACAAGGCCACACGGTCGCCGACGCCCCCCGACCTCAAGGTGCAGATCCCGCGCGTCCTCGAGTCGGTCGCCGCCCTTGGCATCCCGGTCATCGGCAAGCCGGGTCTGGAGGCGGACGACGTCATCGCCACCATCGTGCAGCGCGTCCTGGACGACCCGGCGCTCTCGCACGTGAGCGTCTGCATCGTGTCGCGGGACAAGGATCTCGAGCAGCTGCTCGGCGACCGCGTGCGGATGTTCGATCCCCAGAGCGATACTTTCCAGACCCCAGAGACCCTGCTGGACGCGAAAGGGGTCCGGCCCGAACAGGTGATCGACCTGCTGACGCTGACCGGTGACACCTCAGACAACATCCCGGGTGCGAACGGGATCGGGCCGAAGACCGCCGCGCAACTCCTTCAGGAATACGGCACGCTTGAAGGCATTTACGCGAACATCGAGAAGATCAAGGGGAAGCGCCGGGAGAACCTGGAGGCCTTCGCTGCCCCGGTGGAAGTCGGCGGGTTCGCGACCCAGCGCGACCTTTCGAAGTTCCTTGTCACGCTCAAGCGGGATGGGGAATTCGATTTCACCATGGACGCCGCGGCGGTCAGCCCGCCCGACCTTGCCCGGGTGATCCCGCTCTTCCAGGAACTCGGGTTCAACCGGTTCCAGCAGGATGTGCACCGCCTTGCGAAGTCGTTCGGGATCACGCCTCCGGCCGAAGGCGGTGCTTGGCCAGCCTCCGCTGTCCCTGTGGGGGAGCGGCAGGGGGTGGGGACCGTGCCCCCGGATGTGCAGGAGGATGTGGAGCCGGAGGTCCCGGCCGGGGAACCCGCGACCATAGCGACTGCGGGTGCGACTTACGAGTGCGTGACCACCGTCGCCGGACTTGAGGCGGCAATCGTGTCCATGCGGGCCGCCCCGCTGCTGGCGGTGGATACCGAGACGACGGGCCTGTTGCGTACCGACCGGCTGGTGGGCATCTGCATCGCCTGGCGGGAGGGACACGCCATCTACGTTCCGGTGCGGTCTCCCGAACCCTCGTCGCATCTCGATGAGGCGACCGCCCTTTCGTTGCTCAAGCCGGTCCTTGAGGACCAGTCGGTGCCGAAATGCGGACACAACATCAAGTTCGACGCAGCCGTCCTGTTGCGGTGTGGCGTGCGCCTTGCGGGGGTCGCCATTGACACGATGCTTGCCGGGCAGTTCCTGGATGCCGGGACGCGCGGGACATACAAGATGGATGACATGGCCCTGCGGTGGCTCAACTACCGGCCCGTGCCTCTCTCCGACTTGATCGATACCGAGGCTGCGAAGCCCCGGAAGGTGCGTCAGGCAACCCTCGACATCTCCGAACTGGCTCCGGTGCCCAGCGTGATCGCGTCGCGACCGACTTCGATGGATCAGGTGGCGCTTGCGAAGGTGACGAGCTACGCCGCCGAGGATGCCGACATCACCCTGCGACTGGCGAACGTGCTCCGGCCAAGAATCGAGAGGGCGGGCATGGCCGACGTCATGCGCGATGTCGAGGGCCCGCTGACCGCCGTCCTTGCCTCGATGGAAGAGGCCGGGATCCTGTGCGATGCCGACGAATTGTCCGGACAGGCCGCGGAACTGGTTGCGCGGGTCAACGTCATCCGGGATGCCATCTTCACCGCGGTAGGTGCGCCATTCGGGCTGGACAGTCCGAAACAGCTCGGCGACGTCCTGTTTGACAAGTTGGGGCTATCCGTGGGTGGACGTGGTGCCCGCAAGACAAGCACGGGAAGTCGCAGTACCGATAGCGAAGTTCTTGACAAGTTGGTTGAGCAGGAAGACCCGGCGGAGCCCCACACGATGGTCCCGGGGATGGTCCTTGAGTACCGCAAGTTGCAGAAGCTGATCTCGACCTATCTGGACGCCCTGCGCGATGCCATCGACCCGGCCGACGGACGAATCCACACGACGTACCGGCAGTCCGGGGCCGCCACCGGCCGCCTCGCGTCGGATTCACCGAACTTGCAGAACATCCCGGTGCGGAGCGAGGAGGGTCGCCAGGTCCGCAAGGCATTCCACGCGCCTCCGGGCCATGTCCTGTTGTGTGCCGACTATTCGCAGATCGAGTTGCGCGTCCTTGCCCATCTGTCGGAGGATGCCGGCCTTCTCGACGCATTCCACCGGGGCTTGGACATCCACGCCGCCGTCGCTGCCCAGGTCTTCGGCGGGCGCGCCGAGGATGTCTCCCGTGACCAGCGCAACCAGGCCAAGACCATCAATTTCGGGATCATCTACGGCATCTCGGCGTGGGGACTGGCACGCCGGGTCGGTGACCTGAACTATGACGGCGCCCTTGCCCTGATCTCCGACTACAAGCGACGCTTTCCTGGCATCGACCGCTTCCTCCAGGCGTGCATCCGGCAGGCGACCGACCACGGATACGTGACCACGATCCTTGGTCGCCGGCGCAATATCCCGGAGATCCATAGCACCAACGGGAACACCCGGGGCCTTGGGGAACGGCTGGCGATCAACTCGGTGATCCAGGGAAGCGCTGCCGACCTGATCAAGCTGGCAATGGTGAACCTCCACCGCCGGATCGTGGCCGGGAACCTCCCCATGCGCCTTCTCCTGCAGATCCATGACGAACTGGTCCTCGAGGTGCCCGACGGAGATGCCCCGGCGATGGCCGAGGTCGTCCGCGAGGAGATGGAACGCGCGATGGCGCTCCGGGTCCCGCTGGTCGCCGATGTCGGGATCGGGCGAGATTGGATGACCGCCAAGTAGGCCGGGCATCACTGTGTGCATTGGGAGTCG
>DDYL01000102.1:43188-54779 GCA_002347925.1 Chloroflexi bacterium UBA2235 | reverse complement strand
GGCGCCGTGCGCGCGGGATGGCGCAATCGACGTGACGCGACTTCCGGATCCCTCGCTGCCGCCTCGGCGTAGACCAGTCCCTCCCATTCGCCAAACGCAAGTTCACGCCATGCCGGATCCCGTGTCACCGGCACTAACCGCCCTTCAACGGCCAAGTCCGCGGTGCGCCATGCCCGTTGCAGGTCACTGGCATAGACCGCCGCGATGAGTTCGTCAGCCAGCCTCGGGACAAGCGCCCGCGCCTGCATCTCACCCCGATCACTCAGATGTACATCGGTTTGGCCCTGGATGCGACCGTCCGCGTTCCACTGCGTCTCACCGTGACGAACAATGAGCACCCGGACCGGTGCCGTTCCGTGCGCATCCGTCTCAGTTGCGTGTCCGACCGTTGAGGCCTCCGGTCCTGTCATCGCCCAACCCCCCAGACAATTTCGATCGGTGTCCGCTTTATGCCGAGGCGCGCGTCATCCGGAAGGGAGGCGGCGATCAATGACGCGGACGTTCCCAAAACGGGATGAACCCACTCTGGTTCAAGTTCCGCCAGCGGCACCATCACGAACCCACGTTCATGCATGAGCGCATGTGGAATCGCCAAGTCTGGCCCGTTCTCGATCGTGCGACCCATGGCGAGGATGTCGATGTCGATCACCCTTGGACCCCAACGTCGGGTCGGACGCCGTCCAACCTCGAACTCGATTGCCTTGACGCGGGCCAGAAGGAGTTGGGGAGAGAGGACAGTCTTGCCACGCGCCACCAAGTTCAGGAACATGGGTTGGTCAGTGTCCCCCCACGGTGGAGTTTCATAGACTGGCGAGATCGTCAAGTCGTCACAGTCCTGGGCGAGAAGCCAGAGGGCATGGCGAAGATGAGCGACCCTGTCGCCCAGGTTGCCCCCTATGCCCAAGAAGACGGAATCGTCGTTGCTCACGGATGCGTTCCCAAAGGTGCCAAACCGGTCATCGTTCATGATCGCCGAGCAGTTCACACGGTGCTTGATCGAGATCAGTGCAGATCAAACCAGAGCAGTGGCACCTTGCGCCACGAACGCGTAGATCTGGAAGACCTCACCGCGGAACCGTTGTGCCACCGTTTGGACCGGCGTCAACCATCGAAACCGAGAGCGAACGGCAGACTGCGTCGACTGGCAGGCCCCTTCCGACGGCATAGCTTGCCACGCGGCTGTCCTGAATTCCTTCAAAGGATCGAGGTTTCAACCCGAGGAACGTCCGGACTCATGTGTCCGGTGTCGAGGCACCCATGATGACGACACAAATGAGAGCGACAAGCCCAACGGATGCCGATGTGTCAATAAACGAGCCGGCAAACGGCATTGAACTTGGGATACGGGGCGCCCGCCGATTGTTCGACGACGAAAATGTATGCGATCACAAACGCGTAGCCTGTGTCAGCCGGACGGGTGCGCATCGCTCGGCGCGGGATCGGGATGCCAGTCAGTACCCGACCCTCCCATGAGAGAGATGCCACACCAACGGGGTTATACTCGGAGGCGACTGCAGACACGACCCGACCCGACCGATCTGGTCTGATTGCGCTTTACTGGGACGGCTTCGGTAGTGCCAGTGGTCCCAGTGATGGACCCGCCGGGGCACCGGTTCCAGTCGCTGCGTGATACCGAGGCTTGGGTAAGAACGCCAGACTGCCAAGGGCGAGACCGACAAGATGCCTGTCTACGAGTACCGTTGCGAAGCTTGCCAGAAGCGTTCCACGCACTTCTTCCGTTCATTTGCCTTGGCGACAACTCCGGATTGTCCTCACTGCCATGCGAATGCCGGGCAGATGAAAAAGCTTGTGTCGAAATTTGCAGTCCTTCGTGGTGACGAGGCCCGTCTTGAGGCACTCAGCGATCCGTCGATGTTCTCCGATGTCGATGAGAACGACCCACGCAGTGTTGCGAAGTGGGCCCGGAAACTCGGTGAGCACCTCGGAGACGATCTGCCGGGTGACTACGGCGAAATGGTCGAGCAACTAGAGGCGGGAGGGAGTCTCGCCGACGGTGACGCTGGTGCGGATAGTCCGATGTTCGACGGGGGCTTTTCAGGCGGGGGCGGGGGCTTCGGCGACGACTAAACGCAGGTGGGCCCAGCGCCGCCCCATCGAACTAACCACTGCTTGAACCGATACGACGTTGACGAAGGGTTCATGCCCCTAGCACCCGGCTAGAGGCACACCCGTGAATTCGTGAGCGCAACGAACATATGAACCAGGCGGGGTGGGGAGCAAAGCGAGGGGTGGGGCTAGCCTACGAGCGTTCCCTCGACCATCTGTTTCAACGCGGGCTTGGGACGGAGGCCGACAAGGCGTCCAACTTCCTTCCCTCCCTTGAATGCGATGAGCGTGGGAATTCCCATGACGCCGTAACTGCTCATGGTGCGGGGATTGTCGTCAGCATTGAGTTTGGCGAAAGTCACGCGACCGTCATATTCCGTCGCAAGGTCATCCACCATCGGCGCGATTGCCCGGCAGGGGCCACACCACGGTGCCCAGAAGTCCACGATCACCGGTGCATCTGCACCGAGAACCGAAGTCGCGAAGTCGCCATCGTTCACGGTAATTGGCTTGGACATAAATCTCACTCTCTCGCCAGACCACGAACGCCATTCGACGATCCGGTGATCCGGTGGACGCACTTCGGTGCGTCTTTCCAACACTATCACTATGCCAGCGAACGCTTGGCTACTCGTCGCCCGACCGCACCACGGCAATTGCGCCCACCCAAGGCTACCGCGCCGGTGGTCTGGGACTAGCTGGCGGCAACCGCCAGATCTGACGGGATGGCCGTCACTGGTGCGAGCGCCACTTCTGCAATCGACTCACGGACGGCCGCAAGGATCTCGGAAACCACCGGCTTCGCACTTTCCGTCGTGACCGCACCATCGGGAAGAGCAACATACTTGGCTGACCGGCCATGACGTGCAAGCCACGATGCAACCACATGCATCTGGTCGAGTTCCGCGAGGTCAATATCCAAGGGTCGCGCTGTCGGATAGTGAGTGCGAAGGAACCGGACCAGAGTAGCCCGGCGTGCGGTTGCTTTGCGGCCCGAAGCGTCCGTCTCAACCTCAACCTGGCCCTGCAGGCGTGCGCCGGAAAATGCCAGAACCTGCACCGAGCGGCGTGCCGCTGCTCCAGCCCCGCCACGGACTACCACCACGAAGTTCGGAGTGTGCGCGGCCGACCGCAAGTGCCGTCGCTTGCCGTGCAAGGTTCGCAACGCTGAAGCCATCTGGTGGAGTTCGGACGCCCGTTCAAATCGCAAGTCAGTCGACGCACGGTCCCGTTCCGCGTCGAGGCGCGCGATCAACTGGGCCGCATCGCCTCGCAGCAATGCGGTCGCTTCCGCTAGTGAAGGGCCGTAGTGAAATGGGGCCAACTCCCGTACGCTCATGCACGGTGCCTGGCACCGGTGAACCTGCGCATGGAAGCACGACTGCCCGTCGCGCGCGGTCGGCAGTCGCCCTTCACACTGACGCAGGGCAAAAAGTCGATTGACAAAGTCGCGCGTTTGCTCGGCAGACGTACGGTCCCAGAACGGCCCGAAGTACGCTCGGCCGTCCGGATCGATGCCCTTGGTCATCTCCAGGTAGGGAACCCCATCGTTGCCCGGGTCCGTGAACCGCAAGAACGTGTAGTGCGGGTACGTTCGCAGCTGGACGTTGTACGGCGGTTGGAAGCGCTTGATCAGGGTGCTTTCCAGGATCAGGGCTTCGACTTCAGATCCGGTGACATACCATTCAACCGTCGAAGCCCGTTTCGCCATGATCCCGGCTTTCCGCTCACGACCCGGCGCGAAATAGTTCGCCAGACGCGTCCGCAACGCAACCGACTTGCCGGTGTAAAGAATCGAACCGTCACGATCACGCCAGACGTAGCACCCGGGTTCGGCTGGCGCATCGCGCACGCCATCGCGCGTCGCAACTGTCGACCCTATCGCATGCACCCGGACAGGCAAGTCGGCTAGCACTGCCGACCGATCAGGCACCATCCGCACCGGACGCTGGATTTCCACGTTCCGTCAAACGTCCTCGGAGGATTATCGGTCCCGGCCACAAGTTCCCGCCATGCACGCGCTGCTTCGCTTCCGCGACCCCGTTCGGTCCGTATGCTTCTAGAACACGCGGCGGATGGCCAGAAACCGGCGTGCTGTCAAATCCGATGCACCATTAGCGCCTAGAAACCGTCCGATGTTCCGACGCCTCTTTGACAGAAACAAATCCGACGGCCCTGCCATTCTCGGCACCGAACCGCGGGCAACAGTCGGCCTGCGTGTCACATACGTGCAGTGCGCAAATGTCCGCGACCTCCATCCGGGCGAAATCAAGCCAGTTCGGGTGCGGGGTGGACATGAGCTTGCGCTGGCCATCATCGACGGGCGTGTCCATGCCTTTGAGGCATATTGCCCGCACCAAGCCTGGCCGCTGAAATGGTCTGAGGCAGAAACCGGTGCGGACGGCACGCCCAACCTGATTTGCGGATTGCACGGATGGCGGTTCTGCCTAGACACGGGTGTGACGATTGATCCGCCATCCATGGATGATCTCGGCGTCTACCCGACGCGGGTCACCGATGGAGTGGTGTATGTCGGTCTTCCCGGCGTCATGTGAGTCATGCACAAGCATCCCGCGAGGGTCCACATCAACGGAGGTTCCCATGGCCGGTACGCATCCGCGAAGCCGAAGGCAGATCATGCGGGATTTGGCCATTCTTGTGGCACCAACGGTTGCAACTGCGTGCACTACCGGCAATCCAGATGCGCCCGCGCCCACACCGGGGGGAGCGGGCCCAGTCCCAAAGTCGTTGAACGGGTTCGAGTTCTGGCAACCATGGCCCATTGACCAACCCACCCACGGCGGTCCGATTGGGTGGAAACAGCTGAGTGAAGCGTTCAACGCCACCACCACCAACAAAGTGCAAGTTACGACGCCCGCCGGGGATTACATCGCGGCCGTCCAAGCGTCGATTTCAGCGGGAACACCGCCCGATGGATGGCAAGCCGACCAGCAATGGATGGTGGTCTACGCTTCAAAAGGTGCGTCTGCACCTCTCGATGACTTGATCAAGCGGGACAAGTGGGACAAGGCGTCGATATTTCCGTCAGCATACGAGACGATGACCTGGAACGGTCGCGTCTGGGGAATGATGCAGCATCCAGATATTGTGTTCATGTGGTATGCGACGGGCCTTCTGAAGGAAAACGGTGTTGATCCCGCCAAACTTCCGATGACTTGGCAGGACCTTGATGTCGCTGCGCAGAAGGCAACCAGGAAGCAGGGAGACGGTTTCGACTTCGTCGGGTTCACTCCGCATCTTGGCACTGACTGGCAGGTCATCCTCGCCCAATCAAACGGGGCGAAACTGGTCTCCGATGATGGCAAGGCTGTGCAGTTCGACGCACCAGAAGTGGTCGAGGCCATCGAGTGGATCAAGGGCCACGTGACCCGCCTTGGTGGCATGGGGACCATCGGAAACTGGCAGAAGCTTGTTCCAGGAGGCGATGGGCAGGCTCCAGGAACCCCAACTGCCGGCGCCGACATCTTCGCCCAGAAGCGAATGGCGGCGGTGGTTGGTGGAAACTGGACGGCGGACAACATCCGGCGTGCCAACCGGCGAATGTCGCAAACCCTGGAGTTCGCCGTCGGCCCCGTCCCGAGTGGTCCGCAGGGAGCGAAAGACGTCAAGTCAAACGTCTATTCGGGAGGCATCCTGGAAGTTGCGCGCCGGGGTGGCGCCAAGATTGACCAGGTTTGGGAGTTCATGAAGTTCACCGCCACCAAGGAAGGTGGCCTGAACGTGCAGCGAAACACCGCCGACGTATCGGCAAGCCGCGAAGCTGCACGCGACCCATCAATCCTGGGGAACCCGGATACGGGGCTGGGACGCAAGGAGTTCTACGCCCTCTTCGACACCGGGGTTGGTAGCCGAACCATCAAGCACCCGGCGACGATCGAACTGACAGCCGAGTTCGCCAGACCTATTTGGACATACCTCGGCGACCAGACAATGAACATACGCGACGCCCTCACGGAGGCATCGCGGGCCGCCCAAGCCAAGGTGGATGCAATCCTGGCGTCCCTCCCCAAGGCATAGGCCTGCACACTCCGGCCTCTCAGTTTGCTGATCGTCCTGCTGATCGAACTATGGAAGCGGCACGATCCGGTACGCCCGTCCGGCCTCGACCTCGAAGGTAACGACGCAGCCGCCTTCCGTCGGTACCGTGCCGGGTGACCGACGGCCCCGGCCGACCGCGCGCACGTTCACCGGTCGGGGTGCGCGGACGCGGCATGTTCCGGAAATCGTCGGCCAGACCGTTGCGCCTGTGAGAAGGCCATCGGCCCAGACGATGTCGACCTCGTACCCTCCTCGCGCCCGCAGACCGTTCACACGGCCTTCGACCCAATCTGAGGCGGGCAAGGCCGGCAACAGGTGGACTTCGCCACGGTGGCTCTGGACCAGCATCTCGGCGATAGCTGATGCGCCGCCGAAGTTGCCATCAATCTGGAAGTAGTGCGGCGGATGGAGATCAAACAGGTTCGGCGCGGTAGAACCGGTCAGCAACGCCACGAGGTGGTGATGCGCGCTCCCGCCCTCCTCAAGCCGTGCCCAGAAGTTCGCGACCCACGCACGGCTCCACCCGGTCTGGCCACTTCCGGCAGACAAACGCGCTTCAAGGCTTCGGCGCGCCGCCATCGCAAGTTCTGGTGTCTCCCGCGGCGTTATCTGTCCCGCAGGATGCAGCGCGAACAGGTGCGAGAGGTGCCGGTGTTCCGGCTCCGCCTCGGCGTAGGGTTCCAGCCACTCCTGAAGTCGACCATCAGGGCCGATTCGGTCGGCGGGAAGTCGCCCACGCGCCGAAACCACCCGCTCACGGAACGCATCGTCGACCCGAAGGATCTCGGACGCCTGGATGCAACGGTCAAACAACTCCCGGATGATCTGAGAGTCCATCGCCGGGGACAGGCATAGCGATCCGGTTGTGCCGTCCGGAAGGATGTACCGGTTCTCCGGCGAGATCGAGGGCCCAGACACCAGCATCGTAGGATCGGTGGGGTGGGGTATCAGGTAATCAAGATAGAACTCGGCAGCCTCACGCAGCACCGGGTAGGCGCGTGTTTCCAGGAATTCCCGGTCACGCCCGAATGCCCAGTGGTCCCACATGTGTAGTGACAACCACGCCGAGCCTAGGGGCCACATTCCCCACTTCGCCCCATCGACTGGCTCGGTGTGGCCCCAGACGTCCAAGTTGTGATGCGCGACAAAGCCCCGAGCTCCGTAATGGACCTGCGCGGTGCGCCTGCCTGACGGGCGAACTGCGTCCAACAGGTCGAACAGCGGTCGATGGCACTCACTGAGATTGCCGACCTCGGCAATCCAGTAGTTCATCTCGGTGTTGATGTTGATGGTCCACTTGCTGTCCCACGGAGGCGTGAGGCTGTCATTCCAGATCCCTTGCAGCGTTGCAGGCAAGCTTCCCGGGCGGCTGCTTGCAATCAGGAGGTAACGCGCGTACTGGAAATACAGGGCTAGGAGGCCAGGATCGCTGCCACCAGACCGCACGGCAGCGAGTCGGGCATCAGTAGGTTGCTCTCGCGGACTGCGGGCGTCTGTCGGCATGACCCTCAGCTCGAGGGAGACGCGTCCGAACCACGACCGGTGTTCGGCGATGTGCGCCTCACGAAGGACATCCATTGCTTCCGACGCACCATCGAGTGAAGCCGAAACGCGTCCATCCGGGTCTTCGCCGGCTTGGTCAGTCGCAGCGGCGAGCCTCAAGGTCACCGATGACGCACCGCGGACAACAATTCGCGCCCCATCCGCAACGGCAGTGCCTCCATCCAGCTCAATCCTGACGGTCGACTGGAACGCCACACCATCCTCTACACCCGTCCGGCCATGCATCGTCACTGCATATCCGGCGTCATCGGCAACTGCGTGGACGTTTGCCCCTGCCTCGCGGGTCAGGGAAATGTCGCAGTCGAGAAGCGCCGGCCCTTCAGCCGACAGATGAACGACGACGACTTGATGGACTGCAGAGACGAAGTACTCGCGCCGGTACGTCGTTTCGCCCAGCCGATAGGTCACCGTTGTAATGGCAGTCTCGAGGTCAAGTTCGCGCCGGTACCGTGTCGGGCGCACAGCCGCCGGCAAGGTGCCCCGTGGAAAGTCGATGAACAAATCTCCGAGGGTCTGGTACGGCGGCATCCGAAGCGGCACGCTCATCATCGACGAGTTGGCCAACGCCTCGGCTTCGACCGGGCGGCCCTCCGCAAGGAGCCTCCGGGCAGCAGGCAAAGCGTCGCGTGCATCAGGGTTCGTGGCATCCCACGGCCCACCGGCCCAAACGCGCTCCTCGTTCAATTGAAGTCGTTCGCGTGCAACGCCACCGAACACCATCGCGCCAAGGCGGCCGTTCCCGATGGGCAACGCTTCCATCCACGTCGCCGCCGGTTTCCGGTACCAGAGGAGTGTCTCGTCAGGCATCTTGCCGCGTTTCCATCGTCAGCTATGGGCAGTATGCCCGGTTCAGGGGTTTCCGGGCTGTTCCCGGTGGCGGTTCAGTTCCGGTCAGCCAGCCCCTCGCTTCGCTCCCCACACCACCACCCCGCCTGATCTATTTGTTCGCTGCGCTCATCGCAAGGTCAGGCATGATCCGGCGCACAAGGGACGTCACGTGGACGGCGCCGGCCTGCATCCCCACAAGGACATTTTCGTGAGTGAGTATCTCCGGGGCATCTGGAAAGGCCAGGTTTGCGACCAGCGAAACCCCGAGTACCCGGGTACCCGCGTGCCGGGCGACAATCACTTCGGCGCAGGTG
Source organism: Chloroflexi bacterium UBA2235 (assembly GCA_002347925.1). Taxonomy (GTDB): domain Bacteria; phylum Chloroflexota; class UBA11872; order UBA12225; family UBA12225; genus UBA12225. Next base: position 45,948 of record DDYL01000102.1, on the reverse strand, counting down.
CTCATCCCCACGGCATCCGCCCCGACGACCCTCAGGAAGTGGAGTTCCGCACTCGTCTCGAACGATGGCCCACTGACCATCACGTACACGCCTTCATGCCACGGCAGGCCGGCCTCGGCTGAATGCTTGCGCGCCAAGGCACGCAATGAAGGGGTGTAGGCATCAACGATGGCAGGGAACCGTTCTCCAACGCTGTCGTCATTCGGACCGCGCAATGGGTGATGGCCCGCCATCCCTGGCAGGAAGATATGGTCACTGATGATCATCATGTCGCCGGCACGGTAAGCCGGATTGATTCCTCCCGATGCGTTGGTGACCACCAAGGTATGAATGCCCAATGCCTGCATGACCCGGACGCCGAAGGTGGTATCCGCCATGGAATGCCCCTCATAGAAGTGTGCCCGTCCTTGCATGACGACGCACGGAACCCCGGATATTGTCCCGAGCACCAGTCGGCCGGCATGGCTCTTGACGGTGGACCGAGGCATGTCCGGGATCTCTTCATACGGGACCGACACGGCATCTTCGACCAGATCGGCGACACCGCCGAGACCGGAACCGAGGACCAACCCGACCACAGGCGCACGCGGGTCACGGCGACGAACAGCCTCAACGGCGCGCGCGACCGGCCGAAATTGGTTGCTGGGATCGGTCTCGTCCAAATCAGTTTTCCTACGCAGACTGGCGACACGAAAGAGGCACCCACACCGACGCCAGACGCGTCCCGGGGTGCCTCCGTGTTCCGTGTATCAATACGTGTTCGTCACAGCAGGTGAAGTCACTAGCGCACGATTGTCAGGTGCCCACCCGGTGCCCCCGGCAAGGTTGTCGCAGGCGGATTCTGACGATACATCTGCGTGGTCGAAATGCTGGCATGCCCGAGCCGCTGCTGGACCTCCCGAAGGAGCGCCCCACCACCAATGAGCTGCGCTGCAAACGAATGGCGCAAAGTGTGTGGCGTGAGGGTGCCTGCAATTCCCGCGTCTTTGGCATACCCCTTCAACACCAGCCAGAAGCCCTGACGCGTAAGGCGGTCACCGCGGTGATTGAGGAACAGGGCACTAGAGCCTGGTTCTCGCGCCAGAAGCAAGCGCCCACGTTGCAGATAGGTCTGCAGGGGTGCCAGGACCCGTGCATCAATCGGCAGAGTTCGGGCACGGCCGCCACGCCCCATGCACTTGACCGTTCCCGAAGCGACGTCGATATCCCCGACGTCAAGGGACACGACTTCCGATACGCGCATGCCCGTTGACGCGAGCAACTCGAACATCGCCTGGTCGCGGAGGGCCTCAACGGTGTGCCTGCCGGTAGGCGCCAGGAGAAGGCGATGGATTTCCTCGGTGGTCAGTGTGCGGGGAGTGAAGGGACCAACCCGAGGGGTGCCGATGCGCGCGGCCGGATCCGAACGGAGCGTTCCTCGGCGCACCAGAAACGCGAAGAAGGTCCTTGTCGCCGCAAGCTTGCGTGCGAGGGAGGCCGGGGCATACGCCTGGTCCTTGAGCCACGCCACGAAATTGAGGACGGTAGCGGCGTCGGTATCCCAGTCCTTGATCCCCTGGCGGTCGAGGTACCCGCGGAACTGGCGGAGATCGTTGCCGTAGGCGACGAGTGTATTCACTGAAAGACGTTTCTCTGAACGGATGTCCGCCAGGAACTCGTCGATATCCGGTGACATTCCGACTGGCGACGATGGCGTCTTGGGGCGTGTCTCCTGCGATTCAACCGGAACCAGGCGACGCGCCTCTGGTGGCAACGTTGGCTTCGAGGCACGTCCGCGCGTCGAACGCGCCTGCGAAGCGGCCGCGGTGTCCACCCCCCCATGGTCGAGCGTTTGCGCCATGATCCTGTTCCTTCTCCCGTCCACCCGGATCTGCCGGCGCCCGAGATTTGAAGCTCGGATTGCCGCCGACCGCGTGACGTTGCCGGTCTCTCGCTACCCCGGATGCTGAAGTGCCCGACCTGTCGCGGCCGCGCATCTGGGATAGCCCGTGTCACCGGGTTGGAACGCAGAACACGGTTCCGTGTTCCGCGGGACCGCAAAGAGTGCGCCCGGCCCGTGCGATTCGATGGGGCAGCTGGGGACATCTTGGTCAAGGCGACGGGTACCCTTCACCTACCGTGATCGAGAATGCGGAGGAGTACCGCCTGACCCTGGAAGCGTTGGCGGACGTTGAAGTCCAATTGGGGGCTGTCGACGAGACGTTGTGCAACTTGCCGGAAGCGCTGAGGGATGTCATGCGCCGCGCCCTCGCCGACAATCGGGATGCACTCCTTCAGGAGATTGCAGCCTTTGAGGAACTCTCGGGAGTGTCTCGTGGTGACCCGCTGGCAGGCAGCCCGGGCCCATCCGTTGACCAATCCATTTGATTGGATGCCCGCGAGCATGGTGGGGCAGCTTGTACCCGTGTGCCACAACGGATAGCGACCACCGAGCATGGCTACAAGCACGTCTAATCCCGAACCATTTGGCCAAGTGAGACCGAGAGCGGTACGCCTAGGCGACTGATCGCCGAACGGCATCCATGGGAATTACGTCCGTAGCGCCTGTTCTCCATTACGTTGAACGACCCCCGGGCGAAACGCGCAGGCGGATTTCCTGGCGTGCTAGCCCTGTGGGTCGGACAGGACGGCGATCAGTATCGACGCCGCCTGCTCAAGATCGGCGATAGCGATGTGCTCTTCCACGCTATGGGGGCCCATCATCCCGAAACCGAGATTTGCGGTCTCGATCCCGGCACCCATGAAGATGTTCGCGTCGCT
>DDYL01000102.1:31132-43156 GCA_002347925.1 Chloroflexi bacterium UBA2235 | reverse complement strand
CTCCGCTCCACCCAGAATTCAACCTTTGCGCCAAGCTCTCGCGCCGCGGTCTCAAAACATTCACGCATGTGGGCAGTCTGGGACGCAAGCCGAGCCTCGTCGAGACTGCGCGCCTCACCGCGCATCGTGACATGCGCCGGAATGATGTTGGTCGCCATGCCGCCGCGGATCACCCCAATGTTTGCGGTGGTTTCCGGATCGATCCTTCCGAGATGCATGCCCGCAATCGCCTTCGACGCCACAACAATCGCGCTTACACCCTGTTCGGGCGCAACACCTGCATGCGACGCCTGTCCCGTGATCTCTATCGTCATGGTGTCCTGAGACGGGGCTCTCGCCACGATAGATCCAACCGGCCCCGCGCTATCCATCACGATTGCCGTCTTGGCCGCGAGCTGTGTGAGGTCAAGGTGCTTGGCACCGACCAGGCCGACCTCTTCCTGCACGCTGAATACGACCTCAACCGGGCAGCATGAGGCTCCCGGATCGTTCGTCTGGCGAAGTGCCGTAAGGATCGCGGCGACACCGGCCTTGTCGTCAGCACCGAGGATCGTGGTTCCGTCGCTGCGCACGACCCCATCAACGATGCGCGGCTGGATGCCGTGACCGGGCTCCACGGTGTCCATGTGCGCTGAAAGCAGCAACGGAGGCAACATGGATCCCGCCCCGTGACCGGCGCGACGTGCTAGCAGATTTCCCACATGGTCGGACCAGACCTGACAGCCTGCATCATGCAGGTATCCGCGCAAGCGTTCGGCAACGGCACCCTCGTCGCCGGATAGGCTGTCAATCCGCACCAAGGTCAGGAAAGTATCCAGAACGAATTGGGCAGCATCAGCCGGCAGATTGTCGCGTGTCGTACTCATTTAGATCAGTATAGGACCCGGTGCGTGGCGCGCGAACCTGCCCGTGCGTTCTGAATTGTGCTGCGTGGCACTCTGAGAGACGTGCCTCGGACGGCATGACGCGCGGTGGACGGCAACTTGGAAGTTTCTGGTGCGGATCGGGATCAACGCGCAAAAGCTGTTCGTCTCGCAGGACTACCGGAACGCCGGGATTAGCCGGTACATCGGGGGTGTCTGCGCGCACCTTCCAGGCATTCCCGGAGACGAGGAGTTCCTCCTCTATACAAACCCCCAGGTTCGTGAATGGCCGGGCGTCACCGGACCAAGGCTGCGGCTCTCGCCAACTCGCCTGCCGACCCTCTCGCCAATCATGCGGATCTTGTGGGAACAGGCAATGCTGCCCGCCTTGGCGATCCGCGACGGGATTGACGTACTGCATTGTCCGTTGAATGTCCTCCCATTAGCATCCCGCGTGCCGGTCGTTCTGACAATCCACGATCTGACTTTCATCCGCTATCCGGACCGTTTCCATCCTGCAAAACAGCGATACCTGTCAACATTCACTCGCTACGCCGCGCGCCATGCCCGGCGCATCGTCGCGGATTCAGCTGCAACCCGGGCCGATGTCATCGAGGCATTCGGCATCTCGCCGGAGGTTGTCGACGTGGTGTACCCCGGCGTTGACCCCGACTTTCGTCCGATTGATCCAGACATCCAAAGCCAGTCTGACAATCTTGCGTCATTCCGGGCCCGCCACAACCTCCCCGACCACTTCATTCTCTACCTCGGCACGCTCGAACCCCGCAAGAACGTCGATCGCCTCGTGCGGGCCTTCGCCAGGCTGGTCCGCCAGGGACTTCCGCACAGTCTCGTGCTTGCCGGAGGACGGGGCTGGGACTTCGAAGCGATTGACCGGGCGGTAATCGATGAAGGGGTTGAAGACCGGGTACGGTTCCCGGGTTATGTCAGCCGCGCCGAGCAACCGCTTTGGTACAGTGCCAGCGACGTATTTGTGTATCCATCTCAGTATGAAGGGTTCGGCCTCCCCGTTCTGGAGGCGCTAGCCTGTGGTACGCCTGTCGTGACTAGTGCAACCTCGTCGCTTCCAGAGGTTGTCGGCGCCGCTGGATTGACCGTCAATCCTGGTGATGAACGGGCTCTCGCTGATGCGATTGCCTCGGTGGTGACCGACCCCGTCCTCGCCTCGTCCCTCAGGAGGGCGGGGCCAGAACAGGCTTCCCACTTCACATGGGCGGCCGCAGCGGATGGGTGTGTTCACGCATACCGGGCCGCCGTGGGTAGCAACTGGGGGGGCGCCGCGCCGGAAACCCGCTCCACATTCTGGAAACCTGCCACCACTTCCGCGCGTTCCGTCCCCGGACAGGTGCGAACTCCATGAGGCTGCGAAGTCGGACGGGAAGAAGGGACACCCCACGCGACCAACGTGTCGGTGCGGGAGCAAACTCCGTTTCGGCACCCGTAGTGATCGACCCGGCCTCGCCCCCTCCTCAATGGGCCTCATCGAATGAGGCGTGGCGCACCCCCGCCGAGGCCGCACGTGTTCCTACCAATGGGTCGCGCCTTCGGACCAAGCTGGCACTCCTTGCGACGGACTTTGCGATCCTGAACATCGCCTTTCTCGTCGCGTATTGGCTTCGCTACGACCTGCGCCTATGGCCGGAAACTGCGGAGTTCTTTGACGCCCCGCTCAGTTCCTACTTCACCGCGCAAACCGTGTTCGTTGGGCTCTCCCTCGTCATGGTGCTTCGACTGGGCCTCTATCGCCTGAAGCGGACCACTCAATGGCTCGACGAAGTTGGCATGATTGCGAACGCCGTCACGATTGCCATCTCCGTCCTGGTAATCATTTTCTTCCTTCTCCGCCCAGGCGTCACATCCAGGGCAATGCTCGCCTACGTCTGGGTCGGGTCGATCGGGTTGCTTTCGACGTTCCGCCTAGTTTTACGCTGGATCATTTCCCGCAGGCGGCGCGCCGGCATCGGCGTAAGCCGCATCCTGGTCATCGGCGCGGGACACCTCGGCAAGATGGTGATGCAGCAAATTGCCGGCCGGCCTGGTTTGGGATACGACCTTGCTGGCTTCTGTGACGACGTCGCGTGCGCTCAGGGGACGAACTTCGGGCGATTTGAGTGCCTCGGTCCGGTGCGTGACCTGCCAGGGGTGATCGCGACCCATCGCATTGATGAAGTGGTGATTGCGCTCCCTTCGGCGGAACACGCAACCATCCTGTCAATCGTCGGCCTTTGCGAGCGCATGGGCGTCGAGTTCCGGTTGGTCCCCGAGACATACGACCTCACCTTGGGAAGCCTTGAAGTCGACCACATCGCCGGAATACCGCTGATTGGCCGACGCGAAACGACCATTCGCGGGATCAACCTTGTAATCAAGCGGGTTATCGACATCCTTGNNGCGGTCAAGATCGATTCAACCGGCCCGGTCTTCATCCCTCAGGTACGGGTCGGCATGCGCGGTCGGACGTTTCGCTGCTTCAAGGTCAGGTCCATGCATCAGGACGCCGACCGTCGCCTTGCCGACCTGATGAAGGACAACGAGGCGGGTGGAGTCATCTTCAAGATGCGGGACGACCCTCGGCGAACCCGGGTGGGGCGTGTCCTCCGCAAGCTGTCGCTTGATGAGTTGCCACAGTTCTGGTCAATCCTGACCGGAGAGATGAGCCTTGTTGGTCCCCGACCACCGTTTCCGCACGAAGTTGCACAATATGAGGATTGGCACAAGCGTCGTCTCTCCGTCACGCCAGGCCTGACGGGCCTCTGGCAAGTGAGTGGTCGCAGTGACCTCCCATTCGACGAAATGGTCATGCTTGACTTGTATTACATCGAGAATTGGTCGCTCAGCCTAGACGTGAAAATCATCCTGCGAACGATCCCGACAGTAATTTCCGGACGCGGGGCGTACTAGCCCGCAGTCACGCCGATGCCAATACGCGCATCCGTCTTCCGCCAACCGCGTTCCTCATTCGGATGAAAAACGCCGACACCATGCGATTTGCGATCGTCCATGACTACCTGAACCAGATGGGCGGCGCTGAACGCGTCCTCATGGTTTTGCACGACCTTTTTCCGGACGCGCCGATCTTCACATCCATCTACGAACCGTCGTTTGTTGATCCCGCGTTCCGCACGATGGATATCCGAACCAGTTTCATGCAGCATCTGCCACTGGTGCACCGGCACCACCAGCCATTCCTGCCGGTCTTCCCATTTGCTTTCGAAAGCCTCGACTTGTCCCGGTACGACGTAGTCCTTTCAATGAGCAGTGCCTGGTCGAAAGCGGTCGTGACGCGCCCTGACGCAATCCATCTGAACTACTGCCTCACACCAATGCGGTTTGCGTGGGCTTTCGATGACTACGTTCGCGACGAACCGGTATCGCGCTGGCAGCGGGCAGTCCTCGCACCGATCCTCTCGTGGCTGCGTCATTGGGACGTCAAGACGTCAAACCGGGTCGACGAATTCTCAGCGATCTCAACGGTCGTCCAGGAACGGATCAATAGGTACTACAGTCGAAAATCATCGATCATCTATCCACCAGTCGACACGACACCCTTTGCACCACTTCGAGCCACCTCCCGCGATGGCGGCTACTTTGTCGTTGCGTCGCGACTGATCCCCTACAAGCGGATCGATCTAGCCATTGCCGCATGTAACCAACTGCGGGCGCCATTGAAGATCCTGGGCGAAGGACGTGACCGTGCACGCCTTGAGGCTCTCGCTGGACCCACGATTGAGTTCCTCGGATGGGTAAATGAGGCCGAGAAACGGTCCGTGATCGCCGACGCCACCGCATTTATCTTCCCGGCTGAAGAAGATTTCGGAATCGCGCCGGTGGAGGCCATGGCCGCCGGACGGCCAGTCGTGGCTTTCGGTTCGGGCGGTGCGCTTGACACCGTCGTGCCGGGGAAGACCGGCGCATTCTTCCACGAGGCGACTCCTGAGGCACTCGCTTCGGTTCTATCCGAAGTCTGGAGGCAGTCGTGGGACTGTGATGCGATTGCCTCTCACGCTGCCCGGTTCGACACGGAGACGTTCAAGGCGCAGATGCGTGCGTGGGTTGCGCGCGCATTCAGCCGCGTCCATGACGGTGCCCCGGCGAGACCCGGGGACGGTCCGAACCCACCGAACGCAGACAGGATCACCCATGGAGTTTCGTGAGTACGGCCAGATCGTCTGGCGCCGACGGCGACTGATCACGCCCCTTGTCGTCGTCACGTTCATCGCCAGCCTGATCTTCAATCTTGTGATCCCGCCGATCTACCGCACAGAGATTACGGTCTACATCCAGGCGATCATCCCGGCCCAAGTCCCCGGAGCAACGAGTTACTACCCGCAAGACTATTGGCAGACGCTGTACTCCGAGTACTTGACCGACGACCTTGGCGTCATCATCAAGACCCAGGACTTCGCCGACAAACTTGCACGGCGAATCGAGTCGCGGTACGCCGAGAGGCTTGAAACCAAGGACATCATCGAGGCTTTCCAGACCCGCAAACTGCATCGAGCCCTCATCATCACAATCACCACCGGCAAGGAAGCTCTCACCAGGCATCTGGCAGAGGCTGCCGATGACGTACTCCGTACCGAAGGGGCGGCGTATTTCACGCGCGATGGTCGGCAACCGGTCAACGTCAACGTGATCGACCCACCACGCGACCCGAAAGCACCCAGCATCATCAGACGGTTCCTCGATGTCATCATTCAAGCGGCCGTCGCCTTTGTCGCCGGAGTTGGGCTTGCTTTTGTCTTACATTACCTTGACAATCGAATCCAGGACGCAGATGACGCGACCCGGACCCTCGGTTCACCCGTCCTCGGCGTGATCCCGAGTGACCTCCCGGAGCCTCCAATCCTTGCGCCAACGCATCCCGTCATGACCATCCTTGCTCCGGTTGTCGGGTGGATGAGACCCGACCCGGCGATACCGGTGAGGAAGGCAGCCACCTTGCCGACGCCTCCGGATGGAAAGTCAACCAAGACCCGAACCGGCACGGGGGCGACTCGTGTAACCGCCCGGGCACGCGGCGCATCCTGACAGCCCACCTCATCGAACCGATGACAGGTCGCACGCACGCCACAGTTTCACGCAGGAGGTGACCTCGGTGGAGTTCAGCGCTTATGCGCGGATCGTGTTGCAGCGTTGGCGCCTGATCATTGCCTTGATCCTCCTCGCCACCGTCACCGCGTATGTCACCAACGCGCAAGGCCCGGTCGCATACCGGGCAACCGCGAGCCTTTCAGTGACCCCTAGCATTGTCGAGTACTGGACCGGGCAGGCAGTGGAACGCCTCCTGAACAATTACGCACTTCAAATCCGTTCACGACCCTTCGCGTCCATCGTCGCAAAAGCAGCCGGCTTGCCGGAGGATGCGTTGACTGGTCGGATCCGCGCGGTAGCGGCTCCCGCTGAATTCCGACTTTCCCTCGAGGTTGACGACGCGGACCCTGAACTGGCCTCGACAATCGTCAATCTGGCAGCGAACGCCTTTGTGGCGAAGATCCGCGCTGAGATATCTGGCAGGGAACGCCAGGACATTCGGCTTGAGGTCCTTGAACCGGCACTACGGCCAGACGGTCCGGTTAGCCCAAGGCCGGGCCGGGCCGGCCTTGGAGGAGCGATTGCGGGGGCGTTGCTTGGCGCGGGACTTGCGGTGGTACTGACGTTCTGGGACGGTCGGATTTACACAGCCGGCGACGCGGAGCGGGCTTGGAACGTGCCGGTCCTTGGTGCCATTCCATCGGGACCACCGATGAACGGACGCGCGAGCTCTGTTGCCCGGAAGGATGGCCGCGCGTTCTCCCGTGCGGCACCCATACGCCCTGCGGGCACCCCTCCACTAGCCGGAACCCGCGGATCACGATAGTCGACCCGCCCACAACTCCGACCGTTCAGTCGGCAGGGGCGATACCACGAAGGGGCATTCAATGACATCCAGCAGTGGCGCCCCCGTTCCCTCAGGACCCGAATCTGCCGTCAAGGGAACTCCCGACGTCATCGTCTACACCGACCCTCGATCGCCCGCGGCGGAGGCGTACCGAACGCTGCGGACAAACGTCCGAGCCCTGATCCGTCCCGCGGGCGGCGCTCCGCTCCGTCAGATCCTCATGACGAGTGCCGGTGCAGACGAAGGGAAGTCGGAAGCCATCGCCTGCCTCGGGATCGCATTCGCCCAGGCAGGCATGCGCGTGGTCATCGTCGATGCAGACTTGCGTCGCCCGGCACAGCACCTCCGGTTCAACTTGCCAAATAGCGACGGGCTTTCAAACCTCTTTGGCGGCGCGACACCCCGCACCCCGACCCTGCAGCCAACGGCAGTCCCAAACCTGCATGTCCTGACAAGCGGGACGGAACCGGAAAGCCCTGCTGACATTCTGGCATCCTCTGACCTTGATCGCATCATGGATCACGCGGGTCGCGACGCGGACCTCGTGCTCATCGACTGTCCGCCAATTTGCGCCGTCGCCGATGCATCGGTCCTATCAACGCGCGTCGACGGAGTCATCGTGGTGGTTGGGGCGGGTGTGGTAAAGCGGGACCTCGCCAGGCACGCACGTGCGCAGCTGGACGCCGTGCGCGCAAATGTGATCGGCCTGGTGGTGACGAATGCGCCGTATAACGAGCGTACATTTGCGAGCTACTACGAGGAATCCCCCGGGAGATCTGCCTCGTAGCGCGGTACGGCGAGCGCCCATTGGTCGCAAAGACCACAATCGTTACACCCCTTTCGCGTGTAGTGATGCCGGACGTCCTCCTGCGTCTGACCAAGCCTCCGCACGATTGTCTTGGGAGCCACCTAGATCCTCGACTCAACGGTCTACATTCCGTCATTCAAATCCGGACGCCGAGAGCGGACATCGTGATCTGCAGACGGCACGGCCAACGTGTGGGATTGGATCGAGGGCGGGTCAGATGCGCTATCTTTTTCTCTCGAAATGGGACGCCGTCACCTCAGCCTGACAACGACTCTGGGCATCGCTACGGTCATCGCGGCAACATTGCTGCTACGAGGATCCGACGACGCGGTTGCCACCCACGAGCGGCCGAAGTCGCGAATGGACACAACTGTCCTGGACTACAACCAGCCGGTCCTGCCGGAGGGGACGCCAAGGACACGCAGTGCCGAGGAAGGGAGCGCCGACCTCGGGCTGAAACCGACGGTGCCGACCTACGATGGAAGTGGTCGCATCTGGGCACGGACATACCTGCCCGATACGCGGATATTTCCGGAACCACACCCGGCAATCATGATCCTGCATGGTGGTGGCGGGATGAACGGTGGGTACCTCGAATTCGCGCGGTGGTGGCGCGACCAGGGCTACGTGTCCATAGTGGTCGACAGTTTCGGCAGCCGTGGCATCGCCGAAAACTGGCTCACCTACAACCAGTTTGGCGCGAACATGAGGTCGGCCGACGCGGTAGCAACTGCCCGGTACTTGCGCGGACTGCCCGGCATCGATGCCAAGCGAATCTACATGAGTGGTGGGAGCCAAGGGGGATGGACCGTCCTGAGAACCCTCACCGCGGGAACCCCATGGAATGACGAAGCCATCTCACTCATCGCCGCGGGAGTTGCCTGGTATCCGGTGTGTGACCGGGCAGAACCAGGATCGGTGCCACTCGGCCCGTTCACCCGCCCGGTCCTCTTCCTGCAGGGGACGGGGGACACTGCGACGCCACCGGAGAAGTGTGCGGACATCGCCTCTGGACCCAATGTACGGAACATTGTCTTCCCTGATGCGACCCATGCCTTCGACTTCAGAGCTCCTCCACGGACGCACGCATTCTGGGGGTACCCCGAACGGTACGACGCACTCGCGACCGCGCGCGCCCGGGCCGAAGCTCTGGCATGGACCGAGACAAACCGGTCTCCGTGAGACATGACCGTGAACCGCACGATGAGAGGCCTTCCGACAAGCCGTTGGCCTCTCACGGGAACCTTTCGGTGGAACCCGGCTCGTGGTCTGACTGATCTTGCGCATTCCGTTGATATCGGCGGATGTCCGAAATTATCCATGCGCAAGTACCAAGCGATATCAGGCTGTCCTCAACGGGTCGGCTTTCAATACCGAACCACCGAACAAGAACCCATGATGGGGCGCCTCCCATCACGGCGCCAACAATCATCATCGCGGCAATCTCCGCAATGAACGCCAGAGAATCACGAAAACGCATCATCAGATTCGACCTAGTATTCACGTGCGTGATGGAGCGCCCCACTCCAAGAGATTGGGTTTCAACACGCATTCACTTGTATTGTGACATGTTATTCCATCGAGGAGAAGCGAGTGGACTACCAAAAACGAGACGAAGGACGACGCCCCGTGCCTCGCAAGGTACGCCGATCGGACGTGCAAGGTCTTGTCTTCTTGCTCGCACTGATCATCAACGGATGCGGCCTGCCTACGTTGGGTAACCGTCCGTCGTCTGCGATTGGATCCGGGCGGTATCGGGCGGATGTCTGGGCGGACAACTGGTTTGCCCTCTACTCGGGAACGAGCCTCGTTGGCGAAGACCCGGTCCCAATCACGACCGAACGTTCCTTCAATGCCGAGACGTTCTTCTTTGACGCCGAGTTACCCCTGACACTCAATCTCGTCGCAAAGGACTTCAAGGAGAATGACACCGGTCTCGAATACATCGGAAAGCCGAACCAGCAGGTTGGGGACGGCGGTGTCATCCTCCAGGTGACAGATACACAGACAGGCAAAGTCGTGGCCGTCACCGATGGCAAGACCCGGTGCCTAGTAATCCACCGTGCGCCACTTCGCCCGGCTTGCGCGTCTCTCAAGAACCCATCGCTAGATGATTGCGGAGCGAACGTCGGGGAGGAACCACAGGGATGGAAACTGCCGAGTTTCAACGTGACTTCGTGGCCTGAGGCGACGGTCTACACCGAGGCGGACGTCGGAGTAAAAGGCGGGTATCTGGCCATCAAGTGGGATCGGACGGCAAAACTTGTTTGGTCGGGTGACCTGAAGCAAGACAACACCATTTTGTGCCGGGTTCCAATGGTGGCGTCCATTCCCTAGGCGGTGCCCCGAAGAGTCCGGGACTGGGGGTTTGCCCGGGTGGTTGTGTCACCCATGGATGCCATCATTACTGTAAGGGAGACCAACTACCATGAGACTACAGGACAAGGTTGCTGTTATCACAGGCGCAGCTTCGGGAATGGGACTGTCGATGGCGCGGATGTTCTCGGCGGAGGGGGCGATGATTGTCGCCGGCGACTGGAACAAGACGCGCCTGGATGCGGTTGTGACCGAGATAACGACCGCCGGACGGACCATCACCGCACTTCACGGAAACATCGGGGTCCGGGAAGATGCGGAGGCGCTGATTGACCACGCGCTCGCCACGCATGGACGCATTGACGTCCTCGTGAACAACGCGGGCGTCATGGACTTCATGCAGGGCACCGCGGAAATTTCCGACGACATTTGGCGCAAGGTGATGTCCATCAACCTTGACGGTCCGATGTACACCAGTCGACGCGCGCTTCCATCCATGATCGAACACGGTGGCGGGGCAATTGTCAACATTGCCTCGACGGCATCACTCGGCGGTGGGGCAGCTGGCACCGCGTACACGAGTTCCAAGCACGGTCTGATCGGTCTCACCAAGAGCACTGCGTGGATGTATGCGCTGAAGGGAATACGTTGCAACGCAATCTGTCCCGGAGGGACCGCAACAAACATTGCCGAGTCAATGACGCCGGAACGAATGGATGCTGTCGGCGCAGCGCGCGCTGGCGCGTATGCCGGTCTGATCCCCGCCTACCTCCAGCCGGAGGACATCGCGAGTCTCGCCCTATTCCTTGCATCGGATGACGCCAGGCATGTCAATGGCGCGGTCATTGCAGCTGACGGTGGGTGGTCTGCAGCGTAGAACCGCCTCGCTGTCGGGGAACCGGGTCGTCGTCTTTGGGGACAACGGCCCGGCAGTACCGATCGTGACCACACCAGAGTTCTCCATTCCCACCGCACAGCGACGTGCGGCGCTTGAAAGCAATGCATACGAAGATTCGCATTGTGGTTCACGTAGTGGTACTGTGAGATCCATGAATACTACTGACGCAAGCGCGATCAAGACCGCCCAACTGGTTGCCATGCGAGCCTGGAATGCGGATCGCGTCGCGCGCCTGAAAGGGGTTGCCTCCCACGAGGCAGATCTGAGCACTGCATTTGAAGCAGCGCGCGTGGCCGAACTTGCGGCGATTGCAAATCGAGCCAAGTAAGCGTCGCGGGTTCCATAAGTGGGGTGGGCCCGTCCCATCGAGCGTCGCCAACCGGCAACAAATTGCACGAGGCCGATTCTGGACCAGGCTCCTGACGCATAGCCTTATGCCCGCGTGGACTGCAAATACCTCGATAGTCGCCTCAGTTGCCCTCGCCATCCCGCCACAGCGCGATCCGTCCAGTCCTCATCATGCATCGTCTCCAAATTGACGCGGATCCTAGCGCCTGGGACCGCACCGGACGTACTGCCGAATTCCACCGTAGTCGTGACATCGTATGGCTCTACGTGAGGGATGAACGATGCTGACTGCACGAGTGTCAAACGGTGACCGTGCAAGAACTCCCCAATCCGGACGTCGACCGAGGTCGCCTGGGGCAAACCCGCGCGTTCCATGAACCGGACCTGATCGGGTGCGATGGCCGTCATGACGTACCGGAGACCGCCACCCCCACGGAAATCGCTTGAACTGACGGTGACCTCGAAACCGGACGGTCCCCACCACGCTGAGAAACCCTCAGCCGTCGTCCAGGCATCCCAAACCGCACCGACGGCCACCCCTCGATACCGACGTGACAGTGAAATAGTTTCGCTAGGGATCGTGTGTTCGGCTTGTCTCACGGCTTCTCCAGTCACTCAGGCGAGTTGGATCAAGATCAATCGTCACTGACGGTGCCCTCCAGAACGACCAGAGGAGTGCCGTGGTTTACGACAGACGTTCGTCGGTTCTCGGAGGCCCCGCGGCCGGTTGCGGATATCATCCCACCTGTTATGGACAAGAATGCGCACCACCAAATGCTGATCTCACGCCTCACTGCCCGAGCCTCCTCGGTCCTGGCGGCTGAAGCGACCTTCAAGCTTGACGAGAAGCGCTTCAAGGAAGCGTTGGTGAAGTCGATGAACGAATACA
>DDYL01000102.1:29731-31059 GCA_002347925.1 Chloroflexi bacterium UBA2235 | reverse complement strand
ATTTGGACGACCGTACGCGCACTTCAGGGCGGTTACGGCCCTTGTGATCCCACGGACGATCCAGGCCGGGTCCTTCTAGCCGGGCAAGACTTCCGGATATCCTTCGGGCCGCGACCGTCCGCGTCGCCATTCAATCCGGGAGTTTGGCGCAACATGAAGATTTCACGCATCACACCGTGGCTCGTCCGAACTACCGCGTCCTTCTGGGGCGAGTACTTCTTTGTGCAGGTTGAGACCGATGAAGGGGTGACTGGATGGGGAGAGATCACGACCACGACCCCCACGGCGAACCGGGCGGTTGCGGGAATGATCCGCCAACTCAACTCACTTGTTGTCGGTGAGGACCCGGCCCTGATCGAGAGGATCTGGAACAAGATCTTCCGGTCATTCACCTATCTCGGCACGCGCGGCGCCACGTGTCATGTCGTTAGCGGGATCGACATCGCCCTGTGGGACATCCGGGGGCAGGTCCTCGGACTACCGATACACGCCCTCCTGGGTGGCAAGGTTCGCGACGATATCCTCCTCTACACGCACCCACTCGGGTCGGCGCTACGACAGGATGACACTCTTGTCGAGGAAATTCGCGCAATCGTCGATTCCGGCCACACGGCCCTGAAGATTGATCCTTTCCCGCACGCACCCGGCGAATCACCAGCGAACGACGATTACCTGGACGGTGGCATGACCCGCGCCGGAGAACGCCACGCCGTCCGCCTGACCCAGCGCATCCGGGAGGTGGCAGGACCCGACGTTGAGGTCCTGATCGATGCCCACGGACGGTTCAATGTGCCGACGGCAATCCGTCTCTGCCGGGCGCTCGAGGACGCGGCCCAGATTGACTGGTTCGAGGAGCCGGTACCTGTCGAAAGTTACTCCGCGCTCGCACAGGTCCGGGAGAAAGTAAACGCCCCGATCTGTGTGGGTGAACGCCTCCACACCCGCTGGGACTTCACCACGATCTTTGAACAGCAACTGGCGGACTACGTGATGCCTGACGTGACATGGTGCGGGGGCATCTCGGAACTCAAGAAAATCGCAACAATGGCTGAGACCTACTACATTCCTGTGTCCCCGCACGATGCAAGCGGACCCATCAATGTCCTTGCCGGGGCCCACGTCATGATGACCGTCCCGAACTTCTACCGACTAGAGACGTCTCGCTACACCCTTCGCAAGTACGACGACTTCATCGATTCGCCGCTCGACAATTCCGGTGGGCGCCTCCACCTTACGGACCGGCCAGGGTTGGGAGTAACGATGAACATGGAATACCTGCGTGGAAACATCCTTGACGGATTTGGCAACGCATCCGACTGACGTGACCA
>DDYL01000102.1:15663-29668 GCA_002347925.1 Chloroflexi bacterium UBA2235 | reverse complement strand
GGGAGTTGCGGTCGAGATGAGTGACAGGGTGGTCGTTCTTGGGTACGGAGCTGTTGGAAAAGGCGTCGTGGCGGAACTGGTCCGGCGGGGTACCGAGGTCGTAGTTGGCCAACGTACTGAGCCAACCGACCTTCCCTCAGGTGCACGGTTCGTGCGCACGGACGTCCTGGACAAAGACTCTGTCACCAGCGCGTGTCGAGGGGCAACCCAAGTCGTTGCTGCCTTTGGGTTCGAGTACGTTGGGCAAATCTGGCAGCGAAAGTGGCCCGTCGCAATGGAGTGCGTCCTGGCGGGGTGCGAAGCGTCTGGCGCAAGGTTGCTCTTCTTCGATAATTTGTACATGTATGGACCTCACGCCGGCCCACTGCATGAGGATCTTCCTCTCGCTGCAACTGGCACGAAGCCCTCGGTGCGCGCAGCCATAACGCGCCAGTGGCGAGCTGCCCACGAAAGTGGCCGGGTCCGGGTCGCCGCCCTCCGGGCCTCAGACTTCTACGGTCCTGGGGTACAGGCATCACATATCGGCAATGACGTCATGCGAGCCATCGCTGCGGGCAAAGCTGCTTCATTCGTTGCGCCTCTCGATGTGCCGCATGACTTCGCGTACGTCCCAGACATCCACCGGGCCGTCATTTCCTTGCTTGACGCTCCCGATGATGCGTTCGGTCAGCCGTGGCACGTGCCGTGTGCGCCAACGGAATCCGTCCGCGCGATCGTGTTGCGTGCGTCACTTGCGTTCGGGAGACCTCTGAAGACGAATGTCGTGCCTCTTTGGTCGCTTCCGATGTTGGGTGTCTTCGTACCATTCCTGAAGGAAATGGCGGAGATGCGGTTTCAATGGGATCGACCGTACCGAGTCGATGCATCACGCTTCTCCAAGCGGTTCTGGGGTGACGCAACACCTTTCGATGACGGGGTACGCGCCACCGTAGAAGCCCACCTGGCCTCAACAGCAGGATGACGCACTCCTGACACGTCCGTACCCGTTTCGAAGAGAACGTCGACGGGCGGGGATTGCTATAACGACATCTGAAAGCGGGTGGTGAGTGTCGGCGCGTGGGCATTCAGGTTCGTCGATGCACCGAGCCGACTGCGAATGCGCGGGCCCATGGGATCTGTGAATGATGTTGAACCGGATGCCAAAATGGGCGATCTACCTCGGTGCGGGTGTCGCAATCCTCACGATTGGCCCAACCGTCTTCAACCTTGCACTGCGCGTGAGCCTTGGCCTCATAACCATGTCCATCGTACTGGTCACGGGCCTGGCGTTTCTCGGCGTCGTCGGGTTCTTCGCCTATCTCGTCTGGCGCTTCATCGTTGACAAGATGAACGGCTGGTAACCGCGACTTCTCCGAACAACATGCGTCACTGAGCCCTACGGGTTGCACGATCAATGCGGGCCATGATCGCCAATTTCTCATCGCGCGACGCTCGTGACCACCGCGCAATCTCAAGAATTGTGCGATTGCAACCAACACATGTGTCGTGTTCGAGCACACACACGTTCCGGCAAGGGCTTGGTACGTAGTGATCAGTCGGCCTGCACCGAACGCACCAGCGATGGTCCGAACCGGTCAACATGCCACATCCTCGGCAAGTTGTCATTGCTGATCCTGAAATAATCTGCGGAGACCCGGTGATCGAGGTTCCAAGTCGCCGTCACCGCGTTTCACGGCCAGAAAATCACCGTCAACCCTATGGCGAGTGTCAGGATGAAAGTACCGAGCATCAGGAGATTCATTCGCAACCATGGTGAACCGCTCACTCCAGACGACCGCCCACAACGTAATCTGGACGCATCATGCTTGATCTGCTCCAAACTTTAACCATGGGTGACGGGATGAAGATTGACCTCGGACGGCGTGCAGGCCGGATACGCTCCCAATGTACGGAAAGGCAACAGCATTGATTTGGCGCCTGCTTCGAAGACTCGTGTTCATGTGGGTTGGCGCGCTTGTATTCCGAATGATCTCCTCGGCATTTCGGGCCGGTCGCCGGTAAGCGCAGCCGGGCTCCGTCCAATTCGGAACACCCGTCTAGGCCTTGGGTCTGGCCCACTCCGGCGTATCGGCGCGAAGGGGCACATCGCGTCCCTCTTCGACGTCTATGAGGTCAGGCCAGGTGAAGATATCGGTGCGACCACGCCCACGCTTCTCACGCGCTTCAAGAAACCACCCGACTTCCTCGGTTCCCTCGGTCGGAGAGTCGCCCAGAAGAATGTCGTTGTATGCAGAAATCGCTTCGTCCGACTTGCTGGCAACTCGGTCTGACACGAATCGAGCAACCCCAGAATCGTCAGCGCTACTCGTCACGGCATTCAGGTATTCGGTTGCGTCCGCACCGATGAACGCGAACAGCTGCCGGTCCATTGAGCAGTTGTAATCAACTTTGCCAACCACGCCTGATGCAACCACTCTCGCCTTGTCGGCGGTCCGCGCCGCCATTGCGAGACCGGAAATCATGTCGCGAGGACTCCTGAGCGGAGTTACTGTGTCCATTGATGGTCCCATCCTTCCTGATCCTGTTTTTGCAATCGGACCATTGCACACGTAAAGAACGACAGTGGCAATGCCGGAAAACGAGTGTCGCGGCTTCAAAACGAAGACGCCGGTTCCAAGGTCTTGGAACCGGCGTCGTGGTCTGAAGCACCAAGCGTCCTATCGTCGGTCAGTGCGCGGGCTTTGCCCAGTCTGGAGTGTCAGAACGATGAGGAACCTCACGCCCCTCCTCAACGTCGATGAGGTCAGGCCACGTGAAGATGTCAGTTCGACCATGCCCAACTCTTTCGCGGCCGGAAAGGAAATAGGCAACCCCGTCAGTACCAGCCTTGGGCGCGTGGCCCAGAAGGTGATGGTTGTAGTCGTCGATTTCCTTGTGCGACTTGGAAGCGAGCTTCGCTTCGATCAGCTTGGCAACACCAGAATCGTCGCTGGAGCTCAATACTGCGGCAAGGTACTCACCGCTGTCGGTCCCGAGGAAAGCGAACAGCATGCGATCCATCGGACAGTCGTAGTTGTATTCGCCCAACGTACCGGCTGCGGAAGCACGTCCCTTGTCAGCTGCGCGGGCAGCCATTGTGACACCAGCGATGGTCGCCTTGGGGCTGCGGGGAAAGGACTTTGTCAGATCCATGGTTCATCCACCTTCCAGATGCGGGTTGGTCCAGGCACTCTCAGGACCACCGCAATACTACCGAACTAATAGTATCAGAGACCGTGGGTTCGTTCGGGGACGGTACCAACGTCACCGAGTTGCTGCGCGGTTGAAGGACACGAGGCAACGCCACACGTTGTTCTTAATGGATGCATTCAAAAACGTGGGCGCAAGCGCCTGGCTCGGTTGATGAAGCGTATCGCCACCGAGATCGCCCCGGTCCGATCAAGGAGCCCAGAAGTGTCGGAAGTGCCTCGCCAAGAAGACGAACCAAGCGACGAACGCGGAATCCGCTCTGACCTGGATACCGAATTGGGTGGCGAACCGCACGCAGCGGACCTCGAGCTCAGAGCGAGTGGGGCAATTCACGACGCGGCCCATGCACAAGACCCAATAGTTCCAACCGCGACCCAATTCGGGGAAGGCGAAAACGCCATATTGGACGCCCCGTCACCGGACGGATCCGTTTCAACTCGGAAATCAACGGACGGAGCCGCAAGCGCGAAAACACGGACATCGCTGGTTAGCGCTTCAGACGCTTGGCATCGTGTTCGGCAAGTGCGTCCGCCAGTTCTGGCCCTTGGATACGCACCGTCATCACACCGGATCCACGATGTGCTCGCCGCCCTCGGCGCGCGCCCGGTTACGTCCGTCTCGCCGCACGACGCATTGGAACTCGCCGCGAATTCGAAGTCCATCCTCATCGATACGACTGCATCGGTCAGCGAACGCTGGGAACCGATCCACGCCATTTGCAGGCAAGCAAGACGGGAGGGCGTCCCGGTGGTCTTCGCTCCCACCGGCGTCGACCGGTCCCCTTGGCGCCTCAATGAAGCGCGTCGGCTGGTCGCGGCCATGCGTCCGGCAATCATCCGCGGGTCAATTGCCGACTTGACGGCGCTAATCAATGCCCATGTACCTGACTATCTGGCGTGGCCGGTGCCTCCCGACGCGTCAGCTAGCCGTGAAGTCGCAATCGCGACTGCCAGCCTGGCGGTTCGGGTGGCCAAGTCCACCGGCTCACTGGTGGTGATGACCGGCGAAACGATCGCGATCACGGACGGTCAGGAGACCTGGACCAGAAACATCTCTTCCGGAGCGGGCCGCGACTTGATCCCCGATTTCGACGGGGCGATCGACGCGGTCATCGGTGCAATCGCCTCGAGCGGGGTTGACCTCGCATCTGCCGCCGTCGCCGGGGTTGAGATCTTTGGCGCCGCCGTGGACGCTGCACAGTCAAAGGGTCCGGGACAGTTCTGGCCGACCCTGCTCGATACGTTGGCTGGCACCAACTCCCAAGCCCATTCGGCTTCCGACGAGGAACCAGCGCCAAATGTGCACGTACTGGAATCGGTCCGAATTGTGCTGCGAGCTGACGCCAGTCTCGTCGCACCTGATCGGCTCCCCGACATCGTTGAACAAGCACTGGCCGGTGGCGTGACGATGGTGGAACTGCGTCTCGACGGTCTCCCCGTCGGCCGAGGCGTGGTAGTTGCCCGTGAGGTCAGGGCGCGATGCCGTCTGGCAGGGGTTCCGGTTGTGATCCGGGGACGCGCGGACATCGTATTGGCATCCGCATGCGACGGCATCGTCACGTCATTGGAAGTTGACGATCTCAGTCCTTATGATGCGGCGCGTCTGGTTGGTCCCGACCGAATGATCGGAGTAGAGGTGGCCTCGGTCTCGGATGCCGAGTTGGCAAAGCGCGCGGGGGCCAGTTACCTGATTGTCGGGCCGATCTTCGCAACAGGCAGTAGTGGTTCGGCTGCCGGACCGTCTGGGGTTTCCCTGCTCAAGCGAATTCGGACCGTCTCGCCAGAACCCCTGGTTGTTGGCGGAGGGATGACATCAGCCCGAGCATCACAGTTCTTGCTCGCCGGTGCTGACGGCATTCGGGTCGGGTCCGCGATCATGCATGCCTCCGACCCTAAGGAAGCCACCCGGATATTCGCCAGCCTTTGGGAAGAGACACGTCAAGCACCGTGATCAACCGCTGTGGGTGCAGGCAAGCGACCACCCACCTGGCCACCAGAGACAGTCACATCCCATCACGCGACCTGCTCGTTATTTTCTCCCTGACCACAGACGTGTCCAGCCTGCGCGGGTACTCAAGGTCGCCCGTATGCCACTGAACTGACGACCAGGGTCCACGTCAACCGATATCGCGGGTCAGTTTCGTCAGGTAAAAGCGATCAGTTAGATCGGTGGTCAAACCAACCTTCAAACCCGCTAACGTGGCCAAGCCGGATAGTTCACCCACGGACACCCTATGGGCCATAGGCGGACCATCCACCAAGTCATCCCGCTTGTGGAACTCGATGATCGCGATGGCGCCGTCGCGCTTGACCAGTCGGCCCGCTTCACCAAGGAATGCAACCGGGTCATCAACCTCGTGCAAGACCATTGCAATGAACACGATGTCGGCCGTCTCATCGGGGAGGGCGACGCGGGATTCGGTCGAAAGGAGGACTGAGACGTTCGGGATTTGCCTCCGGTCAATTTCGCCTCTCAGGTGTTCAATCATTCCTGCCTGCACATCAACCCCGTAGACGTGACCCATGGGCCCGACGATGCCGGCGGCCGGAATGGCAAAGAACCCCGGGCCACATCCCAGGTCAATCACGGTCATCCCGCCGACCAAACCCGCCGCACTGAGCGAGGCCAGTGGTGGTAACTCCGCGTGGCGTTCGGCGCTTGTCAGCCGATCAAGTTGCGAAGGATGAAACCGGTGCGTGCGGTGCGCCGATCCATGGTGGTGCGCGTGGTGCCCGTGATCGCGGTTGTGATTGTGATCGTGGTCGTGGTCGTGATCTCTCGGATCCATCAGATTTCCCTTTTCCCTTGAACCACGTTCGATGCAACGCCTTGCGGGATCGTATGCGTTATCCGATATACTATACCCAGTAGGGTATATTTGGGCGGAGAACCCGCAAAATGCCAAGGCAGCCTCGATCCCGCTGGGCGTGCGATGTACTGGCAGGACATGGAACCTCACACGAGCGCAACCGAAACAGGAGGGGGCACCATGGAACCCGCAGCAATTGACAAATCACTCGATGAACCGGATGCCACGGACGACCAGAACATCGGACCGATCCTCGACCGGCTGAAGCGCATCGAGGGACAGGTACGGGGCGTGCAAAAGATGATCGTTACCGGTGCCGACTGTGAAGCGATCCTTACTCAAGTAATGGCGGCGCGGGCCGCGCTTGAGCGCACCGCCGCCCAGATTGTCATGGCAAACCTCGAGAAGTGCTTCGATGCACAGTCTCCTGCCGAGGCCCGGCGCAAGGTGGTCCGTACGGTGCAACTACTGTCACGTTCGACATGAGCCAGGCCCCCGAACGAACTTCACGTGACTAAGAAAGCCTGACCAGAAAGGAACGACGATGTTTCAGAAACTGCTGGCGTGGCTTGGTGGCACAGCTACCACCAAGGATCTCTCCCCTTTCGAGGCACTCGGACGCCAAGGCACTGGAAGCGTCATCCTGGACGTGCGCGAACAACATGAATGGGCGTCCGGCCACGTCAAAGGCGCGATCCATATCCCACTTGGCCGATTGGGAACGCAGGTGGGGAGACTTGCGCGGGATGCGGAGATCATTGCCGTCTGCACGAGCGGAGGCCGTTCGTCCCGGGCAGTGTCAATCCTGCGTGATGCCGGCTTCGAACATGCCGTCAACATGCGAGGCGGAATGACGTCGTGGGAGCGCGCCGGCCTTCCGGTCTCGAAGTAGATCTAAGAATCCCGGCTTGCGATCCCTCGCTTCCCGAAATCCACGTACAGAAACCATTGGAGACTGAATAGTATGTTGGCTCGGCTATGGCACATCTTCTGGGGCGGTCCCAAGGGAGGGAATCTTTCGGCGCGCGACGCACACGCTCGACAGCGTGGAGGCGTGCTGTTGATCGACGTCCGGTCGCCCGCGGAATGGCAGGCAGGCCATGCCGAAGACGCATTGCACATTCCGCTCGGGGACCTCACCCGCAACCTGGACCTTCTTCCGAAGGATGGTGAGATCATCGCCATGTGCCAGAGTGGCCTGAGATCTGGAATTGCCGCTATGATCCTTCGAAGCCGTGGGTTTGAACGTGTTTTCAACCTGAACGGCGGGTTCATGGCATGGTACGGTGCAGGTCTACCGATCGAGACGGATGGCCGGTCGCGCTTGCGACGAGTTCGTGGGGGATCGATGGCTAGTCGGTAGGTTTTCGCGAACCCGATACGGGCAGTTGCCCGGAACGTAAAAGGAGATCCTGATGGCATTCAGTCACGTCAACAAGAAGGGGCAGACCTACTTCCTTCACGGCAAGATGGTCACCCTCCGCGGTGGTCGCGAGCAGAAGATCCATTACTTCGCCAAGGAAGCCAAGCCGGGTGAAGTCCTTCCCGCGTTGCCCGAGGGGTACGAGGTCGTGGAGAACGAACGCACTGGACTTCCCTTCATCCGCAAGCACGTCGCCAAGTAGGCGCCCTCCTCTTCCGAAATGAAACTGGCCCCCTCTTCGGGGGCCAGTCCTGTTCAACGGCATATTGTCGCGAGACTTACACCTTCGGTGCGTCGGGCACCTTGCCCAGGAGGCCTTCGATCATTCCGACGATTGACGTCAGGGCGTCCTTTGCGGTGGCCTTCCCCTCGTAAACCGGACCCATTGCCTTGGTGATCTCGTTGCCAACATTGCCCCAGTCACCACTGATCGGTTCCGGTTTGGCGTAGGCAAATGCATCGAGTGCAAGCTTCGCGTTCTTCGGGGCCGTATCAGGCTTGAGAACCAGCGGACTCGACGCGACATCCTTGTGCGTAGGGATCGTCAGACCCAGTTTCGCCCAGTGCTCGTAGGCCGCCTTGCTGCCAAGGAACTTGAGGAATTCCCAAGCTGCGTCCTTGTTCTTGCCTGCCGCCGTCATGCTATGGCCCGCCGATGCCGTGCGCGTGACGCGTGACTTGCCCTTGGGGATTGGAGCGATGTCCCACTCGAAGGTCGCCTTGCTGAAGTTTGCGTAGACCGAGATTGACGGCACCATGCCAATTCGGCCGGTGTTCCAGGCTTCTGCCATGTTCTGGCCAGGGAAGGAATCACCGAACGGGTGAACCTTCTGCTTGTTGATAAGGTCGGCGATCCATTGCATCTGATCCGCCGCCGGCGACTGGTGCAACGTGAACTTCTGGCGGGTGGCATCGACGATGTCGCCCCCCTCCTGCCACACCTTGATATAGGGATAGTAGGGAGCAGCGCCAACCCCGGCCCATCCTGCGGTGCCCCAGGTGGCCTGCGCGCCGGTACCACCAGTCATCTTCTTGGCCGCGTCCAGATAGGTCTCCCAAGTCCAGGACTCATCTGGAAGGCTGACACCATTCTTGGCGAAAAGTTCCTTGTTATAGACAAGATTGGTGGTCGTGGCCTCGCGTGGCAGACCGTACTGCTTGCCACCGACGTTGTAATCCTTCGTCGCTGCTTCGAAGAAGTCGGTCAACTTCACATCCTTGTCGGACGCGAGATACGGGCTTATGTCGGCCACCAGGTTGAGCTTCTGCAAGTTCGGGGAGATGTACGCGTGCGTCCAGAACACGTCGGGCGCCGTTCCCGATGCCACCAGGGCAATCAGCTTTGCCTGCGCGTTGACAGCACCACCACCTGCGTCTCCCTGAATGATGTCAACGGTCACCGAACCCTTCTTGTCGTTGAAGAGCTCACCCAAGGGCTTGTAGCGGGCCTCATCCGCAGGGTCGGTTCCCTGGGTCATGAATACGACCTTGCCCTTGGCGGCGGCTGGTGCAGGGACGGCAGTCGCAGCGGGCTTGGTTGCCGCAATTGTTGCAGCTGGAGCCGCCGTTGGTGCCGACGCTACCGGCGCTTTCGTCGGTTCAGCCTTGGCTGCCGGAGCAGCGGGAGCCGCCTCCCCACCGCAGGCCGCCAGGATGCTGCCGGCGCCGAGGACGCCCGCCAAGGCGCGCCGCCGAGAGAAGCCGGACGTGGTATTGCTCAATGGTGCGGTCACTAATCATCTCCTCAAACTTGGTGCGGGCACACAATAGCCGGGCCTGATTAGGTTGGTCAATCGGCCACAGGCTTCATCAACTCGAGGCAGTCACGGTCTCGAGCGTCCGAAGCTCAGGCGAATTGCCATCAGCACCGACCCAACGTAACCGTGCTGTCTCCAGCAGATCACCACCCTCGGTTACTCGACCCGTCGAGGCAAGAATCCTCCCTAACCAGAACTGGTCCCGTGGACGAGGCATCGCATAGGCGCCGACGCGACCACGAAGGATCCGTTCGGAGTGGATCCGTGCTCCGGAGTGCCACTCCGCATCGATCAAGGTGTCCTCGATGACTGCGAACTGACCGGGATAATCCGTAAATCGGGACAAGACTGGAAGTGCCTCTCCGAGGTGTTTTGCAGCGACGTGGGCATCTCCATGCCACCACGCCCGCAGACCCTCCGTAACTGTATGCACGGCAGCCGCGCGATCCTGGGAATGCACTCCTTCGGCAGATTCGTCGGCGTCAGCAAGAGATGCCAGCAGCGCATCAATACCTGCTTCGTCGGACAGTGCGACCAACGGCATTACGCGAACAATCATTTCTGAAACATCAGCGGCATGGTTCGGATCAATGGGAATTGTCGGCGCGAGTGTCCGCCATGGCAGCGCTCGTCCGGAGCTGCGGCCATACCCAAGGACCTCGGTTTGCCAGAGGAGGTTGACGGCGCCCGGATAGGACATAGGCTGACCCGGTGCCGAAGGCACCATCACCCGTTCCTGCCACTCGATTGACGCGGTGGCGCGTCCGAGTTCCATCAGGAGCGACGCGACATGCATGGTGTTGTGGACATTGATCCCGTCAAATGGATCATTCGCGGTCAGGTAGGCAATACCCCGCTCAACCCCCTCCTCAAATGTGCCTTCATCTATATGGAGGTGTATTCGGGCATGCGCGCCAAAGGGATCGGCACGATCCATTTCCTCGATCCGTTCAACCGTGTCCCGTGCCTCGCCAAACCGACGGCCACGGATCAAGCTGAACGCCTCATTCACCAGAACCTCGATATCAGGTGCAGGCACTTCGCACTCGGTCGTCATCTTGGCTCCTCCTACTTCGTGCGGGATATCCCAACGGCAATGGCTCAAAGAGACCCGGCTACTTAGCTGGAGGGTCCATCAAACCGGGGAAGGCTACGCGGGTGTTCGAGAGGGGGAACAACGTCAGCGGTATGGATGTACCAGTCCAGAAGTCGCTGCTCAAGATCACCGCGCACCGTCGCGTACTGAACGTCACCGTAGACGTTGTGCAACTCCAAGGGGTCCACGGCAAGATCGTAGAGTTCTGAGACGCCAAGTGGCCGACGAACCAGGCGGTGGGTCATGGTCCGGATCGACGTGGCCCTGCATACACTGAGCGGATGATCCTGTTGCAAGCGCCCTTTTGGATAGTAGATGTGGGAGGGATCGCGGAACAATCCGCCTGACTCCGGACGACCTTCGAAGGCGTGTGGTTCATGCGGGTCGTATCCACCCTCACTGAACGCTGCCCGGTCGGGGTCGCCGGGTGCGCCAGCCAACTGCGGCACGAGTGAACGCGCGAAATGCGTGTGAGTGGCAACGATTCCGGCCAGATCAAGGGCGGTAGCCATCACGTCAAATAGTTCGACCGGTTCAGCAACGACATGTCCCCGGGCGAACCCGTCTCCCGGAACACGAACAATGAGCGGAACGCGGGTCAGGCAATCGTCAAGTGCCGACGGCCACTTCTCGACAAGCCCGTAATCGCCCGCCCAGTCCCCGTGGTCGGCGAACAGGAATACCGCCGTGTCAGATGCGTGCCCAGTCTCATCAAGCGCATTCAGAAGCATGCCCAAAAGCGCGTCGGTTACTCCGATCATGCCCAGGTACACGGCGTGGAGTTCCCGGAAAAAACGCTCGTCGAGTTCCCCTAGGCGACGCGCCTCCCGGATCCGCGCATGGAAGTCCGGCTTGCCGGGGAGCCCCGATGGGCGCAATGGTCCGATCTGATCGGCAGAATATCGGGAGTGGAATGGTTCGGGTGCGTGGTAGGGACAGTGCGGGAAGGTCAGTGGCAGATACAACGCAAACGGTCGCCCGCTATCGGACTTACGCTGCCGAAGCCACTGAACCGCGCCGTCGACGTGTTGGAAATCACCGACCGTCTCTATGCCGTCCGGCATCGCTTCGTAAAGGAATGTGTAATAGCGTGGGTCGTCGAATGAATACGGCGGTGTCCCGTGTCCTCCCGGACGTGCACTGGTACTGAACCGCCCGACGTTCCAATCCGAAACGCTTCCGGCAAACGCATCGGGGGAAAGCAAGTCGTTCTTCCCACCCCAGATGACTTCATAACCGGCCCGCTTGAGGTACTTGAGGAGGTTCGGGTCCTCGGGACGAAGCATGTTCCAGAGGGTGCGATGCCCCCGGACGTGCGGATACCACCCTGTAGTGAAACTCGTCCTTGAAGGCGTGCAAACCGTGTGCTGTGCATGGCACTGGTCGAACCGCGTGCCCTGCGATGCAAGACGGTCGATATTCGGCGTCAGTGAAACCGGATCTCCGTAACAGCCAACGCTGGAGGCGCGGAGTTCATCGGGAATGAAGAAGATGAGGTTTGGGCGATGCGCCGAAGCGGTCATGGTGCCCCCCATCAGGACCCTCGGATCACCTCGAGGGTCCAACCAGTTCAATCGCCTGGACTGTCTCAGGCATGCCCAAAGGTGTGCGACTCCTCGAGGACACGTGCAAGCAACCTCACGGCCGCATCCAGATCAGCGACACTGGCCATCTCGTTGACGGTGTGCACGTACCTGACGGGCAGACTGAACGTGATTGTCGGTCGACTTCCGTGAATGCGCTGGAGCATTCCGGCGTCAGTGCCACCGGCAGGCAGAATTTCAAGCTGATAGGCAATTTCGTGTTTGGTCGCGAGGTCACGTGAAAACCGAACGAGCTTGGGATCGCTGATCGACGACGAATCCATCACCTTGATCGCGACACCCTTGCCAAGTTCGGTGACCGAGTTCTCCTCACTGCCTCCCGGGATATCCACCGCGAGCGTCGCATCAAGCGCGATCGCGATATCCGGATGCCAGTCATGTGCAATTGCCTGCGCCCCGCGCAACCCAACCTCTTCCTGGACCGTGGCGACGGCAACCACTTCAATCTCGTGGTCCCCGAGGGCGCGGAGTGCTTCCAGCATGACGTACACGCAGGCGCGGTCGTCCAGGCACTTTCCGGAAACGTGGTCGCCAACGTGCTCGAAGGCACGGTGCAACGTGACCATGTCCCCGATCTCAACCTTGGCTTGCACAGTCTCGGCTGGCAAACCAAGATCCACAAAGAGTTCCTCAATCTTCGGGGCCTTTGGTTCCTCGCCCCGCATGAGATGGATCGGCTTGCCCTGTGGCATGAGAAGGCCACGAAGTTGCTCGCCGTCACGGGTGGTCACGGTGACCCGCTGGGCAACAAGGTTTCGGGGGTCGAAACCACCGACTGGTTGCAAGCGAAGAAACCCCTTCTTGTCGACGTGACGCACCAGGAACCCAATCTCGTCCATGTGCGCCGCGATGAGCACGCGCCTCACCGGGGCACCGGGCCCCTTGTGACCGCGCGGATGCCGAATGCCAATTGCATTGCCGATTGCGTCAATGCGAACCTCATCGACCAACGGCCGCATTGCCTCAACGATGACCGCACGGATTGCTTCCTCACGTGACGGCACACCGGGCGTCTCAGAAAGCGACTTCAGCAATTCGAAATTTAGTGTCATGTGCCACTCTTCCTACCACGGCCTAACGGAAGGCTTTGCACGAGGATACGGGTAGCTGACGCCCTTCATGCTCCGGAACGGAACCAGTCGTAGCAAACGAGCATCGGCGCAACCGATCCTGGCGTGTAAGCCGGTGGTTACGCCGATGTGGCAGAGCTTTGCGCTCCGGATCAACGCTACTTCAGAAGCTGCAGTACCAACGCAGGTGCCTGGTTAGCCTGTGCCAACACCGAGATGCCGGCCTGCTGCAGGATCTGTGCGCGGACCAGTTCACTCATGCTGGTCGCAATGTCCGCGTCGGCAATCCGGCTGTTGGCAGCGGCCGTGTTCTCGGACGCGACACCGATGTAGTTCGTGGCCGATGACAAACGGTTCTGCATGGCGCCGATGTTTGACCGATAAGTGCTGACCGTGTTGATCGCCGTGTCAAGTGCCGAGATTACGGCACTCGCGGTCGTCTGAAACCCGACAGTCAAGGTCGTTGCGGTGTTCATGGCCACGAACGCGGCATTCAGGCTTGTGGCCTTTGCGCTGCTGATAGTGAACGTGAGGGCGTCGCCCGAGTTCGCACCAATCTGGATCGACATGCCCGTGACGACACTGCTGTTATCGAGCAGCACAGTGCCGTCGAACTGGGTTGCACTCGCGATGCGGTCAATCTCAGCGTAGAGGGCCGTGAACTCGAGTTGCGCGTTCGCGCGGTCACTGGCTTGCAAGGTGTCGTTGCTTGCCTGCACCGCAAGTTCACGCATCCGGGCCAGAAGAGAATGGGTCTCGGTGAGTGCACCCTCGGCGGTCTGCAAGAGGCTTGACGCATCCTGGACGTTCCGCTGTGCCTGGTTGAGACCGCGTACCTGGTTCTTCAGCTTTTCACTGATCGCCATCCCAGCGGTGTCATCCGCGGCTTGGTTGATGCGGAGACCGGACGCCAACTGCGCCCCGGCACGCTGCCCAAGCTTTTCCGCCGCCCCGAAACCACGCTGGGCCTGAAGCGACGCGTAGTTGAAGTTAATCCTGAGTGCCATGAGTTGACCGATCCCTCCCTGTAGTTCGCCCGGAGCTCGTCCGCCAGTCA
>DDYL01000102.1:14190-15630 GCA_002347925.1 Chloroflexi bacterium UBA2235 | reverse complement strand
TGCCTGGTACAAGTCGCGTGTCGGCCAACACGCCCGCATTGCATTCGACTGGCAGGTCTCCAGCAACGCGATTTGTTCTGCAACTTCATCTTCGGCGCCTGCGGTCACGCCCCACAGTTCACATCGGCCAAATGACCGATCCGCAACTTCTCCCGCGGCTGCCGCAACGCCGCGCGCTTCCCTGAAAATTCAAAATCCGTAACCTGCAAACCGATTCTTGCGGCCGCGCCACCTGCGGCACTTGCGGCCATGATTTGCCCTTCAGACAAGTCTGCAAATGCCGAGGCCGCGTTTGCGAGGTCGATGCCTGACGCCGTGAAAAGCGCGGGTTGTGCGATCTACCCCTCAAACATGAATCTGCTTCGTGCACTTTGGGCGTACCGGTGATCAGGAACCCGTCTCTACGATGACGGACACAACCCCTGCAAGACCTTCCCGACCATTCAGGGCTCTGACCAAGGCATGATCTCGATCAACGCGCTTAGCAACGACATCTTTCCGGTGGGCACGTGCCTTCTTGGCGGAACCGCCGGGCTCGAGCGCCTCGTGACGAACACGGCGCGGTTCCGCGCGCGCACCCCGGCATTCCATAGTCTCCGCGGCGGAGAAATCGCCCTAGTTCCGTTCCCACTTCTCGCCTTGACCGGTGAAACCGGTGCCCTCGTCAGGCTTGTCACCCAACTGTCTGGTGCAGGGATCAGCGGGATCGTCGTTTTTGACCTTGACCTTGAACACCCGCTGGTTGACGAAGCCTCACGGGAATCAGACCTCAGATCGTTACCCCTCTTCCTGGTACCCAAGACGACAAACATCGACTCACTCGACCTGGACATCAACCGCTATCTCGCCGAACTCCGGGAACGGCTCATCCGGTCTGGTCAGGCATTGCAACAGCGATTTACCAGTCTCGCGCTCTCAGGCCAGGGCCTCAGGGCGATTGTTGCGGAACTCTCCGACGTCACCAGATTTCCAGTAGCCTGGGAGGACGAACAGCTTTATTGCACCGAATGGGCACTGCCAGAGACCGGATGGCCCCGTGACCTGGAAAAACACGCGCCAGATATCCCGGCACTTCTGCGACCGACGCGCCTGATGCTCCGACGATGGATGGTGGAGAACCGGCGAGGATCTGAACCTTCGGGCGTCTTTCGCATGCCGTTGGTAGAAGATGGTCACCCTAATGCATGTCGATGGCACAGGCTCGTCGCTCCCGTCGGTTCTGGCACGGATCCGGGCGGGTTCCTGTCGGTGATTGTTCCGGATAGTGGAAATGAGATGCATCCTTCCACAACCCAGACCAATTTGTCCGGTTCCGCCTCACCATCACGACTGGACATTTCTCAGGAGACAAGGAGTTCCCGGCGAGGGTTCGACCGAGACCCTGACCACCGCGTCGCCCTCGAAGCGGCGTCGGTAGCAACTTCAATGGAAGTGATCCGC
>DDYL01000102.1:4598-14119 GCA_002347925.1 Chloroflexi bacterium UBA2235 | reverse complement strand
GTGGCAACAGGTGATCTCAACGAAATCGCACGAGCGCTATCTGGAGAAGGACCGCGACGTGCATCAACGCGCGTTCCCTTGAACCAGCGCGCACCACTGATTTGGGCGCCAGTTGGATCTGGCCGAGTCGCGGTGATCGTCGGAAACCTTGATGAAAACGTCAGTCTTCGCACGACAATCGCATCGCTGAATGCACTATTCAATGTGTCCCAGAACGTCAGCGATGGATTCGACCCGACGCCATCAGACCAGCGGAGCACCCCGGGGGATGGGACCAAAGACCGAATACGAGTGGGATTGGGCAGACCAGTTCTCCGTGTGGACGAAGTGATCCGGTCATATCGAGAAGCGCAGCGCGCCTGCGATGCGGTCACCCGATTCGGAGGTCGAGCAATCGCCGCATCATTTCAGGACATCGGCATCTACCGGCTCCTCGCAACCGTCGATCCCGCAGAACTCGACGCGTACTGCACCGATCACGTTGGCGCCCTTCGTGATCATGACGCGCGAACGAATGGTGACCTCTGTCAGACCCTTGAGGTGTACCTGCGTTGCGGTGGCCGTCCCCAAGAAGCGGCGTCCCTTCTGCATACTCACCGCAATACGGTGCTCTACCGGATCGAACGGATCGAGGAAATCCTCGGAATTAACGTTCGCGATCCAGAGACACAGCTTATCTTGAGTATTGCACTTCGTTCACTATCAATGATCAGTGACTCTATTGCTCGCGCCAATAATGCGTCTCGATAGAACACGTGGCTAACCGCAACTGTTTGGAACATCGTTCACAGACTTGCCGAGCTTGGCTCGTGGTCATGTGACGCGAAGCACTAATTCTTTCGGAGCCTCCCGGGTTCAGCACCGGTCATTGCCCGACGGAACGCACGCCAGATTGAGGTAAGTGCCGAACGCGCCGAATGACCATCGCAGGCGATGAGACGGACAGCAATGCCCGCGTCATTCGGAAGCGCCGTCACCGCCCAAGGGGGACCGGCCCTTCGATCAGAAGCAGTGCTTGCACCGTCAAGGCTTCCGATTTGATGACGTGTAGTTTGGCGTCGCTCGGAACTTGCCCAAACCTGGTGCGATGTTGGAGGCAAGACCGCAAGGGAACGGACAAGTCCCGCCTGCTGGCTGACGGGTGCGAATGCGAAGACCGACACGATGACCCCTAAACCAGGCGGCAGTGTGGATGCAAATGGTCGCGCCCCGACTGGTGAGGGGGCCGGGACGAACGCATCCACCGCGAGTACGTGCCCATCGGGGCGCCGCGCAGTCAATCTCGTCGAGAATGACCGGTATTCATGCCATTCGCCAGACGCGGTACGACCAGGCATGATGATTTCCGATACGACCACCGTGGCACTCTCGGCGACCGTTACGTACGTGTCATTTTGAAATGCTGAACCACGAAACGGAATGACCATATCGGGAACAACTTCCACGTACGCATCTTCATCAGCACGAATGGACGTCGACTGGATCGCAATCCCATGATCCATCCCATAGATCCGGGTTGCACCAGTGGTGGTGACGTGCAGGCGGGATCCACGGGCGGCAACTATTGAGGTGGAAAGCGTGTCGCCATCCAAGAGACCCCCTCCGATGGTGGTTACATACGCGTAGGCCATGTCCGGCGCAGACGCGTCGGGGTACAGAAGTCGGCCAAGGTGCATGGGTGCACGGTGCCCACCCGCAAGGCGTACGGTCGTGGGTCTCGGGCCTGAACGACCGTTAGGCCAGTCCTCATCATGGCGCAGACCGACATGGAGTTCGAGCATCCCTTGTGATCGGGCACTATGCGCCAAACGATGCGCGAAATCGGGTGTCATATCCGGTGACGGGCACGGCAGCGGGGAACTTTAAAACAGCACCACCCGATGCGTGTTCCGTCAGGTTCCACCTTCGGAAACGTGCGATCCACCCACGCGTCCCATTGAGCTGGAGATCCGCGATCCACTAGAAGAGGACATCCTCGCGTAGGCGCGCGACAACATCCGCCACGCCGGCGCCAGTCGCACAATTGGTGAACACAAATGGCCGGGAACCCCGCATGCGTCGGGCATCCCGGTCCATGACCGACAGATCAGCGCCAACGTAAGGGGCAAGGTCGGTCTTGTTGATCACGAGGAGGTCACTCTGCGTGATGCCAGGGCCATTCTTGCGGGGAATCTTGTCCCCTGCAGCGACGTCGATGACGTACACAAAGTAGTCCACGAGCAACGGTGAAAAGGTAAGCGTGAGGTTGTCGCCACCGCTCTCTATAAATATGAGGTCAGAGTCGGGAAACTTGACGGCCATCTCCTCGACAGCCGCCAGGTTCATGCTCGGGTCCTCACGTATCGCAGTGTGAGGGCATGCTCCTGTTTCAACTCCAAGGATCCGTTCCTCGGCCAGAATGCCCTTCAATGTCCGTCGAACGTGTTCCGCATCCTCCACGGTCACGATGTCGTTGGTGATGACCACGACCCGGTACCCCTCCTCGATCAACCTTGGAACGACCTGTTCTATGAGCGCGGTCTTGCCCGAACCGACCGGTCCGCCAATTCCCACGCGCGGGATACGCAAGGGTCGGACACCCTCGTCGGTAGGCTCGATACCCGACGCGGGCGTGAGCACGGCACCACGGTATTCCACAGCAGTCATAGGGCATTCTCCAACGTGTAATCTGGAAGTCTTGAGACGCTAACTCATGAACAGGCGCACGTACGCACCTTCATGGTGCATCTGGATCAAGTCAAGCCCCGGATGTCCCGGGCTGATAGAACGCCAGTCACGCTCGACGGCGGAAGCAGCGATCGAGGCAATCCGTGGCGCTTGCCCGCGCAGGATTGCCTGGGTCTGCCGGTGGTCAATCCGCATCAACCGCAACGCCGCTCCAAGCAGTCCCATCGCCGCCCCCTGCACCAACGCAAGGACGGCGGCGCCTACGGGAACACCGCAGGCCTCGGCACATGCCCCGAAGGCAACCGCATACGGGGCGGGGACAGCCCCCTTTTCGACAGCATTCGCAAGAGCTACGACAACGTTGCGCCCAGGGCCAAAGGGCACCAGATCGCGTGCGGTGGTCAACATCCGGGCACCGGGCCGACTCGACGCATCCCGTGCCTCCCGCGGAATCCGAGAAGCGTGCACCCACCTGGCAATCTCGAAGAGTTGCTCCACGTTGCCACTCGAGGTTGCACGGTGGGACGCAGCCACGACAACGGCGTCACCTGGCCCGACCGACCACGCCAACCAATCGGAAAGGTACAGGTCGAGACTCGCGGCGTCGTGAACCAGACCGGCGTTGACGGCCATTTCAAGCCCGTTTGAGAACGTGAACAAGCCTGCAGGAAACGAAGAGTCTGCCAATTGCATCAGAGCGAGCAGCGCGTCGGGTGTCACTACCTCTGATCTGTCTACATGAACCTCGGTCATGGTGAACTTTCCCCGAGCGTGCGCCCATCCGCCATGCCGTCAGTGGGAATGCGTTGAGCCATCGTGCGTGTGGGTGAGCCCTGTGACCGTAAGATCGGAAAGGTCGGCGCCCTTCGAGAGCCCGCCGATGGGCATCTCGGTGCTTTCCTCGTTCCCAGGGTGCCTGAGGCGTTCGTATACGTGATCATCCGCGTGGACATGCGAGGCGTCACCAACGAGTTCCAGTTCGTCATGTCCGGCGGCCCGGAAAACGTAGCTCACCCCCTCCAGGCGGTGCGACCGGACAACCGCATCCACGACACGACGGTCAATGGTCAGAGGCACGACGACCTCCACGTGGTCGCCATCCTGACGAATGCGCATCGGCCAATGCTGGTTTCCGAGGACGTGGCCAAGGCGAAGCGCGCGAACTGAGACTGACTGGGTTTCGGCTCCGACATGTCCGGGGGCGCGACCGGGTTCGGTTGGATCAACCGTGAATACCAGTACCTCGCCAGCTTCAATTCGGGCAACGACCGCAGCGTCCCCGTCCAGTGCGAGGACATCGCCGTCGCGCAATTCGCCTGCGCGTACCAAAGCGAGTGCCAGGTCACGACCGCCCACGGACTTCTTGCGCAGGCGTCGCTTCTGTGCATCCCATCGACTAAGCCAGAGAACGTCCTGTTCAAACTGAACCGGCAACTCATACCCATCGTGCAGGTTGCCAATCACCGTGTCGACGCGAATCATTGTGCCGACCCTTCCATGGTCACCGGGCTTCCAGGGGTGGCGTCATGTGGACCTGGGGCCACTTTGCCCTGACCCGACTGCCGTGCACGGCGGGACTCGCTGATGGCGCGCAGCCAAGCATCCCGCCTGGCACCGACATTTACCCTGCCAAAGTGCCCGAAACACTCCGGCGCCACACGCGCCACCTGGTATGCATCGCCGTCACGGATGACGACAGCGCCACGCGACAGCGCCTCAACGACCACGCACACATCGATTCGGTGGTCAGCAAAGTCCAGATTGCGATGCGTCGCTGCCTCGACACGGCCACCGAGAGCGGCGATCCGACCGGCCTGAAACGACCCGTGACAGATGAGCGAAGGGTCAATAATGACCCCATCAGCCCCGACGTTCGAACTGGCAACCACGTGATGGACGCTCATGAGCACTGCTCCGTCTTTAAGCGACCGGATTGGTCCTCTTGTGCGGTCACTGAGTAGCGGGCGCAATGATGGCATTGCCATCGGCTTGCCCGAACATGCCCTTGCACGTCAAATTCCGATCGCCACGTTCCGTCAAACAATGTAGTACGCCTGGGTGAGTGGGAGGCTCGTGGCGGGTTGGGATGTTGCTATTTCGCCGTCAACCCGGACGGTGTAGGTTTCGGGGTCAACCTCGATCCGAGGTGTCGCGGAGTTACGAACCATCGACTGCTTGGTCAGGGTCCGGCACCCGCGTACCGCCACCAGACGCCGTTCGAGACCGAGTCGTGAGCCGATCTGTCGATCAATGCTTGCTTGGGAAACAAACGTCACGCACGTCTCACTCATTGCACGCCCGAGTGCCCCAAACATCGGCCGGTAAAAGACTGGTTCGGGTGTCGGGATCGAAGCATTCGGATCGCCCATCGCCGCCCACGCAATCAACCCGCCCTTGATGACGAGTTTCGGCTTGGCTCCGAAGAACGGGAGGGTCCAAAGGATGATGTCTGCAAGTTTTCCCGGTTCGATCGATCCGACTTCATGACCGATGCCATGAGCGATGGCAGGATTGATCGTCAGTTTGGCGAGGTAGCGGAGGATGCGCTCGTTGTCTGCGCCCGTCCCGCGGTCGGCGTCTAGCGCCCCCCGCTCCCGACGCATCTTGTCGGCGGTCTGCCACAGTTTCGTGAAACTCTCCCCAACCCTTCCCATCGCTTGGGAATCTGATGAGTACATGGAGAGAACTCCGAGATCGTGCAAGACATCCTCGGCTGCAATCGTTTCGGCACGGATGCGGCTTTCCGCGAAGGCCACGTCTTCTGGAACATCCGGGTTCAAGTGATGGCAGACCATCAACATGTCAAGATGTTCGTCAAGGGTGTTGATCGTGAACGGCCTCGTGGGATTGGTCGAAGAGGGCAGGACGTTCGGTTCCCCCGCAATCCGGATGATGTCTGGCGCGTGGCCCCCGCCGGCACCCTCTGTATGGAAGGTGTGGATTGTACGACCATTTATCGCAGCAATCGTGTCCTCGAGAAAGCCTGCTTCATTGAGGGTATCGGTGTGAATCGCAAGCTGGATGTCGTACTCGTCGGCCACGCGCAGACTGCAGTCGATGACCGCTGGCGTCGTGCCCCAGTCCTCGTGATCTTTCAGCCCGCACGCACCCGCCTCAATTTGCTCGCGGAGTGGATCAGGGCGGCTGCTGTTACCTTTCCCGAGGAACCCCCAGTTCACTGGAAGTCCCTCACACGCCTGCAGCATCCTCGCTAGGTTCCATGGCCCGGGCGTGCTTGTCGTGGCCTTGGTTCCATCCGCCGGACCGGTTCCACCACCGATGAACGTGGTGATGCCGTTGCACAAGGCCTCCCAGACCTGCTGCGGCGCGATCATGTGGATGTGTGAGTCAATCGCACCGGGCGTCGCAATCAGATGCTCACCCGCAATGACCTCGGTGCCCGGTCCGATGACGAGGCCCGGCGAAACGCCGTCCATGACATAGGGATTTCCGGCCTTCCCCACCCCGACAATCCGGCCTTCCCGGACGCCAATATCGCCCTTCACGATTCCCATGATCGGGTCCATGACGATGACGTTCGTGATCACCAAGTCCAGGGCACCCTCTCGGTTCGTCACCGGTGCCTGACCCATCCCGTCTCGGATGGTCTTGCCTCCTCCAAAGACGGCCTCGTCGCCGTGGGTCAGAAAGTCCCGCTCAATGGCGCCGTACAAGACGGTGTCGGCGAGGCGAAAGCGGTCCCCGGCCGTAGGGCCATAGAGGCTGTTGTAATGGGCGCGATCAATCGTCGTCATCAGGCTTTCACTCGCGACTGTTCTGATTATTCTGGCGATTCCGGTTCGTGGTCGGTAAGGAACCCACCACGCACCGCACGGTCAATCGCTGCCTTCGCAAGCAGTGTTGAACCCGTTTGGCTGACCGACCCTTCGACAAGCGCATTGAATCCCATGGCCCTTTGTGCCCCGCCGAGTGATACGAGCGTGACCGGACGGGAATCGCCCGGCTCGAACCGGACCGATGTGCCGGCAGGGATGTCTAGCCGGGTTCCAAAACCAGCAGCGCGATCAAACCGTAGGGCCCGATTTACCTCGAAAAAGTGGAAGTGCGATCCCACCTGAACCGGGCGGTCTCCGGTGTTCGTCACCATGACCTCCACACGCGGCCTCCCGGGCGACAGCACGATTGGCTCAGGCGCGAGCAAGAACCTCGGGAGAGGCTCGGACACTTGTCCCGCTACCGAGTTGGGGGGTGGAAACTGTTCCAGCAGATGGTCACCCTGTTGGCCTTCCGCACTTGATCCATCTTGTTGCATCGGCGCTTCCCCTCGAAACTTCATGTCGGGCGAAAGAAAAACTCAAGCGGTTTGGGCCTCCACGATGAAGGCTCCCTCGTCAGGGCCGGCGACTACTCACGTAGTGACTGCCCACTGAAGCGCCGAACATCGCACTCGACCAGCCGGCCGGGCCAAGTAGACCTAGGAAATCGGGTCGTGACAGGACACGAGCTTGGTTCCGTCGGGGAAGGTCGCTTCCACCTGAACGAGATGAAGCATTTCGGGAACTTCCGGGAGCACGTCATCAGCGGTGAGAACCGTCCGACCGAACGCCATCAGGTCAGCGACGGTCCGGCCATCACGCGCACCTTCGAGGAGCGCTTCCGTGATCAGGGCGATTGCCTCGGCATAGTTCAGCCTCAACCCTCGCAAACGTCGCCGTCGCGCAAGCTCCGCCACCTGGTAGATGTACAGCTTCTCGATTTCGCGGGGCGTCAGTTGCACGTGACCGAACCTTCCCATCCGCACGAAAGATCAGAAACCGGTGAGTCATGCGGACCACCACGGTTTGCACAGGACTGTACGGATGCGGACACTTGCAGTCGTTGGGCACTCCGACCGATGATCATCCCGGCAAATCGGGCAAGGTATCCAACAGGCGAAACTCGACCATCTTGACCTGCCGGCCATGCAGGGGAATGCGTCACCGCAAGTTTCGGTATGCGCCCGTGATAACCCCGATAGCCGTCGGCAACACGCCCAAAAACCGGCGCACGACGCTGTACTCGGCGCACAGGGCGTGTCCTGTCACGACCTGCCTACCATCCAACTCGTCCGCCTCCGGACCGAATTCCGGGACCCTTGGGATACGCGTTTCCGCTGGGCAACCCCAAGGTGGACAACCTCGAAGGAGTGGAGATGAGTGAGCGTGGGGACACAACGCCCATGGGTAGTCCGGTGAGCGACGAGCGCACCGGAATGACCCGCAAACGGATGCTCGGTCTGGTGGCAGGCATTGCCGGGACTGGCATCCTGGCCGCTTGCGGTGGCGAAGCCGCACCAGCGGCCAAGGCTGAACCGACCAAGGCACCTGCCGGGGCTGCGCCGACGACGGCACCCGCGGCGAGCGCCGCAACCAAGGCACCGGAGCCAACGAAGGCCCCAGCAACCGCTCCGACGACCGCCGGGGCAGCTGGAAGCGACACGATCAAGATCGGCATCCTCCATTCGCTGAGCGGCACCATGGCCATCAGCGAGAAGTCGGTTCGCGACGCGACCCTTCTGGCTATCGAGGAAATCAACAAGGCCGGTGGCGTGCTCAAGAAGAAGCTTGAACCTGTCATCGAGGACGGGGCTTCTGACTGGCCGACATTTGCCGAGAAGTCGAAGAAGCTGATCCAGAGTGACAAGGTGGCAGTGGTGTTCGGGTGCTGGACGTCGGCAAGCCGGAAAGCAGTGCTCCCAGTCTTCGAGAGCCTCAAGGGCTTGCTGTTCTATCCAGTGCAATATGAAGGTCTGGAAGCGTCACCGAATATCTTTTACACTGGTGCCGCGCCAAACCAGCAGATCGTTCCAGCGATCGAATACCTGATCAAGGAAGGAAAGAAGAAAGTCTTCTTGCTTGGATCAGACTACGTATTCCCGCGCACCGCGAACGAGATCATCAAGCTGCAACTCGCAGCGCAGGGTGCGACTCTCGCCGGTGAGGAATACACCCCCCTCGGTCACACCGAGTACAGCACTGTGATCACGAAGATTCTCGGTGCAAAGCCCGACGTTGTGTTCAGCACCCTAAATGGTGACAGCAATGTCGCCTTCTTCAAGCAATTGAAGGACGCTGGCAACACACCGGACAAGATCCAGACCCTGTCCGTGAGTGTCGCGGAGGAGGAAGTCCGCGGAATTGGTCCGGCAAACATGGCTGGTCACCTTGCATCGTGGAACTACTACCAAACCACCGATACGCCGGCGAACAAGAAGTTCGTGGAGGCATACAAGGCGAAGTTTGGAGCCGACCGGGTTACCGATGATCCCATCGAAGCGGGTTACTTTGGGGTGTACCTGTGGGCAAAAGCGGTCGAGAAGGCGGGTTCAACGGACGTCGACAAGGTCAAGGAAGCTGCGAAGGGCATCACGTTCGATGCGCCTGGCGGAACAGTGACGATCAACGGCAAGAACCAGCACGTGTCCAAGACGGTCCGGATCGGCAAGGTTCGGGCGGACGGTCTCTTTGATGAAGTTTGG
The DNA here is from genome assembly GCA_002347925.1 of Chloroflexi bacterium UBA2235. GTDB lineage: Bacteria > Chloroflexota > UBA11872 > UBA12225 > UBA12225 > UBA12225. Next base: position 4,974 of record DDYL01000102.1, on the reverse strand, counting down.
AACTCTGGAAAGCCAGTCGAACCAGACCCATTCCTTGAGACGTATTCCTGGGCGGCGTCGCTGAAGAAGCGCTAGGCCTTCTCCTTCCTCTCTCTTTGCACCGACCGGTTGGAGTTCCCCAGGCTCCTTCCGGTCGGTGTGGCCTCAACCTCTGAGATATGGCCTCGCGAACAAAATGGCGAGACCGTACCGGGCAGACTGCTAGTGCTTGCCAGATGAGCAGTTCCAAGTTAGGCGGACATCGGTGAACCCGACGGGTCCGAATAGGTATCCCGAGGAGTAGGGCGATGGATCTCCTGTTGCTGCAACTCTTCAATGGCTTGAGTGTCGGGTCAATCTTGCTGTTGGTGGCGCTGGGGTTGGTGCTGTCGTTTGG
>DDYL01000102.1:624-4575 GCA_002347925.1 Chloroflexi bacterium UBA2235 | reverse complement strand
GTGACGCAGACGACGGCGGCGAAGCTCTTCGGAGGAACCGCGCCTGCGATCTCATACCTGATTGCCGTCGTGCTCGCCTTCGCCGTTGCAGCGCTCTTCGGGTGGGTACTCGAAGTGGTCCTGATCCAGCGCCTGTACCGGAGGCCACTTGACACGCTGCTCGCGACGTGGGGCGTCGGACTGATGCTCCAGCAGCTTGCACGGTCAGTCTTTGGCGCACCAAATGTCCAAGTTGTGAGCCCCGCGTGGCTGAACGGCGGCCTCGCGGTCACCGGGTCGTTGAGCCTGTCTTACAAGAGGCTGTTCATCCTCGGACTCGCTGCCTTCGCCCTCGTCGCGGTGTGGGCGTATCTGCAGCGGACCGGGGCCGGACGCAGGGTGCGCGCAGTGATGCAGAACCGCGAGATCGCATCAAGTCTCGGGGTCCACACCAGACAGGTCGATGCGACAACATTTGCAATAGGGTCCGGACTTGCCGGCGTGGCAGGTTGCGCGGTGGCTCTTCTCGGGCCGGTAGGACCCGCACTGGGGACGTACTACATCGTTGATGCCTTCATGGTTGTCGTGCTCGGCGGGGCTGGCCAGATCGTCGGGGCGACGGTCGCGGCATTCGCGGTCGGGGGCTTGAACATGGCGTTCGAACTCGGCAGTACCGCGAGCCTTGGAAAAGTCGCCGTCCTCATCGTCGTCATTGCATTCCTGCAGTGGCGTCCAGCCGGGCTGATCGTCAGGCGGACCAGATAGATGGCAACCGCCAAGCCCACTGCCTCGTCACGACTTCTGCCGGCGCCTATCGGTGCGGCAATGGTCATTCTGCTGATCGCGCCTCTCATCCTCAGTGACTTTCGCCTGGGCTTGCTCGCAAAGTACCTGACCTACGCCATTGTTGCCCTCGGGCTTGATCTTCTCTGGGGCTACACCGGGATGCTGAGCCTCGGTCATGGCGTCTTCTTCGGGCTTGGAGCCTACTGTGCCGGGATGTACCTGAAACTCGAAGCGACTCGGGCGACTGGCGAGGCAATGCCTGACTTCATGGTGTGGAGCGGCTTGAAGGCGCTGCCAGCGTTCTGGGAACCGTTCGGCTCACCCGCATTCGCCGTGATGATGGCGATCCTCGTGCCCGCAACCTTGGCAAGCATCCTCGGGTACCTTGCGTGTAGAAGCCGCATCAAGGATGTGTACTTCTCACTCATCACGCAGGCTGTTGCCCTGATCATTCCCATTCTCCTGATTGGCCAGCAAGGCTATACCGGGGGCACAAACGGGGTGACAAACTTCGGGACCTTGTTCGGTGCTTCACTCAAGGAGCGCCCGACCCAAATCGTGCTCTACCTCGCGACTGTTCTGGTACTGGCACTGTCATTCGTGCTCAGCCGATGGGTGGTGCGGTCGCGGTTCGGGCGGTTGCTTGTTGCGGTCCGTGACGACGAACAACGGGTGCGTTTCCTTGGCTACAACCTGACCGCGGTCAAAGTCGGGGTGTACGCACTCTCAGCCGCGCTGGCCGGTGTGGCCGGAATGATGTTCGTACCGCAAGTCGGCATCATCTCCCCCGCGATGCTTGGAATCGTCCCCTCTGTCGAGATGGTGGTGTGGGTCGCGGTCGGAGGCAGAGGCACGCTGATCGGACCGATCATCGGCGCAATCGTGGTGAGTGCCGCGAAGAGCACGCTCTCGGAATCGTTCCCCGATACCTGGCAGTACCTTCTCGGTGCCCTCTTCGTCGCGGTGGTCATCTGGTTCCCACAAGGTCTCACCGGCCTCAGGATCAGTCATGTGATCGGCAGGTCCACGGGACGGACGGCTGACCGTGACCTGGCAGACGCTACCCACGGCACGTCCACCGGCAAGGAGCGTCAATTGTGAGCGGCGCAATCCTCGAAGTCCGGGGAGTGACTGTGGGGTTCGACGGGTTCACGGTCCTCGATGGACTGGACCTCACGATCACCAGAGGTGAACTCCGGTTTCTCATCGGACCAAATGGAGCCGGCAAGACCACCCTGCTGGACATCATCACAGGGCGGACACGACCCGCGTCCGGCACCGTGGTGTTCGATGGACGAGTGAGCCTGGTCGGTAAAGACGAGTCTTCAATCGCACGCCTTGGCATCGGACGCAAGTTCCAGACCCCCTCGGTGTTCGGGAGCCTTACTGTCGTCGAAAACATCGAACTCGCTGCAAGTGTCGGGGGAGGCGTCGGGGCGCTGCTCGCTAAGCCGTCCGATCCGGTACGGGTCCGCTCGCGATCAGTGATGGAAATGGTCGGACTCGACGGGCGGGCATCGACCGAGGCGTCAACCCTTTCCCACGGTGAGCGCCAATGGCTGGAAATTGGCATGTTGCTGGCCCAGGACGCCCAGCTTCTCCTCCTTGACGAACCGGTTGCCGGGATGACCAGGGCTGAACGTGACCGGACCGGCGAGATGCTTGTGCGAATTGCCGAGACAAGGTCGGTCCTCGTGGTTGAACACGACATGACCTTCCTGAGGCAATTCGGCCGTGAGGTAACGGTGCTCCACCTTGGCCGAACCCTGATTGAAGGGCCGGTTGAAGTGGTCTCTACCGATCCCAAGGTCATCGAAGTCTATCTTGGCCGTGGCGCGCGCTCCGGAACCGACGACATGCCGGAACCCCGCACGTCGCAAACTGTCCCCGGTGCCACGGCCCAGTCTGAGGTCCCAACGGAAAAGGTGGCGGCCCGCAGTGCATCAAGCGCGCCCGGTGTCCAAGGCACGCAGCATGGGCGCCTAACCGTGTCGCGACTCAGTTCCGGTTACGGTCAAGGCCTGACCATCCGGGATATCAGTTTTGAGGTGGACACTGGACAGGTCCTGTGCGTTCTCGGACGAAACGGCGTGGGCAAATCGACGCTGCTCAGGGCCGTGATGGGGACCCTTCCCGCGTTGGAGGGTTCGATCACGGTTCATGGCACCGACCTCACGACGGCCCCGCCTCATGCCCGAGCGCAGAACGGGATTGCCTATGTCCCTCAGGGACGAGGGATCTTTCCCCGCCTAACAGTGACTGAGAACCTTGTGATGGGTCTGGAAGGAATGGTCGTCGGACCACGCGACAGCGAGCACCGTGTTGGCGCGATGCACGCACGATTTCCAATCCTTTCAACGATGGCGGGACGCCTTGCGGGCACGCTTAGTGGCGGACAGCAACAGCAACTCGCCATTGCCCGCGCGCTGATCCGCGAACCGAGGGTCCTCATCCTTGATGAACCCACCGAAGGCATCCAGCCAAGCATCATCGAGGAGATCGAAGCGCTTATAAGGGCCTTGCGTGACGAAGGCTCGATGGCCATCTTGCTCGTGGAACAATTCCTGGACTTCGCCGTCGCCCTCGCGGACACGTGCATTGTCATGGAGAAGGGCCAGGTTGTTGCACGCGGGGCGCCTCGCGAACTCGGGGCCGACGCGCTGCGCGACTACCTTTCGGTTTAGGCCGATGCCGGAAGACGAACTCACGCACCCGGACACACGTGGGACCGAACAGGGAGGTGGAGCGAAATGGGTAAATCGTTGAGGCCGGAGGCCACCCGAGGGATTGGCGGACCCGTCACTGACCCCGGCACGCGCACGATGAATGCCACGTCGGTCCGTCAGGAATGGCGTGATGTCGTCGAACGGGTCTACCACGGTGACCACCGGGTAATCGTGGAACGCAGTGGCATACCGGTCGCAGCAATTGTCTCCGTCGCCGACCTGAACCGGTTGCTTGAGATCGCCGCTCGCCTTGCGTCACCTGTCGTCGGAGAGCACACGACGAACGCCGGTTGAGGCGATCTTGCCCGATCAGGGTGTCACGGCATGGGGCTCAAGGACACCCGCTACGCCCACGTTTGCCTGTAACCGAATCATCAGCGTGTGTCTGCCCCCGTCAGGAGACTAGCTTCGGCTGACCAGCCTTACCACTCTCCCGCGCTTCGCTCCCCGTTGCCCCTTC
>DDYL01000102.1:0-614 GCA_002347925.1 Chloroflexi bacterium UBA2235 | reverse complement strand
CGGCTGCTTCGCGTGCCCGTTCGACGCCCTTGGTGGCAGACGCATACATGGTCGAAACCCGGGCGGCTTCGTCCTCCGCGGCGGACCATCGCAAGCCGGCAACCCGCCGCTCAGATGAGCCATGAAGGTAATCGCGCCGAGCGGCCTCGTAGCCATTCCGTGCCTCTTCCAGTTCCGCTTGGGAGGCGGCATACGCTTCGCTTGCCGTGGCGAACGTGCGCTCGGCTTGATCAAGGACCTGCTTTAGCCGGGGCTCCCGGTCGAGAGGGGCCTGGGTTGGCTTCGTTGTGTGCGGTACTGACATGGGAACATGCTATCGCAATCGAGGGCCTGAGTGAAAGTGCGAATGACCCGGTCAGAACAGGAATGACATGTCAAAGTGGCGCGAGAACAAGCATGACCACAAAGGGAAGCGAGACAAGGAGCGAACCGAATACGATGCGTCACCTTGGCACGAATGGCCCCGAGGTCTTCCCAATAGGGCTCGGGTGCATGGGCATCTAAGGCATTTACGGCAAGACCGACGAGGATGAAAGCCTCGCCACCCCTCGCTTCGCTCCCCGTCGCCCCTTGTTTTATGTCGCTTCGCTTGCCCTCGCTTCGCTCCCCGTCGC
>DDYL01000160.1:7318-7915 GCA_002347925.1 Chloroflexi bacterium UBA2235 | reverse complement strand
CGATTGCTGAGTTCGGGGGTGGAACCGCTGCCGCTAGTGAACTGATCGAGATGGAACTGGTTGTCGAGATCGCCACCCAAGTGGTTGCTCTCGAACCTGTCGCAATTGGCGTCCCGGAAACCCGGGAGACCAATGCCGAACTTCTCGACGCGGACCACGCCGACGGAGTGCCTGGTGCAGAGATGCCCGTCGGATCCGTCAAGACTGCCTCCACTCTTGGACACGTAGCTGAGGTTGAACCGGTCGATTGTGGCGTCGACGTCGATGCGGACTTCGCGGGGATGGCACCTGAGACGGCCATTGATCCGGTCATGGCCGAAACCACGGGTGTATCGGCTGACGATGCTGAATTGTCCGCGGCCGAACCGGCCCATGCGATGCCCTATCCAATGTTGGCCATCAATCCGGTCGACGCCGGAGTTATGGAGCCAATGGCCGTGGTGTCTGATCTGGACGGGGCGGAACCCGGCAACGCGATGCCCGCTCCCGTGCTGGGCCGTCAGCCCACCATGTCCGACTTCTTGGAAGTACGGATTGCCGAGGCTGAACCGGACGAGCTGCAACCGGTGACCGTGAGGTCGGAACCGGAAGTGGATG
>DDYL01000160.1:0-7198 GCA_002347925.1 Chloroflexi bacterium UBA2235 | reverse complement strand
AGACCGGTGGTGGCCGAAGTCGAAGCGATATCAGGCGCTGACGCTCGCGTTGCCGAATTGGAACTCGTCTCCGAGGTGATTGCTCCTGAGATGGCAATTGATCCCACCATGGTCGATGTTGAGGCCAACGCTGAACTGGTCGAAGTGGAACTGGCGGTCGAGTTCCGTGCGCCAGAGTTGGCGGCCGAACCCGCCTTTCCCGAAGTCTTTGGCGCAGAGGTTGCCCCGGCGGAACGCGTTTACGCGACGCCGTTCGAACTTGTTGTCCCCAAAGACGCGGAAAGTTCGGGCTCAGGCCGGGGTATCGGCGACGATCATGGAGCGCATGGTCTGCAGAGCCAGCTGGTCTCGGATGCATGGGACGCAATGACGCAGGCTGAAACAGTCGAAATGGCGTCGCCGGCAGAGGCCGGTCTCGAACTTGAACCATTCGTCGATGTTCCCATCTCGGCTCTCTCCTACCAAGTGGACGGCAACGGGACGGACCCGTCGGTGACTTCCGAACCAGACGAAGGCCCAGTGTCATCGGGCCCGTCCGCTGGGTCTAATGCGGAATTGGGCATTACGGGGACTGACGTGTCAGGTTCAGGGCATGGTGCGACCGATGACGCTGATCTCAAGCTCGACGGGTTGGTGTTGGAAGACGAAGAACTCGAGACCGAGGATCAGGAGGCAACGTTTTCACCACCTCCGGCACTTCCAGTGGAGGAACCGCAGCCGGCGTGGATGCCTCTGCCACGTTCTCCAAAGTTCCGCTGGGTCCGGGTTGCGATGCAGGCAACCGAGGTAAGCATCCCGCATGATGTCTTCGGGGGACCGTAGCGCCGAGACTGTCGGCATCCCGGTGCGTTTTGGGCGAAGGAACCCAATTCTGAGCGATTGATTATGCGGCGTATACTTCCAACTTGTGATCGAAGGTCTGCCATCCCGACGCATCGCGCTGTTTCCGGCCACTTTCGACCCCCCAACCCACGGGCACATGGAAACGGTGTTGCGTGGGTCGAGGCTTTTCGATGAGGTTGTGGTTGCGGTGTATGCCGAACCGTCAAAGCAAACGCTGTTCAGCGCGGCGGAGCGACTGGAGCTTGTTGAAGAAGCGGTTCGTGACCTGGGCGTGACAAATGTCCGTGTCAGGTCGTACAACCGAAGACTGACCGCAGATCTGGCACGTGAAGAGGGTGCGTGCGCGCTCATACGCGGGTTGCGTGCCGTTTCAGACTTCGACTACGAATTGCAACTTGCGCACATGAACAAGGCGCTTGCGCCGGATGTCGAAACGGTGGTCCTCCTGGCGAGTGCCCGGTACAGCTTTCTGAGTTCGACCATTGTGCGAGAAGTTGCACGCCTGGGTGGCGATGTGGCGCCGTGGGTGCCACGGGTTGTTGCCGAACGGCTCAGCGAACGGTTCGGACATCCTCATGCAGCCGTGAACCTCCCGGAGGTCCTGGATGCGGAGGTTGGCGCGGACCGGATTGCCGGGTTCATGTCCACTGATGATCGTGTGCGTTAGTACTGGGGATAACATGGGCTATCTGGTCGCCGTGGCTCATGCAGTCTGTGATTGCATGGGTGCTGATGTGACTGGGTGGGAGCGGCGACTGTTGTTCGTACCGACGGGTACGAGTGGCCGGACGCCAGGAGGTGACTTCGATCGATATTCTATTTCTGGTTGATCGTTTGGAGGCCGTCCTGCAGAATGGCCAGCGCGTGCCGTTCACGCACAAGGTCATGATCGATGAGACCGAGTGCTACGACATCATCGACCAAATGCGCCTCGTGGTGCCTGAAGAGGTCAAGGCGGCGAAGAAGCTGAGCCAGGACCGCGACCGCGTTCAAGGCGAGGCGGAAGCCCAGGCAGAACGCATCATTCAGGACGCGATGGATCAGCGGGAGGAAATGCTCGCTGAATATGCGATTGTGGCAGCCGCTGAAGAGCGTCGTGTAGAAATCCTCGACGACGCGACTCAGGAAGCCGAGGAGATCAAGGCGCAAGCCGACCGCTACGCGCTTGATGTCCTTGAGGCACTGAGCACACGACTGGGGACGTTCCTGCGTGAGGTTGACAATGGCATCAATGCCTTGCAGCCACCTCCCGAAGACGGTGACTAGTCCCGGCGCGCTTCCCGCAACTCTGTAGAGCGCCCGGAGCGTCCGGGGCCTCGAGCGGGCGAGGCGATCGAATGCCGTCCGGGAGACTGACCCATGCAGACATTGCGGATCAACGTTGTCGGGCTGCTCAAGGAGCCTGCGGGTGGCGTGCGCGACCATGTGATCCAGGTTCCAGGAGCCACGGTCGCCTCGATGGCCGAAGAGGCGAGGCCGCTGCGGGATCTCACCGGTTCGGTTCGCCTGTTGCGGAGCCCTCGTAGCATTTTCGCGAGGGTGCGCCTCGACACTGACGTTGCGTTGGATTGCAGCCGTTGCCTGGAGGATGCGGTCTCACCGGTCAACCTTGAGTTTGATGCGGAGTTCTTCCCGTCAGTGGATGTGGTTACCGGGTTGGCCGTGGTCATTCCGGACGACGACCTTGCGTTCGTGATCGATCACAACCACGAACTCGACCTTGCCGAAGCGGTTCGTCAGGAACTGCTGTTGGGGTTACCGATGTACCCGTTGTGCGACCCCGAGTGTGAAGGATTGTGTCCAACGTGCGGGGCGAACCGGAACACCGATCCGTGCGAATGCGATGACAGCGAACCCGACCCGCGGATGGCGTCGCTAAAGGGTCTATTCGGTGCGGGCGGCGAGACTGACCGTCCATCCTGACATTGCTAGCCATACCGGGACCAGAACCGGTATGATTCACCGTCGTTGACCGGAGTTGTAAGACGTGGGCGCACACCCGAAACGCAAGATCAGCAAAATGCGGCGAGACAGTCGCCGTGGCCACCATGCTTTGGAGTTTCCTCAGTTCATTACCTGTCCGAGCTGTCGGCAGCTTACGTTGCCTCATCAGGCGTGCCATCGATGCGGAGTGTATCGCGGTCGGCAGGTCGTTGAGATGAACGACGCGAGGTCGGCGCAGTAGCGGCCGCGGGTCTGCCCTGAGCCCATTTGCTGACGCAAGTTACGTAGGTGGGCCTGTTCCAGAGGGGCGCCGAAAGGCGCCTCTTTTTGTTGCCTGAACGACGTCAGGTGGAGGAAAAGATGAGCGCCGCAATGGCCTGGCTGTTCCCCGGCCAGGGTTCTCAGGCGGTGGGGATGGGGCAGTCGCTGCACCGCGACTCATCGGCGGCGCGCGACGTGTTCTTGATTGCGGATGCGGTCTGGGGTGGTTCGCTCACGGGCTCGATGTTCGATGGGCCGCCCGAGGCCTTGCAAGCGACCGTTGTCACGCAACCAGCGATTGTCTCGGTGAGCCTTGCGGCGCTCGCAGCGGTTCGTGAAGCGTGGGAAGCACGGCATGGAATACCCCTCCCGGAACCGTCATTCGTTGCGGGGCACAGCGTCGGCGAATTCGCGGCGGTAGTGGCCAGTGGTGCGACCGATGTTGCGACCGGACTGCGCCTGGTGTGCGAACGCGCCCGGCTGATGCAGTGGGCGGCCGATACGAACCCCGGAAGCATGGTCGCTGTCCTGGGCTTGGGGCGGGACGCAGTTGAGGCTGCCTGTGCGTCGGCGCGGGAGACAGTACCGGGCAGTTACGTGTCGGTCGCCAATGACAACGCGCACTCCCCGGCCCAAATCGTCATTGCAGGTGACTTGCCCGGACTCGAGGCCGCAAGCGCGGCGTGCCGTGAACGAGGTGCGCGCCGTTGCGTCCCATTGACGGTAGGTGGTGCATTTCACTCGGCCGCGATGGCGCCCGCACAGGAAGGGCTTGCCCGTGCCATTGCGATGGCGCCCTTCGGTGACCCCCGCGTGCCCGTGATCGCAAACGTCACCGCGATTCCACTTCGGCGCGCCCGCGACATCAGGGCGGAACTTGCGGCCCAGGTAGTCAGCCCCGTGCGTTGGGCGGACACGGTCACCCTTCTTGCAGAATCCGGGTGCCGGAGGTTTGTTGAGTTCGGGCAAGGGACAGTACTTGGAAATCTGGTGCAACGGGCGATACCGGACGCCGAGGTCCACAGTGTGGGCGATACCGACGGCGTGGGCAGGGTTGTGGAATGGCTCGGTTCCGGGGCGGGCGAAAATGCGAGTGCCTGACGGGATGCGTCGTCATCCGGGATGGTGCGTCAAGGGTTTGCTGGCTCGGCGTGGTTCAGAATGGCTGCTGGCCGGACTGGAGGCAATGGATGTCTGATCGTGGGGTTTCGGGCATGATCGCGTTGGTCACCGGGGCATCTGGTGCCCTCGGAAGGGCGATTGCCGTCAGACTTGGTACGGGCGGGGCCATTGTGGCGTGCCATTACGGATCAAACCGCATGGGTGCTCAGGAGACCCTTGATGCCATCCGTGCTGGCGGTGGCGATGGCATGACCGTTGGAGGCAACGTGACGTTGCGCGAGGACGTCGATGCGATGGTTGCGTCGGTCCTTGAGGCGCATGGTCGCATCGACATCCTGGTGAATTGCGCTGGGATCACTCGCGACGGGTTGCTCGTCAGGATGGACGATGCCGACTGGGATGATGTGATTGCGACCAATCTTCGGTCAGCCTTTCTTGGGACGCGCGCGGTCATGCGTTCGATGATGAAGCAACGAAGCGGGCGCATCCTGAATGTGACTTCGGTGATCGGTGTCTCGGGCAATGCCGGGCAAGCCAACTATGCGGCTGCAAAGGCAGGGATGATTGGATTGACCCGTAGCACGGCGAGGGAAGTTGCAAGCCGGGGAATCACCTGCAATGCCTTGGCCCCTGGGTACATTGACGCGGGAATTGCCGCTACCCTGACCCCGGAACAGAGTGCCAAGGCACTTGCGACCGTCCCCATGGGCGCGATGGGCACTGCAGACGACATAGGCGAGGCGGCAGCGTTTCTGTGTTCAAGGGAGGCCCGGTACATCACCGGCCAGGTCCTCCACGTCGACGGCGGCATGGTGATGGGATAAGGCAAGAAGGCATCAGATGTTTGCAAAGGTGCTGATTGCCAACCGAGGCGAGGCCGCGGTTCGTGTCATCCGTGCATGCCGGGAGCTCGGCATCCGGACAGTTGCCGTATTTTCTGAGGCGGACCGCACATGCCTGCATGTTCGACTCGCCGACGAAGCCATTTGCATTGGTCCCGCTCCGACCGGTCGGTCCTATCTCAATGTGCCCAACATCATTCAGGCGGCGCTGATGACCGGCGCGGAGGCCATTCACCCGGGAACGGGGTTCCTATCCGAGAGTTCGGCCTTTGCGGAGATCTGCGCCGGATACGGCATCACATTCGTGGGTCCAACCCCGGAGACGATTGCCCAGCTTGGCGACAAGGCCCGGGCGCGTTCGGTGATGCGCGATGCCGGTCTCCCGGTGATGCCGGGAGGCGATGCGCCAGTGCGAACGCTGGACGAGGCCAAGGACTTTGCCCAGTCGCTTGGGTACCCCGTCATGCTGAAGGCAGTCGGTGGTGGCGGTGGCAAGGGGATACGGCGACTGACGTCGGTTCAGGACCTGATTGCCTCGTTCCCGGTTGCACAAGCTGAGGCTTCAAGTGCGTTCGGAAACCCTGAGATCTATCTCGAAAAGTGCATCGAGGACGCGCGCCACATCGAGGTGCAAATCCTTGGTGACATGCACGGTTCCGTGATCCATCTTGGCGAGCGTGATTGCTCATTGCAACGCCGGGCGCAAAAGGTTCTCGAAGAGGCACCTGCTACGTGCATCCCTGATTCAATCCGCGCAAAATTGTGCGAGGCGGCCGTTGCCGGTGCCCGAGCCGTGGGGTATGTCAACGCCGGAACATGGGAATTCCTGGTCGACCGGAACCATGACTTCTACTTCATGGAGGCAAACGCGCGTCTCCAGGTGGAACATCCCGTGACGGAGGCGATCACCGGGGTGGACATGGTAAAGACCCAACTTGCGATCGCGTCCGGAGCGCACTTGCCGTGGACGCAGGATGAGATCCGCTTGCAAGGCCACGCAATCGAGGTTCGGGTCACCGCCGACGATCCGCGGCGGAACTTTGCGCCGGATGCGGGTCTGGTGGGCCGGTTTGACATGCCTGGTGGTCCGGGTGTGCGAGTGGACACCCATGTTGTTGCCGGCTATGAGGTGCCACCCTTCTACGACTCGCTTCTGGCGAAGTTGATCACCTATGGGTCAACACGCGAGGAGGCCAGGGTGCGCCTTCTCCGGGCCTTGGCTGAGTTCCGGATCGAGGGTCTCGCTACCACGGTTGGCTTCCACGAACGATTGGTCAGCGATCCGTCGTTCATCACGCAGGATCTCACTACCACGTTCGTGGAACGATGGCTGCCCGGTGTGGAATGGTGAGTGCCGTCGGGTCATGCTCTCGCCCGCCCGGCGTGGATCATCAGTCATGACCGCACCGCCACAAGGACTTGACTTGCGCCCAGCCGATCCGGAGCCGGATTTGCCGGTCATCCGCATTGGTGAGCGTGAGAGAGTGTCGAGCATTCCCGGCGGATCGAAAGCCCTGAAGTCAGACGATGTCTTCGCGACCGATGAGGACGAGTGGCCCGAAGGGGTGGGCGTCGAGCGAAGGCGCGCGCGGGCGGTTGTCATCCAGGTCCTTTACGAAGTCGATGTGACCGGTCATGTGCCATCGGCGGTGCTTGAACGTCGGATCCTTGAGGACCGCACTCCTCACGAGGCATCGGCGTACGCCAGGCGCCTCCTCCCGGGGGTCATCGCCAATCTCGGGTCGATCGACGAAACGTTGACCAAGGGTGCTCCCGGGTGGCCGGTTGACCGGATGGACGTGGTGGAACGTGCGATCCTTCGGCTAGCCGTTCATGAGCTTTCGGCGGCCGTCGGGGTGCCTGTCCGTGTGGCAATCAATGAGGCGGTCGAACTGGCAAAGGTGTTCGGACACGAACCGTCGGCGAAGTTTGTGAATGGTGTCCTCGGTGCGGTCGCGCGGGCTATTACCCCTCTTCTGGGCACATCGGAGGAGGGGTTGGGTGCCATTGGTGCTGAGGAAGCGGACCGTGAATGACCGACCCTTTTCCATCGGGAGTGCTGGCCGCGGTAGCCTTTGCGGGGGAATGCACGCGTGACGACTGATCAATTCGCCATCGCTTTGCAGGCTGCGGTCGACTGGCTCTGGAGCCCGGTTCCGGGGTCTGAGTATCCGTGGGCGGCGGTG
>DDYL01000070.1 GCA_002347925.1 Chloroflexi bacterium UBA2235 | reverse complement strand
GCCGCGTGAAGTGTATCCCTCTCCCTCGCACGGCTCGGGACACGGCTTGAACCCGCGGACGCCTTCGAAATCCACGCGCGATTTCAGACGACCGTGTCGATGTTTCGGGCCTCTTCAGCGTGTGCTTCGATCCACCGCCGCCTTGGGGCAACCTCCGCCCCAAGGAACACCTCGATGGTTTCGCTTGCCGCTGCCGCGTCCTGGACATCGACTTGGAAGAGTTTCCGGACCGCCGGGTTCATCGTGGTATCCCAGAGTTGGGACGCTGTCATCTCACCGAGACCCTTGTAGCGGGACACCTCGACACGTCCGCGGGTGATCCCACGGATCTGAATGTCACGGTCCTGATCCGAATATGCGTAAAGGGTCTGCCTACCCCCACCGACAGTGATCCGGTAGAGCGGTGGCCTCGCAACATACAGGTAGCCGTTCGTCACCAACTCGTTCATGTGACGGAAGAAAAAAGTCAGCAGAAGGGTGCGGATGTGACTGCCGTCGACGTCTGCATCGGTCATGATCACGACACGGTGATAGCGAAGCTTCGCGACCGAGAACTGGTCGCCAATCCCGGTCCCAAGGGCCGTGATAAGCGCACGAAGCTCAACACTTGAGACGACGCGCGACAGCGCCCGTTGACGGACTTCCGCGGAGACCTCCCGGGCCCTGTCAGGCGTGAGGTCATATGCCTTCTCGACATTGAGGATCTTGCCCCGGAGCGGCAGGATGGCCTGAAACCCACGGTCACGGCCCTGCTTCGCGGTACCACCTGCCGAGTCACCCTCGACGATGAACAGTTCCGACTTCCGAGGGTCACGCTCGGAACAATCTGCCAACTTGCCCGGAAGTGCCGAACCTTCGAATGGACCCTTCCGCATCACCAGGTCGATGACCTTACGCGCCGCCTCACGGGCCCGCGCCGCCATCAGGCATTGTTCGACGATTGGGCGCGCTTCCTTCGGGTTCTCGTGAAAGAAGTCCTTCAAGAAGTTGCCAAACGCGATCTCTACAGCGCCCCGGACCTCACTGTTGCCGAGTTTGGCCTTGGTCTGTCCTTCAAACTGCGGATCTTGTAACTTGACGCTGACAATCGCCGAAAGGCCACGCCGCACGTCCTCGCCCTTGATGGGCGGGTCGCTCGGCTTGCGCATCTGGTTCTTCTCCGCGTAGTCGGAAATGACGCGGGAAAGTGCCCGGTGGAATCCGTGCAAATGTTCGCCACCATCCGGGGTCTTGATGGTATTCGCGAATGCATACACCGTTTCGTCCGCATCCTCGCGGTACTGGACCGCAACTTCGACGCTGACGGGGGCGATTGCAGTCGGCATCGTCCTCACGACATGTATGACCGTCTCATGGAGTGTCTTGTACTTGCGGTTCAGGTACCGGACAAACGAGGAAATCCCGCCTTGGAACCAGAAGTTCGCTTCGTCAGTCCGCCGGTCAGGGCGTTCGTCGACGAAGGAAAACCGTAGCCCAGCAGTCAGGTACGCCATTTCGCGGAACCGCTCGGCCAGCGTCTGGAACTGGAATTCCACGGTGGTGAAGATCGTTTCGTCCGGCATGAATGTCACGGACGTGCCCCGACGCGTAGACGCCCCAATCCGAACCAGTTCCCCCACAGCATCCCCGCGCTCGTAGCGTCGCCGGTACGCCGAGCCGTCACGGTGCACCTCGACCTCAAGCCATCGGCTCAGGGCGTTCACTACTGATGCGCCAACACCGTGGAGGCCACCGCTGACCTTGTACCCGCCTCCACCGAACTTTCCACCAGCGTGAAGCTTCGTGAAGATCAGATCCAGGGCCGGCACCTGATGGGTTGGATGCATGTCCACGGGGATGCCTCGCCCATCGTCGCTGACGCGGACTGAACCATCTGCAAGAATCGCGATGTCGATACGGGTGCAGAAAGAGGCAAGGGCTTCGTCGACACTGTTGTCGACGATTTCATAGACGAGGTGATGGAGACCACGGTCATCGGTGCTGCCGATGTACATGCCGGGACGGCGGCGCACGGCCTCAAGCCCCTCGAGTACCTGGATCTGCGCCGCCGAATAGGCGCCGGCCGCACCTTCGGGTGCATCCTCGGTGCCGGGCCTGAACGCCTTTTCCTCGTCGACTGCCTCAAAAGGCAAGCTCTCGGACTCGGTCACCGCACGGTCTCCATCGCGTTCATCACCATGAACGCAATTTTACATTATAAGGAGGGGAGAGGTGACATCCCTGCCCCGGACCTTCTTTGACCGTGACGCCCGGGAGGTGGCAATCGACCTCCTTGGCCGGCATCTTGTCCGCACATCCGTGGCTGGCGATCCACATCCGGGAGCCATTGTGACCATCGTGGAGACTGAGGCATACCTCGGTTCACATGACCTGGCATGTCATGCCTGCCGAGGTCGCACAGCGCGCACGGCGACGATGTTCGGACCCCCGGGCCACGCGTACGTCTACCTGATTTACGGGATGTACCACTGCCTGAATGCGGTCACNNGTCACCGCAAGGCCGGCCGTATCGCGGTACCGGTCCGGGCCGCCTTACCCGTGCGCTCGACGTCACCCGGCGCCACGACACCGCTGACCTCACTCATCCGTCATCTCCAGTCCAGGTTCTGCCCGGCCCTCGGCCGATTGCCCGGGCGAACCCGGACCAACCAATTCGGAGGGGTCCTCGGATTGGGGTCGACTCAGCTGGTCCGGAGTGGGCCGCCAAGCCTCTCCGCTTTTGGCTAGACGGTCATTTCGCCGTATCCGGAACCCGCAAACGGAACCAAGCCGGAGAGATAGTTACCGGCTGAAACGCGCAGACGATGCCGGTCAGTCGGCGGGGTGATAGGTCACCCCAAATGCACCCGGACCAGCATGGGTGCCGAGGACCGGCCCGATTTCGACACTGAACTCCCGTTCAACCTCGAACCGTGCCAGAACCCGGCGACGCAACTCGTCACGGACCTCCGGTGCTTCGGCGTGCATGAGGCCCAGGTGCCCAAGGCGCCCGCTTGGCACGTCCTCAGCCATCAGTTCAACAAGGCGGTCGAGCGCACGCGGGCGGGTCCGGACACGTTCGCGTGCGGTCAGGCTTCCATCTGCCAACGACAGGATGGGGCGTACATTCAGCATGCCACCGATGAACCCTGCCACCCGACCAAGTCGGCCACCGCGGATCAGGTACTCCAGTGTCTCGACGCTCACCATCGCGTTCGTGCGTGGGGCCAATGCCGCAATGAGTTCAAGGACCGCCTCGACAGACTCTCCACGAGCAGCTGCTTCGGTCGCTGCGACGACCACCATGCCTTGGGCGGGAGCGATCACCTTGGTGTCGAACACTTCGTACCGCACACCGGGGAACTCCGAACGTGCCATCCCGGCAGCCACCTGGGCCGAACCATAGGTCCCACTCAGTTTGGCGGACGCGTGAATCGAGATCACCGCACCAGCCGTCGATGAGATTCGCCGGTATGCGTCAAGGAACTCACCCGGAGATGGCTGCGATGTGGTCGGCTGAACCGACCCCGTGCGAAGCCTCCGGTAGAACTCCTCGTTCGTAATGTCCACGGTCTCCGTGAACTGTTCATCCCCAAATGAAACATGGAGGGGAACCACTGTCACGTCATACTGGCGCACAACCTCGGCAGGAAGCCATGCGAGACTGTCGGTGACAATGCGAATCGGCTTATGTGCCCCGGGTGAAGTGGCGTCGATGGCAATCTCGGTCATCATGTCCCCGCTGAGCCGTGCGAGGCGGGCAATGGTCAAGCTCAAATCCAAGCCCGCACCCACACCCCGCATCTCCGATGCCGGCGCCACGAGTTTACAATCTCAATGGCCCGAAACTTCATGCTCCAGCCCGCCCGGCCGTACCCGGAACATCTCAAGGGTCGATCCTGATGCCTGACGAATCGTGGATCACGAACCACACTGAGGATTCGGCCCCACGTATCGACGACGCCGGCCTTGCACCCCTGCTGTCGCCCCTTTTCCACTCGCGCGTCGTCGCGGATCAACACTACCAACGGGGTTTGGATCAGGAATCGCGCGGTCAATGGGAACGTGCTCTCGCAAGTTTCCGCACCGCTTGCGCGTTGCACCCCGAACGCGTCCTCTACCTACTGGCACGAGGCCGTATCTGCCAGACACACGATCTCGATCCGGAAGCCGCCGATTGCTACGAACACGCGCGACGCATCGCCCCGCGCGATCCAGTCGTGCTCTTCAACCAGGCCGAACTCTGGGCGCGCCACGGTCGGCTCTCGATGGCAGTCCAGAACCTCGAAGAAATCCTGTCCGACGGCAGCCGCCACCTTGCCGGACGCGCAATGCCTGTGCACCGCCTCCGTGGAGACCTCGCCCTACGCACCGGAGACTACTCTCGCGCCGATGAGGCCTTCAGGACCGCACTTGCACTCGTTCCCGAGGATGCGTACCTCCGGGCGATGGTCGAGAGCGTACCCCGGTTTGCAGAGTTCAACCGTGACGCCGAAGACATATCACCGGCAAAGCGTATGGCCTACGCACAGGCTGGAGCGATGCTTTTCGGCCTTCTCGACGACGATGGAGTGACTATTCCCGACTATCCCGGCATCGGTCTCGAGACGCTCGACGAAGTAGCCTCCGTCATTGCGCGCCCTGCAAGAACGCTCCAGCTTCTCGGGTCGCCAGCCTACATCGGTGCACTCGATGCGCCGTCGCAGCCGATCGCCGAGGCCATCACCAACGTCCTGGGAGGCACACTTTTCGACCCTTCAGCGCCCTTACGCTCGGGCAACGATGGCCGTCCACAGGTCCTTCTTGTGACGGTGAATGCGACCGATCCGGAGACGATCGGTGCCGTCACAAGCTTGCTGAGAGCTGAGGGCCAGACCGTTTGGACCTATGCCATCGGCCTGAGACACCCCATTGGCGCGTACCACGGGGTCATCGACCTCGTCAGTTCGAGAGGCTTCGTGGAGGTGCCATGGGATGCGCCGAGCCGCGAAACGACCCTTCCCATCGAAGGTTTGGGCGCCGAATTGGCGTCATGCCTGAGGCGTGCAATTGAGGCGCTTCCGACGCTGACTGCCGTCACATCACATCTCGCGTGGCACTCAAGTCACAGACGGTTCGCGTCGGATTCCCTACGGGACGCGTTTGCCCAATCCGGCATTTGCTAAACTCCGGGAAGTTAATCTGTATGCGCCGGTCGGGCGCGACCCGTCGGAGTATTCTTGTGAAGCGAACCTGGCAACCCAAGCGCCGCCGCCGTTCCCGCGTCCACGGTTTCATGAAGCGGATGAGCAGCGCAAACGGGCGACGCGTCCTCCGCCTGCGCCGTCAGAAGGGGCGCAAGCGCCTCACTGTCTGACCTTTGTACAAGCCCGGCGCCTTGCCGGGCGATCTTCACCCCCGGAAGCAATCGGTTGATTCCGCGCGCACGCCGACTTCGCCGCAACGCGGATTTCAAGACCGTCAGGGACGGTGCCCGCCCCACTGGCGCCGGCCCGATCCAAGTCACCGCATTGGCACGCGAACCGTCGGTTCCCGTCTCCTGTGCAAGGTTCGGGATTGTAGTGTCACGACGCGTTGGGAACGCAGTGATCCGCAACCTGGTTCGGCGCCGTCTGAGAGCCGCTCTCGCCCCACTTCTCCCACGTGTCGCCGACAAGTGGGATGTTGTCATAGGCACCCGGCCAGCCGCGGCATCCACACCCTTTGATCAACTTGCGTCCGCCCTGGAGACGGGCTTGCGACGGGCGGGCGTCATTGTTCACGCACCGGTGAGGCTTGACTCTGCGCCGTGACGAACGACGGGTTGCATCCACCTTTCGCCTCACGCATTGCCGTCGCTGGCATTCGCGCGTTCAGGTTCGTCCGCACTTCGATCTACCCGGCAAGGATCTGCCGCTTCCACCCAACATGCACCGAGTACGCAATAGAGGCGATAACCCGTCATGGTATTCTGCGAGGAACGACGCTCGCGCTTGGCCGGATTAGCCGATGCCACCCCTTCAATGCCGGTGGCCTTGATCCCGTGCCCTAGTGTGTCGCGAAGTTTCCTGCCGAACTTCCGTTGCTACGGGTGCCATGAGGCGCCAGATTGTCTGACATCGCCTGCCCGAAAGCGGGCAATCGCCACGCACCCACCAACCGGACGCGCTTGATGCAACCGGTCAGGAGGGACACGCGGCGCGAGGAGTAGTAGCGTTGCCTTCGTTCGTAGTCGTTCTGTGGGACAGCGTTCTTGTCCACCCTCTTGTGCTCGGACTGATCTACCTCAGCAGCCTGTTCGGTGCCGGCTTCGCAATCATCCTATTCACCATCATTACCAAAACCATCCTCCTTCCCCTGACCATCAAGCAGCTGGGCTCACAGCGCGCGATGACCCGCCTTCAGCCGGAATTGAAGGCCCTCCAGGCGCGTTACGCCAAGGACAAGGAGAAGCTTTCCGTCGAGACGATGGCCCTCTACAAGGAACACGGGGTCAACCCGGCCGCGGGGTGCCTCCCTCTCCTTCTCCAGATGCCAATCCTCTTCGCGCTTTATGCCGCACTGCGAACGCTGGCCGATCCGGAAGCGCCATTGGATGAACCCCGGGCTTGGCTTATGGCCCTTGGGATGGATGACGCGACCCTGGCAACAGCCATCATGTCGTTCAAGCAGGGGTTCTGGTGGCTCGAAAGCCTCGACAAACCTGACGTCATTCACGTTTTCGGCTACGCCCTGCCCTTCATCCTGCCGGTGCTTGCGGGCGCGACCCAATGGGTGCAGCAGCGGATGATGACCCAGCCGTCATCCGATCCTCAGCAGCAGATGCAGAACCAGATGATGCAGTTCATGCCGTTGATGATGCTCTGGATCGGTCTTTCGGTAAACTCGGGTCTCGCGCTGTACTGGGTGGCTCAGAACCTTTACGGCATCATCCAGCAGTACTTCATCGGCGGTCTGGGGTCGCTTGCCACGGTCCGCCTACCTGGCACTTCGACATCCGCGGCGACGGTCATTGACGACACCCCACCGGCATCCGGCAAGGCTCGACGCGTGAACGGCGCAAACCGCTCCAGCGGTTCCAATGGCGGTGATGGGAGGCGAACTGGTGGCAAATAATGATGTTTCGGTCGTTGAGACTTCGGCACGGTCGGTCGAGACGGCAATCACGCAAGCCCTGGCCGAATTGGGTCGCGCCCGCAACGAAGTAACTGTTTCGATCATCGACCCGGGCAATCCGGGACGCATTCTCGGCTTCGGGGCGCAGCCGGCACGCGTTCGTGTCTCAGTGCGTGTTCCAGGAGACGAAGCTGAGGACGATGAACCCTCCGAGGACACCGGACACCAAGCGGCTCACCGAGAGCAAGCATTTGCACCGCTACCCGAGGGGTCGGCGAATGCAACCGCCGTTGCCGAAACCGCCCGACGTATCCTGAGCGAACTTCTCCATCACATGCACTTTGACGAAGCCCACATTGAGGTCGTGGAACTCGAGCCACTCACTCTCAATGTGCGTGCGCCAGACGCGGCGGATCTCATTGGCCGCCGCGGAGAGACGCTCCGGGCAATTCAGTTCATCGTCGGGATCATGGTCAACAAGGCACTCGACACCCACGTCCGCATTACGATTGACATCGATGGGTACCGGGCACGCCGCGAGGTGCTCCTCCGAGACCTTGCACTCCGGTTCGCAAGCCGCGTCATCGCCACCGGCGCGCCCGTCCAGTTGGAGGCCATGCCCCCTAATGAACGACGGATTGTCCACATGGTGCTTGCCGAGCACCCGGACGTGGCCACCGAAAGTACCGGCGAAGGCGACAACCGGCGCATCGTGATCATGCTCCGCCACTAAGTGCGCCGGTGAATGGGTAACGACACGACCCCGGAAATACTTATCCTCGGAAATGTGACCCGCGACGTCGCCCCGGGCACGCCAGACGGGTTCACATTCGGGGGGACAGCAACCTTCGCATCACTTGCGGCAAGCCGACTCGGACGCCGTACCGCGTTGGTCACGGCCGCCGCACATGAGCCGGGCCTTTCGGGAATCTTCCGGGATATCGATGTGGAGGTCGTGCAATCTTCAGCCACGACCACGTTTGAGAACGTCTATGCCCCAAATGGTCGGGTCCAGTATGTCCGCGCCGTCGCTTCCCCCTTGGTCCCCGCCGACATTCCTGACGCATGGCGCCGTGCACCCATGGTCCACTTTGGCCCGATTGCCCAGGAACTAACCCGCGACCTGCTCGACGTCTTCCCATCGACCGCGTTGATCGGCGCGACACTACAAGGGTGGTTGCGAGCATGGTCTCCTGACGACGGACGGGTGCGTCCAGTCGCTTGGCGGCATGCCGAGACCTACCTGGACCGCCTTGATGTCATCACCTTCAGCGCGGAAGACCTTGGTGGAGACATGGTGCTCGTCGAGGAGTACGCGACCCGCGCCCGCCTCGCCGTGGTGACCGAAAACCGTCACGGTTGCGTTGTCTGGCAGCACGGTTCGCGTCGACGCTTCCCTGCCTACGACGTCGAGGAAGTCGACCCAACCGGCGCCGGCGATGTATTCGCCACCGCCTTCCTGATTCGCTACGGGGAGACAAGGGACATCGAAACGGCCGCACAGTTTGCAAACTGCGTCGCGTCCTTCGTGGTTGAGGGACGCGGCGCGGAGGCCATCCCGACTGGGGCAATGGTAGGCGAGCGCCTACGCGATGGGAGCCTCCGTCCTCCGGGAAGCTGATCCTTGCCCAACTGCCGTTTCCCGGGTTTGGCGTTCACTCGGTTCACTCGGTAGTCTTTGCCGTCGGGGGTGCCAACGCGCCCGAAAACCCGACCACAGGTACTCCACGTCTGTTTCCACCTGAAAGGAAGAACAATGGCCAAGACCTTCAAGGACCTCGTCGCCGAGGGGCGCGCCGTCGCCCCGATGATCAGCATCGATGACGCCGAGGCCCAGATGGCTTCGCACCCTGAGACCATCGTCATCGATGTGCGTCAGGAAGAAGATTCGCACGGGAACGCCGTTGCCGGTTCGATCAACATTCCTCTCGGCCTGCTTCCATTGCGTGCAGACACCGAACTTCCCGAACACTACCGTGACGCACGCCTCCAGGATCGTTCAACCCCGATCATCACCACATGTGGCGCAGGCGGACAGGCGTCACTCGCCGCCAAGGTTCTCCACGACATGGGTTTCACGAACGTGAAGATCATGGAAGGCGGAACGACTGCGTGGAAGAACGCCGGCAAGCCGATCCACTGACCAACAGCCACGCAAATCTTCCGGCCTTCCCCTGAGCAGAGCGGACTCGACCCCGTTCCTGTTCAACTCATTTCTCACAAGGACATGGCAATGATTAACGTAGGTGATGCCGCCCCGGACTTTTCCCTCATGGGGACCGATGGCAAGATGCATTCCATCAGTGACTACCGGGGCAAGGCTGTCGTCCTGTTCTTCTTCCCGAAGTGCTTCACCGGAACGTGCGAACGTCAGATCAGCGGTCACGCGCAGCACGTTGCAGAATTTGATGCGCTCGGGGCCAAGATCGTTGGCGTCAGCACCGATCATTCCCCGTCCCAGAAGGCCTTCAAGAAGGGATGTGACCCAGACGACCACATCCTCCTTCTCAGCGACTTCAGGCATCAGCTTGTCAAGTTGTTCGGGGTAAACGTCGATGAAGGGCAACTTCCGAACCACCGGGCAACATTCATCATCGACAGCCACGGGATTGTCAAAAACGCACACGTAGAGGCGTCTCCGGCCGACTGGGCGGGTATCGAACCTGAACTCGCCGCCCTCCGCGCACTCTAATTGCAACGGAATCACGTTCACTCTCGATACCGCGCCAGCCCGCCTGCAACGGCGGAGGTGCGGTATCGTGGTTCACGGGGGCACGAATGAGTGGACTAATCCGAATCCAGGTCGATACCCCCGCACTGGTCGATGCAATCCTTGCGTACGTGAACGATCCACGCGCTGATCGCAACACCTTTCACAACGAGTTGCTGTCAGATGAACTGGAGCATCAACTCGGGTTGACACAGGACGTTCTTGAGGCACTGCTTCTCGATGGCGCATCGACCCGAGAGCACGTTGAACCCCTCGTCAACTACCTCGCCACCTACGGTGTGTCCGGGGTCGCTGGGACACCCGGAACGGCACTAGATGGGATGCCGTCAGGGGCGTCGCTCGATGGCAAAGCCCCGCGCGTCTGACTTGCCAATGATGCCTGTTGGCTTACCGGTGCAACGCTTTCGCCATTCGTCGGCAGGACAAACCAGACGGTCGACCCATGGCCTTCCCCAGGACTGAACGCCCCGATCACCCCCCCGTGGGCCTGCACGAGGTGCTTAGCGATTGCCAGGCCGAGGCCGGTGCCACCTGACGCACGCGAGCGATCAACCTTGAAGAACCGTTCAAACAGGCGTGATAGGTCCTCACGAGAAATCCCTATGCCGGTATCGGTAACCCCGAACCGAATGCCGTTCCCGTCCCTCGCAGCCGTGAGCGTGACTACACCACCTTCCGGGGTGAATTTGATGGCGTTCTGGAGAAGGTTGAGCAACACCTGTCCAACTCGCATTGGATCGGCACTGATCATTGGCAGCCCGTGTTCAGCCGCCATTCGGAGGTCGACACCCGCGCGCGTTGCCTGGGTACGAAGCCTCCGGTAGGCCGCCTCCAGAAGTGAGATTGGCACCACCGGGCGCTTCTCCATCTCCGCCTGACCGGATTCGATTTGCGAAAGCTCAAGCAACTCGAACACCAGTTGGGTAAGACTGTCGACTTCGACGTGCATCAGCCTGAGAAACTCGCGCGCCGCCGGGGGGTCTTCAAGCGCGCCTTCCTCGAGTGTCTCAACAAGGGCCTTTAGTGACGCCAAGGGTGTCCGCAATTCGTGCGAGACGTTAGCGACGAAATCCCTGCGAATGCTCTCGGATCGACGCAGTTCGGTCTCATCTTCAAGAAAGATGACGCCTGCCCCGACCCCGACGGGACGCCTCGATGCCCCAACTCCGAGATCGGATGGCATGCGACTCTGAGACGCGAACGGGACGGCAGACACTTTTACGATCCGAACCCCGGTCCCGCGTCGAGGCATCGAGAGTTCTCCCATCGTGGAGAACGGCGACAGTCGGACGTGCCTGGTAACTGGTCCCCGAGTTTCAATCGCCTTGACGAGAGTCTCGGTTACCTCGTAGTCCCGCACGGCGGTCACCAAACTCTGTCCCACCAGTGACGAGCCGTCGCCTGGCAGATCCAACAGACGGGCCGCTTCGGGATTGACAGCCGCCACCCGCCCATCTTCCGAAGTGATGATCAGCCCTTCAGCTATCGAGGCGAGTGTCTGCCGGACTCGAACCCGTTCCCGTTCGACACTTTCGCGATGCACTTCCAACGTGTGTGCAACATCCGCGAGTGCCTCGGCGAGCGGTTCCGCCTCTTCGGGTAATCGTGCAGGTATCAGGGTAGACGCCGGGGCATCGGAGTTCAACAGATCGGGCGATGTCGCCGCGACCGCGTAGCGCACTGACTGGCGCAACTGCCGTGCAGACACGGCGAACGCCTCACGCGATGTCGCTTGCCTCCCGTGATCGGTTCGGTAAACAACGAACGCACCGAAGCATCCGAGTGCCAAACCAACGAACCCGGTCAAAAGCGTCCACGATGGGGCTGCCATCGCCATGGACGAGGCGCTGGTACCGGGGGAGAGACCTACCGAAGAGAGGAACCACTGACCAAGAAACCACGTCGCGGAGATGAGGGCGCCAACAACGACGTGAAGGTTGATTTTCACAGTGAACCAATCTTGTGATCGGCCGAAGCCAACATCAAGGCATCAACGAGTATCTAGACCTCGTCAAGCTCGTGACGTCGCCCCTTGGCGAGGTACATGACCCGTTCACACACATTGGTGATGTGATCCCCAACGCGTTCCAGGTTGTGAGCGATCCACAAGAGATACGTGGCCCGCACGACCGTGCTTCCATCCTTCTCCATTGTGGCAAGCATCAGGTCGTAGACATCATCCTGCAACTGGTCGACTTCGACATCCTGCCTCGCACAGGCGAGCGCCTTCTCTGCGTCGCGTTCGATGAACGCATCGAGAGCCAGCCGCAGCCTTTCACGGCACGACGCGATCATGCGCGGAAATTCGTTGACGGTCCGCATCGGAGGTTCGGCGCACAGTTTCACGCAGAGGCGTGAAATACTGCGGGCGTGGTCACCCATCCGCTCAAGGTCGGTCGCAATATGCTCGACACTGGTAATGAACCGGAGGTCAGACGCCATTGGCTGTTGGGTAGCCAGCAGAATGACGGCGCCTTCTTCAATTCCCATGCGCTTGGCATTTATAAATGAATCGTCAGCCACGACTTGCCTGGCAAGATCCACATCCCGCCTCGCCAAGGCATCCATCGAACGCTCGAGAGCCTTGTCGACCATGCTCCCCATGGTCAGGACTTCATCACCAAGCTGGGCAAGCTGAAGGCGATAGGCCTTACGGATTTCGGTCTCAAGTGCCATCACAGGTACTCCGAAGGCAGACTGAACACGTCAGATACCGTTTCAAACGAACCGGAACGGGGGCACGGGATTACCCGATGATCACATCTTATGGGGACAATGTAACAGCGCCATGATCACACAGTTACGATTGGAGATCACCACCCGGTCAGGCAGCGCAAGAACTCCCCGATATCGGGGGCGCTTCAATGGTCGGTACCATACATCACATGGGATCGAAAATCCTCGTCATCGAAGACGAACCCGCGATCATCACGAGTGTCAGCTACAGCCTTCGCAAAGAGGGCTATGAGGTTGTCACTGCCACCGACGGGCAAACCGGCCTTGAAACTGCACGACGTGACACGCCAGACCTGATCGTCCTCGACGTGATGCTTCCACGGCTGACCGGCCTGGACGTGTGCCGCGCAATCAGGAGTTCGCCATCGGCGCTGCTGCAAAACATTCCAATCATCATGTTGACCGCGCGCACCGAAGAGGTTGACCGCGTCGTCGGTCTTGAGATCGGCGCCGACGATTACCTGACGAAACCGTTTTCCATGCGCGAACTCGTCGCACGCGTCAAGGCGATGCTCAGGAGAAGCCACAGCCGCAGTGACGAGGCGTCGGCCCAACGTCCAATCTCGCTCGGCACCATCACGCTTGATCCTGCACAACGGCGCGTGACGAGAAACGGGAGTAACGTTGCGCTCAAGCCTCGCGAATTCGACCTCCTGGCTTGCCTGTTGCGGCATCCTGGGCAAGTCTTTACGCGGGATCACCTGTTGGCACGGGCCTGGGGCAGTGAATTCTCCGGGGACATGCGCACGGTTGACGTGCACATCCGCTGGCTCCGTGAAAAACTCGAGGAAGACCCTGGAAACCCAAAGATCATCGAGACGG
This sequence comes from Chloroflexi bacterium UBA2235, assembly GCA_002347925.1. Classification (GTDB taxonomy): domain Bacteria; phylum Chloroflexota; class UBA11872; order UBA12225; family UBA12225; genus UBA12225. Next base: position 1,998 of record DDYL01000070.1, on the reverse strand, counting down.
TCCGAGGGGTCGGGTACCGCTCCTGTGCGCCCGACTGACGGGTCCGCGCACGGTTCTTCTGACGTCCGTCGGCTTGTCCGCAACCTTCGCGAGGCACTGAAGATCCATCCGTCAACCCTTGAGGAAATGGCAACCCTCCTCAAGATAAGCCCGGAACAGGTAGTGACCGTGCTCCGCGCCCTCCGGCGCCGCCAAGGACGCCTGCTCGTCAGCCTCCGAAACGGTCGCTCAGCTTGGTCTTGGGAGCCGGAACCTGCCAGAAGCGCGCAGCGGAGACTTCTTGCGCCTGCCGTTCGCGAAGCGCAGACCCGCACCGTAGAATCGCGAACGCCGGAATCGACGCCGGGCCAAACATCGCAAGGAGACCCCGACCATGGGAACCGCGCCAACGACCGGCGACGCCAAAGCACCTCTTGACCTGGTTACCGATCCACGTCATCAGAGCCGCATACAACTTGACGGGCGAGACCGCATTGCCGCCCGGGCAATGCTGCACGCAATCGGTTTCACCAACGAAGACCTGAGTCGGCCAATCGTCGGCGTGGCTCACTCGTGGATTGAAACAATGCCTTGCAATTGGGGCCTTCGCGCCCTTGCCGAGCAGGTCAAGAAGGGCATCCGCGACGCCGGTGGTACGCCAATGGAACTGAATACCATCGCCATCAGCGATGGGGTCACCATGGGGACTGAGGGCATGAAGGCGTCCCTCGTCTCGCGGGAGGTCATCGCAGATTCCATTGAACTCGTTGCGCGCGGGCACATGTTTGACGCCCTCATCATCCTTGTGGGATGCGACAAGACGATTCCCGCCGGTGCGATGGCACTCCTGCGGCTGAACATTCCTGGGGTGTTGCTCTACGGCGGCCCAATCAAACCAGGGCGATTCAGAGGCAAGGATGTCACGATCATCGACTTGTTCGAAGCCGTCGGTGCCCATTCAGCAGGCAAGATGTCCGACGCCGACCTCGACGAGATCGAGAACTGCGCAATCCCGGGCGCTGGCGCGTGTGGAGGCCAGTACACCGCGAACACGATGGCGATGGCCCTTGAATTCCTCGGGCTCGCCCCCCTTGGCAGCGGGAGCGTGCCCGCCGTGGACAAGCGCAAGAACCAAGTGGGCGTAGATGCCGGCCACCTCGTCATGGACGTCCTCCGCCGTGGCGTGCGCCCGCGCGACATTGCCACCAAGGCCGCCTTCGAGAACGCCATCGCCGGCGTCTGTGCATCCGGCGGATCAACCAATGCGGCACTCCACTTGCCAGCCATGGCCCACGAAGCCGGCATCGACTTGACCCTTGAAGAGTTCAACGAGATCAGTCACCGGACACCACTCATCTGCGACCTCAAGCCAGGTGGGCGCTTCGTTGCAGTCGACCTCGACGACGCTGGCGGGATCCAGTTCGTCGCCAAAAGGCTGATTGAGGGAGGCAAACTCGACGGTTCCTGCATAACGGTGACCGGCCACACTCTCGCTGAAGAGGCGGCCAAGGCCATCGAGACACCCGGCCAGGAAGTCGTGGTCACCGTGGACAAGCCACTCAAGGAGACCGGGGGCATCGTCATCCTCAAGGGCAACATTGCCCCCGAAGGTGCCGTGATCAAGGTCGCTGGCTACGACCGGACATTCCATCAGGGACCGGCGCGGGTGTTCGAACGAGAAGAAGAGGCCATGGCTGCGGTGACCGGAGGGAAGGTCCACCCCGGGGATGTGGTTGTGATCCGCTACGAAGGGCCGCGGGGCGGTCCGGGGATGCGCGAGATGCTCAGCGTCACTGGCGCGATCAACGGTGCCGGCCTCAGTTCGTCGGTCAGCTTGATAACCGACGGACGCTTCAGCGGAGGCACCCACGGGTTCATGGTTGGCCATGTGTCACCCGAAGCAGCCCTCGGCGGCCCCATTGCGGCCATCCATGACGGCGATATCGTCACGATCGATCTCAAGGCACGAACGATGGACATCTCGGTTTCAGATGCCGAAATCGCGGCGCGCATGACCGG
>DDYL01000173.1:10559-11311 GCA_002347925.1 Chloroflexi bacterium UBA2235 | reverse complement strand
GTCAGGTATCGTCATGTGCAAGGAGATCCACACATGTCCGCTACCGCGCCCGACACCCTTGCCTCACTGTCCCGGGCACCATTCAACCTCGCACCGGACGACATTGCATGGGTGCGGCGGACCCTCGCCGGTCTCTCCACTACCGACCGCATCGGGCAACTGATGCTGTACGCCACCTTCGGCGATGACCCCGGCACGGTGCGGTCCATCATGGCGACAAGGCCGGGCGGTATCCACCGTTTCATGGGGCCGAATCTCGCCCAAGGCCTCGAGGCAACCCGCATCGCCCTCGAGGAGTCGGAGATCCCTCCGCTTGTCTCCGGCGACCTGGAGGGCGGGCCGATGTCCTTCCCCTTCATGGTTCCGGTGCCAAACCAGTTGGCGATGGCAGCCTGCGGGGACCCGGACCTGACCGCAGAGATCGCCACCATGCTCGCCTCCGAGGCGCGTGTGCTGGGCTTCAACTGGTCATTCACACCGGTCGTGGATATCAATGCACGCTTCCGTGCCGCCGCCGTTGGCACCCGCTCATATGGATCCGATCTCGAGACAGTGGTGTCGCACGCGGTGGCGTACGTGCGTGCGTTGCAGGCGTCCGGGGTCGCGGCCTCGGTGAAGCACTGGCCGGGTGACGGTTTCGACGAACGTGACCAGCACCTGCTGACTTCGATCAACCCACTCGCCTTTGAGGAATGGGAGACCCTGTCCGGCCACGCCTTCCGCAAGACCATCGAGGCGGGCGTGCTGACGGT
>DDYL01000173.1:3318-10527 GCA_002347925.1 Chloroflexi bacterium UBA2235 | reverse complement strand
TCCGACCGTTGGTTGTACGAACCCGCCTCGCTGTCGCGACGCCTGACGACCGACCTGTTGCGCGGGCATCTCGGCTTCAATGGCCTTGTGGTGAGCGATGCGACCCCGATGGCCGGCCTGACCGGGTGGGCCGACCGGGCGACCGCGGTTCCACTGGCCATCGAGGCCGGGTGCGATGTCTTCCTCTTCCCGGTCGAGGGCGTGGATGCCCGTCTCATGGAAGAGGGCCTGCGCACCGGTCGCCTTTCGGAAGCCCGCCTGGAGGAGGCCTGCCTGCGCGTCCTGGCACTCAAGGCGGCGCTTGGGTTGCACCGCAGGCCGGTGTCGGAACGGATCGCGACCCTTGACGAGGCGCGCGCCACCCTCGCCAGTCCGGCGCACGTGGCGAAATCCGAGACGATTGCGCGCCGGTCGGTGACCCTCGTGAAACAGCAGGAGGGGTTGCTGCCTCTGCAACCGGCACGCTACCCGCGGGTGGTCGTGATCGGCGACTACCCGGAACCGCTCATGCCCATCATGCCCCGGCGGTCGTACGAACCGTTCCTTGGTGTCCTGCGCGAGGCAGGCTTTGACGTGCGCGAGTACGACCAGGCGTCACTCCCGACACCGGCCGACACCGACCTGATCATCTACCTCCTGGGTGGCGAGGCGACCATCGCCGCAACCGGGCACGGTATCGACTGGGGCCGGTTGCACGGTGGCGGGTTCCGGGGATCGATGATCCGGTTCTGGGCGGAGATCCCGACGGTGATGGTGTCGTTCGGGCAACCGTATCTGCTGAACGACGCACCGCAACTGGGGACGTACGTCAATGCCTACACGGTGCAGGCGCCCTGGCAACGCGCGGTGGCACGGAAACTCCTCGGGCAGGAGGCATGGGAAGGCGTATCGCCAGTCGATCCGTTCTGCGGTGACCCGTCGGCGCGGTTCAGTGGGCCGTTGCCGGTGAGGGGGTAGGGGAAGGGGGGTGTGGTCACGGTACGTCGTCGGGGGAGTTGATCACGCCGCGCAGGGGGCACCGGCGACACCTGACCGGGCGGTACCGGATCCAGGGACCGTCGCACACGCATCGGCGACCGGCAGACTGGTATGCGCGACGCACCCGCGTCTCGAACTCGCGTTGCGCCATCTCCTCGCGCCATGCCAGTGACGCCCGCCACCACTCGGGGGGAGGGCCAACCGGCCGGCCTCGCGCGTCGCGTTCGATCATCGTTCCCTCCCGTGGTGCACGTGTCTGCCACCCCTTCACAAAGGTCGGCGAACTCGGCACTTGTGACACGCGCCAACAGTGACGTGTCTGGGCTTCATCTCCCCGTCTACTTGGGATACGCCACCCGCAGGCAAATCGTGAGCGGGCACGTCCCGGGCAGATCCCGGCAGCCATGCCCGCGGACCAGGCGGGAACGTGCCACCCCGCACCAGTCAGGGATGCGTCATCAGGAATGTGACGGTGCGCGCGAGGATGGCATCGGCTTCGCCACCGCCGGTCGAAAGGAGATAGTGGCCCCCACCGTCCAGGATCATGCCCTCGGCAGCCACCCCGGCATCGCGCAGGGCGGACAGGTAGGCCTCCCCCTGTGCCACCGGCACGACATCATCGGACCGGCTATGGATTACCAACGTAGGCGGATGCGCCGCCGTGACGTGGAACCGCGCCGAGTAGCGGGCGTGTCTCGCCACCTCACGGTCAGGCATGCCAAGGGCGATCAGGGCGCGGTCGAGACCGAATGGTGGCCGGTAGTCGCCAGTCTCCAACCGGTGGCGCAGGTCCAGGAGGTCGACGGGAGGTCCCATCAGGACAACCGCACCGATGGTGCCCGCGCCGGTGTCCTGCACCACCCGCAGGGCATGGATGGCGCTGTAACTGCCGGCCAGGATTGCCGGGCGCGATTGCATCGGTCGTGGTTCCGCACTGCGCCCGGCCGGATCGCCCGTGCCAAGCGAGGCAAGCAGGAGGCGCAGGATCCGGATCTCGCGTTCGATGGCGAACGTGTACGGCGGACCGTAGGCAATCACCTCGAATCCGGCCGACGCCAAGGGTATCGACGCACATTCCCACTGCGATGCCGGGCCGGGGTAGACCACCAGGAGGGGGCGTCGCACGACGGGTTGCGATGCGTCGGTGGCGCCGTCGGTGCGGTACCGGAAGATCTCCCCGGATGGCACACCCATTTGGGGGATCGTGACGTCGGACCGACGGGCGGTGGATGCGACGGGCCGTTCGCACGAAAGCGTGGCCTCGGTGGCATCCGTGACGGTTTCGGGTGTGTCCGGGACGGGTATCGGCGGGGTTTCCGTGGTGAGAACCACGTCGACGCGTGTCCCGGCAGCAACTGTCCCGCTTGCGACGTCGATACCGGGTTCGAACCATGCGCGCAGGCGTCCGGTGAGTCCCGCATCCGCACGATGGATCATGGTGACCGGTGCGAACCCGGGGGCACCGATCCAGACCGGATGCCTGCCAACGGGAATGCCAGTCAGGGTCCAGGTGCCGTCGGCAAGGGTCCGGGCCTCGGTGACCGATCCGTCGGGCATGGCCACGAGGACGGTTGCACGCGGGACTGGACGTCCACCATCGTCGTGGACGGTGCCGCGCAGGGACCCGGTGTCAGTCGGCCGAATGTCCGCCGGAACGACAGCGGTGAGGATGCCCGCGACGTCATGCGCGATGACATTGCGAACCGGCCAGAGTGCCTCGATACGCCCGGATGCATCCCACGCCACCGCTACGGCGACGGACAGGAACGCACTGGCGGCCAGTGCGAGGCGCCACGTCTGGTTGGTCATGACTTGATGGCGCATGATCCTGACTGGTCGAAGCGTACGTCAATCAGTGCCGGGGGTGTCTGCCGGCCGAATGTCCACGGGAACGACAGCGGCGCGGTCGGTTCCTCTGCCAATCCATCCTGGTCAGGTAATACCCCGATGCCGGCCTCCCGGCAGCGGTGGCACCATCCAGTCAGGCGTCGGGTCAATGGCGATCCGGTGCCTGTACCTACCGGCGCGGAACCTCCGGCAAGGAGTGGCCCCCGAAGGCACAGTTGCAAGGAGCGTTGGCTCAATGACGGACCTGTTCGCCGCACGGTCGCTGATGGCGTTCTCACTCGGCTTCCACATCCTCTTTGCCTTGTCTGGCATGGCCATGCCAGTGCTCATGGTGCTTGCCGAACGACGCTGGCTTGCGCGCCGCGATCCGGCCGACTATGTCCTCGCACGCCGGTGGGCGAAGGGGACCGCCATCCTCTTTGCCGTCGGCGCGGTCTCCGGAACGGCGCTGTCGTTCGAGCTTGGCCTGTTGTGGCCGGAGTTCATGAAGCAGGCGGGGCCAGTGATCGGGATGCCATTCTCCTTCGAGGGATTCGCATTCTTCTTCGAGGGCATCTTCCTGGGGATCTACTTGTACGGTTGGGACCGGATTCCCCCGAAGTTGCACGTGGGCGCGGGGATGTTGGTGGCGATGTTCGGCAGCCTGAGCGGCTTCCTCGTCACCGGCGCGAACGCATGGATGAACACCCCCCAGGGCTTCGACGTGATGATCGGCGGGGTAGCCACCTCGATCCGGACGATGTCGGACTGGCCTGCCGGTGCGACACTCCTGGGCGCCAAGGTGGTGGAGGTCCGGCCGTTCGAGGCCATGTTCTCGCCGGCCTTCGCGGAGCAGGCGATCCATGCCCTCCTGGCAGCCTTTGGGGCCGTCGGATTCGGCGTTGCCGGCATCCATGCGTGGATGCTTCGACGTGACCTCGGGAATGCCTTCCACCAGAATGCGATCCGACACGCACTCGTCGTCGGGGGAATCGCGGCCATCGCACTCCCGTTCTCCGGGGACTTCTCCGCCAAGCACGTGGCATCGTGGCAGCCCGCGAAGTTCGCCGCCATGGAAGCCCATTGGGAGACCGGCCCGTATGCCCCACTCATCCTCGGGGGTCTCCCGGATGAGGCATCCTCGCGGAACATTGGTGCAATCGAGATCCCCGCTGTACTGAGCTTCTTGGCACACGGCGATACGTCCGCCACTGTGATCGGCCTGAACGACATCCCCGCCGACCGTCGCCCGCCCGTGGCGGTACCCCATGCTGCCTTCCAGATCATGGTGGCTGCCGGTCTTGCGATGCTGGTGATCGGTCTCACCGGAATCTGGTTCCTCGTGCGGGGAATCGCGCCGTGGTCGCGCCCGTGGTTCCTGACAACCCTGGTGTGGGCAAGCCCACTCGGGTTCATCGCTGTGGAAGCGGGTTGGACGGTAACCGAAGTCGGGCGACAGCCATGGATTGCCAACGGGATGCTGCGGACGGCCGAGGCGGTCACACCGATGCCGGGTCTGGTGTGGCCGCTGATCCTGTACATCGGGCTGTATGCACTGCTTGGAGTTGTGGTGGCCACGCTGCTTCGCTACCACGTAATGGAAAGCCCAAGCACCGCTGAACTCGCGGACGCAACGCGCGCAGGTGCGCCATCGGCAGCGTTGGCCGAACTGGTGGAGGGTCGCCATGCCATCGCCTGACTTCCTCGCTCTCCTGGCGCCGGGCAACATCGTTGCCGTCGTCATCGTCGTTGCCATGCTTGCCTACACCCTGACAGGCGGCGCTGATTTCGGCGGTGGTGTCTTGGACTTGCTTGCCACTGGCCCCCGCGCGGGTGCACAACGCCGTTCGATCGCGCGTGCCATCGGGCCGATCTGGGAGGCGAACCACGTCTGGTTGCTCGTGGTGCTTGTCCTGATGTTCGTCGCGTTCCCGACAGCCTTCGCGGCGATCATGACGGCCCTCCATCTGCCGATGCTGCTCATGCTCACCGGCATCACCCTGCGCGGATCGGCGTTCGTTTTCCGTGCATATGGCCCGGACCGCCCGGAATGGCGCCGATGGGGGCTGATGTTCGGGGCGGCCTCCGCGGTCACCCCCATCCTTCTCGGCGTCGTCTTCGGGGCAATCAGCTCTGGTCGCATCACGCTTGGACCAGGCGGGGCAGTGAGGACCGACTTCGTGTCGGAATGGCTCACACCGTTCCCGTGGGCCACCGGACTGATGCTGCAGTCGCTCTTCGCGTTCCTCGCGGCGACCTACCTCACGGTAGAGGAGGACGACCCGGAGGTGCGGAACGACTTCCGGCGGATGGCCGTGCGTGCAAGTTACGCCTTCTTCGGGACCGCGGTCTTGGCAGCGATCATGGCGCGCACCGGCGCCCCCCACTTGTGGGCCACGCTTGCCGGTTCGTACCAGGCGTGGGCTATGCAGGCCGTGTTGGCTGGGGTTGCCATCGGGGCAATCGTCGCACTCGAGACTGACCGTTTCCAGTTGGCGCGCGTCCTCGCAGGGGCCCAGGTGACCCTCGTGGTACTCGGGTGGGCAGCCTCGCAGGCCGGGTGGATCCTCGTCGGACAGATCCCTCTGGCCGGATCGGCGGCCCCCGATGGAATCCTCATTCCAGTCATTCTCGCCTTGGTGGCCGGCTTGGCCCTGCTCATCCCGACCTTCGTGCTGCTCTTCTGGCTTTTCCACCGGCCGTCTAGATCGGTGGAGGCACGGACGGAACGAAGGCCATCCATCCGATTGCGAACCGAGGTGGCACCTCCGGTGCGATGACATTGCGAACCGGCCAGGGTGCCTCGACGCGCCCGGATGCATCCCGCGCACGTGGTGGCCCCCTCGTATCGCCGCTGCCCCCACTGGCAGGGGACGGTGATCCGGTGGGCGTTCGTGACATCGGTGGATGCGGTGGGGGTGGTTCCCGTTGGGTCGCGTGAAATCCCGCAGGCGGTCTCGGGATCGGAGGCTTGAACACCCCACGATGTCCGCGGTGGATGGCCCACCGTGCGCGCCTGCGGAATGCGGTCGTCCACCTCGAAGCCTGGAAGGCTGTTGCAGGCGCGAGGTTCCTCGGCGCACGATTGGCATGGACTGAGGCAGACCGGTTCCCGTGCACCCACCACTGGCCTGAGGGTTAGGCGGCCACCGATCACACGTTGCCTAGCGAGGCGCATACAAGTCAGGCGGGGTGGTGGTGGGGATGCGCGGGACGCGTCTTGCGGTTCCTGTACGCTTCGGCGGAGGTGTCCCGGTGGATGTCACCGAGGCACTACCCCGAGAGGTACATCAAATGAACCCGCACGCACAGACCGCGGTCACCGAAGCCCTTCACCAAGCGATCGCCACCTTGGGCGAGACCGGGCTGCAAGTTGCCGCCATCCACCAGGGCGAGGTCGTCGTTGACACGTTCGCGGGCATTGCCGATCCGGCGACGGGCCGTCCCGTCGATGCCAACACCCTCTTCACGGTGTGGTCGATGTCAAAAGGGGTCACCGCCACGGTCGTGCACCGGTTGGTGGAACGGGGCGTCCTGGCCTACGATGAACCCTTGGCCCGGTGGTGGCCGGCATTCGGGGCGCACGGCAAGGGGAACATCACGGTGCGCCATGCGCTTTCGCACCGGGCCGGCCTGAAGGACTTCAAGAACCTGTCCCCGGAGGCGATGCCAAGCCTGCAGGCCACGGGGCACAATCTCGAGGAAGCGGTACCCGACTGGGCGCCGGGCGCATCAATGGGCTATCACGGCCTGACCTTCGGGACGCTTCTCGGTCGCGTCGTGGAGGAGGCGACTGGCCACGCCTTCGCCGATGTCGTGCGTGCCGAAGTGACCGGGCCACTCGGGCTTCACGACCTCCATTGCGGGGTGCCCGATGACCCGTCGGTGACCGACCGGATTGCCACACTGCACGTTGCCGGTGACCCATCGCCATCCCTGGGCCACGCGGGGATCACCGCTGAGGAACGAGTTTCCCTGCAAGGTGCCGCGACGGGTTTCAACCATCCGGCGATGCGTGCCGGGTGCATTCCGGCGGCGGGCATGATCGCCAATGCGCGGGACTTCGTGCGCCACTACGGGGCAATGCGTGAGGCGGGACTGGGTGGAGTGCGCCTCCTGACGCCGGAAACCATTGCCGGTGCAACGGTGCCCTACTTCGGCGCGGATGGTGCGACCGTCGAATGGATTGGCCGCATGGGTCTGGGGTACATCATCGGCGGGTCACCCCATCTGCAGTGCGGTGTGGTGATCCCGTCGCCGTGGCCCGATTCGTTCGGACACACCGGTCTGGGGGGATCACTCTCCATGTATAGCCCGTCGCGAGACCTGGCCGTGGCGCTCACGAAGAATGCCTTGATGCCCGGTCGACTCGAGTGCCACACGTGGGACCTCGTGATGCGCGCC
>DDYL01000173.1:0-3184 GCA_002347925.1 Chloroflexi bacterium UBA2235 | reverse complement strand
GGTGCGCCTGTTTCCCTATCCCACCATCTCGTGCAACACGTCGGTTGCGCGGTTCAGGAGTTCGTCGAGGTCGGCGCGTTCGATCACCAAGGGTGGTGCAAAGGCCACGTACTCGTCCCCGCACCGCGCAATGAAGCCGTGCTTGCGCGCGATGGCCTCGAACTTCTTGGCCGGCTTTGTCGACTTCGGGTAGCGCACCCGATCAAACTCGAATCCTTGCAACAGGCCACCGCCACGGACATCGCAAATGACATCCGGGAACTCGCGTTGCAGGGCTTGCAACCGGCCGCGCACGTACGCCCCCTGCGCCTTGGCGTTGCCGGGCAGGTCGCGCGCCTCCATCTCGTCGATGGCGGCGCACCCGGCAGCTGAGGCAACCGGGTTGCCCGCGAAGGTGTGGCCGTGGTGGAACTCGCGCCGGTCGGCGGGGTCGCCAAGGAAGGCTTCCCACACGTGCCCGGCGATGATCACCGCGCTGACCGGCACGTAGCCTCCGCCCATTCCCTTGCCACAGCAGAGGAGGTCTGGCGCCACGCCGTAGAAGTTCGCCCCGAACCACTCGCCCAGGCGCCCGAACCCGGTGATGATTTCATCGTAGATCAGCAGCACGTGGTGCTTGTCACAGAGTTCGCGCAGGCGACGGTAGTAACTCGCCATTGGCACGACAAACCCGGCGGCACTGATCGACATCGGTTCGACGATGATCGCCGCGACGGTCTCGGGATCCTCGTTCTCGATCATCCGGCCGACCATGTTGGCAGCCATCAGGCCGGCGGCCTCGGCGGCTTCGTCTGCCGGAAGGTGCGCGAACGCTTCCATATAGGTGTGGGGTTGATGGTGGTGCAGGAACCCGGGCACGAGGGGTTCGAAGACACTCTTGCGTTCCCAACCGCCAGTGGCCGAGAGGGACCCCATGGTGGCGCCGTGGTACCCGCCGTAGCGGGCAATCACCTTGTACTTGCGCGGGTGCCCGGCCTGCTTCCAGTACTGTCGGGCAAGCTTCAGGGCGGCCTCGGTCGCTTCGGACCCTCCGGAAAGGATCTTGATTCCCGGGCCATGCCGGCCCTGCATCGCTTCCGGCGCGAGGCGTCGCAGGCGCGAGGCAAGGTCGAGGGCGGGGATGGAGGTCCCGTGCAACGGTGGCGCGAAATGCAGGGTGCGCAACTGCCGTTCGATCGCCTCGATGACCTTGGTGTTGCCGTACCCGAGACTGGCCACGAAGACCCCCGAGAGGCCGTCGATGTACCAGTGGCCATCGGTATCGCGCAGTCGCACGCCATCGGCCTGGTCAAAGATCCACGGTGCCTCGGCAAACTGCGTCATCTGCCGGAAGTCGAGGATGTGGTGACGCAACAGGTCGCCATCAGTCGACGGATCCATGATCCCGGCGTCAATCTGGCGATGTGTGGTGCCGTGATCGGCCGTGCCGTTGTTGGTGGTCATGATCGTTGCGCCCTCCTCGGACCCTTGTCCATGGCAATGCCGGGATGGTAGCCCACGTGCACTGGGGTGTCAGGGAGTACGCATACGGACCGTGCGGAAGATGGAGGGAGGCGCAGACAAGAAAAGGGGTGGTGGGGCGAAGCGTGTACAAAAATGGGGCGATCGGGAGCCCAGGGCCAGCACCGCGCCGGACTCCGAGCATCACCTCGTTGCCACCTGATTTATGGACGCTTCGCTGCCGGTCAGCTCCCTTCGAAGTAGTCACCATCAATCCGGCGCACCACGTGCGTCTCGACAATCCTCACCCCAACATCGTGGTCGATCATGAAATTGACCAGTTGCCTGCCACCGATCAGGACGATGCGCGTGCTGATCGTCCGCACGTAATCGCGGGCATCCGCGGTGAACTCGGACGTGGTGATGATGACACCCTTGTCGGCCTTGTGGCCCTGCATTGCGCCGGCGAACTCCTGGACCGTCGGCCTGCCGACATTGCCCGACCACCGCTTTGCCTGGAGATAGACCGCATCCAGTCCAAGCTTGTCCTCGGTGATGATCCCGTCAATGCCTCCGTCACCCGACTTGCCGGTCACGCGTCCGGAGGCAGTCGATGCGCCGCCGTACCCCATTGCCCGCAGGAGGTCGACGACAAGGCGTTCGAAGAATGCCGGTGAACACTGCATGACATGTTCAAGCAGTTCGGTGGCGAGATGTGCGCGGAGGTCCCTGGAGGCATCCGCCATGACTTCCTCGGGCGTCTGGGTCGCGACCGGGGCGACTTCCATGGGCGATGGAACCGTTGGGGTAGACGCCAGATCCGAAGTTGGTGTCGACTTTGACTTGAACGCCGCAAATGCCGGGAACTGATTCAGGAACGCCACGTCAATGTGGGCCGGTGGCTTTGCAAGCACGGCCTTGCCTGCGTCAGTGATCCGGAAGTGGGCACGGCGTGTGGGTTCGATCAATCCGGCCTGTTTTAGGTAGGTCTGCGCCCACGATACGCGGTTTTCCAGTACCGCCTGACGGCCACTTGGAAGGCGTTCGGCACGGTCTTGGGCGGACATCGCGAACCGCACGGCCATCGCCTCGATGGTGTCGCGGTTCGACCGCTCATCACCGCCCCCCGCAAACTGCAGAACCGGCAGGAGAAACTCCTGGTACTTGGGTACGGCCATGTGCGACAGGTTACCCGGGATTCGCGTGAGCCTGTTTCCAATCCAGAGGGTTCCGTGATTGCAGCGGGTTTGGGTTGTTCCAGTCCTCACCGGATACCCGCATATCTTGTTGCGAGGGTGGCGTGGAGGGTTGACGTGTGGGCCATTTGCCAATAGTCTCCGGCGGCCGGCATGACGTCACGGGATGGCGCAAGGGTGATCCCAAGACATGGGTTGCCCGTGCGAAAGGGCGATCCGCCGGTCGCATGCAGGCGAGGAGTGAGGGGCATGTCCGAAGCAAGTAGTGGTCCGGCGCCGGTGGGTGCAGGAGTTGGTGGCAAGAGCAGTGGTGGGGGCACGGGGCGAAGCACATATCAATCGGGGGCGATGGGGGGCGGAGTGTCGGTGTCACGTCTGACACGGCGCACGTGGCACATGGTGGCCGTTGCCGGTGCGTCGGCCGCCGGGATGATCCTGGCTGCCTGTGGTGGCGATGCCCCGGCAGCGGCGCCAACGGCGGCTGCCAAGGCCGAGCCAACCAAGGCCCCGGCCGCTCCGGCACCGACCGCCGCACAGGCGGCGGCAAC
>DDYL01000061.1:3605-5205 GCA_002347925.1 Chloroflexi bacterium UBA2235 | reverse complement strand
GGACCAAGACGGTTCGGACGGCGGTTTCAAGTTCCAGTAATCATGCGTCGCAGGATTCTGGCGACCTGAAGTCTTGGTTGCTCATCGTTGCGGCGATGGCGTGTGCGGTGCCTTGGTTCGTTTATCTTGCTCTTGGCGACGTGGTTTCCGGGCCTCCGATCCTTATCGCGATCATGACGGGAAGCGGGATCGTTGGTGCGGCGTTCCTTTTGTCGTGGGCAGCTGAAGTCTTTCAATTGGATGTATCCCAGGCGCTCGCCCTAGCGCTGCTCGCGCTAATTGCGGTCCTTCCGGAATACGCTGTGGACGCAGTCTTTGCATGGAACGCCGCGAGTGATCCGTCTCAGGCACCGTACGCCGTCGCAAACATGACCGGCTCCAATCGGTTGCTCGTCGGTTTCGGGTGGGGCGCAGTGGTCCTGGTGGCGTGGTTGCGAACGCGTAGCCGCGCAAAGCTTTCCCGGAGCGCGGCGCAATCCACGGAAGATGGAACCGTCGTGAATGGGGTTGTCACCCTGCCGGCGGAGCAGGCACTGGAGCTGGTGGTCCTTGCAATAGCTTCGATCTACTCGCTGGTCATCCCGTTCAAGGGACAAATCGACCTGTTTGATGCAGGTTTCCTCGTGACACTCTTCTGCGTCTACGCATGGGCAACGTCAAGGCTGCCGTCTGAAGATCCGCATCTGGTTGGTCCGGCGGCGACGGTCGGCAAATTGACCCCATCCGTCCGGCGCGCAGTCATGGGTGCGATGTTCGTGTTCGCGACCGCAGTTATTTTCTTGAGTGCGCATCACTTTGCGGATGGTCTGGTACGCACCGGGAAGGCGCTTGGTATCGACGAGTTCGTCCTCGTGCAATGGTTGGCACCTCTCGCATCCGAGGCTCCGGAGTTCCTGGTTGCGCTGCTTTTTGCCTGGCGCGGACTTGCCGGGGCGGGACTGCGAACCTTGATTTCATCGACAGTGAACCAGTGGACGCTACTGGTTGGAACCCTCGGGGTGATTTTCAGGATCGGACAGCATTACGCAATGAACCCGACCCCCGGGGCGGGTTTGCCTCTTGACGTGCGCCAGACGGAAGAGCTCCTTCTGACTAGCGCGCTGTCACTCTTCGCACTCGCCATGATTGCAAACTTTGATCTGAGCATTCGCGAGGCTGGGGCGTTGCTTGGCTTCTTCCTCTTCCAGCTGGTGGGTGCACAGATTGCCACAGACCGGACCGCGTTCCAGTCAGTGATGATCGCGTCCTTCATTACTGGAACGGTCTATCTCATTGCAACTTCTCGCGACCGTCGCACGGCAATCATGAGGGTGCCAAGCATCCTGCGGTCTTCACTCGGATTCGGGGCGTCGCCTCGCTAGAGGTGGCCGCCTAGCAGCTGCTGTCCGACTTGGTCCGTCGCTGGAGATGGACCAAGCCCGGCTGTTCACGAAGTGCACAGTCCATCGACCAGAGAGTGACCTGTCAAGTTCGCGTGGCGTGACTGCCCCGGCCCCACAGTGTGCGCTGCCGGTGCATGGTCGGGTCGAGGACGTTACCGGTTCACCGGGGTCGCTATCCATGCCGACGTTGGAAGTTCCCCCGGTTGCACAGCCAAGTA
>DDYL01000061.1:0-3522 GCA_002347925.1 Chloroflexi bacterium UBA2235 | reverse complement strand
CTTGATGCAGATGGTCTGCGTGGTGCTGGTCATTGCAATTGGCAAATAAAAGAGGCTGGCAGGATGGTGAAACATCCTGCCAGCCTCGAGTGACCGTAACCAAACAGTTTAGTGCTTGGCCGCCGCCGGGGCTGCTGGTGCTGCAGGAGCCGGAGCCGGTGCAGCTGAGTGAGAATCGGCAGCCCCAGCGGCTGCGGGCGCTGCCCCAGCGGGAGCTGCTCCATGTGAGTCGGCGCCGGCGGGAGCGGCCCCATGCGAGTCGGCGCCGGAGGCTGGCATAGCTCCAGCAGCTGGCGCAGCGGGAGATGAACCATGCGCGTCTGCTGCGGCACCCGGCTTGGCTCCGGCCGCGGGAGCTGCCCCGTGCGAGTCAGCTGCACCGTGACCGCCATCGAGGCCACCAGGGACGCTCTCGGAGATCACTCGGCCGTACAGAGGCTGGACCGGTCGGTTGGTGTTTCCGTGTGCGATGGCCTTGAACTTCTCGACTTGGGACTTCGAGACCGTCATCGGCTGCTTCATGACGAGCCACGTGACCGTCTCCGAACACGGCGGCGTTGTGAGGGAGCCCTTGTACGTGTAGAAGGTGCGATCGTCTGGCAGTGCATCAAGAATGCTGAAGCCGCCGGACCAGTCTGCCTTCTTGCCCTCTTCAGCCGGCATGGAATCCCAGAACTGGTCGAGGAATGCATTGTCCGGGCCAAGTTTGAGCATCACCCCGATGACTGCAAGACGGTTCGCATCGGCGGCGTGGACGAAGTGCACTTCCATTTCGGTGTTCATGCCTACCAACGTGTGCTCGCTGGGGGCATGGAAGTGCCATTGCTTGAGTTCGTACCACACCTTGTTGTAATTGAGCCAGTTGCCACGTTCAGGGGTGACCTGGATGGTGTGCCCGTTGTTCAGGACTTCAAGTTTCTTGGTGTCCTTGTAGGCAAACCGAAGTTCCTCCAGCCATTCAGCCTTCAGCAGTTTTGCCGGCGCAATGTCGATCGGCGACTGAGTGCGGCCGTTTGAGCACGCTGACCAATGCGGGTCCAGCTCTGCCCATCTGTCAGGACCGTCCTTGCCGGCGTAGGACCAATGGGCGTGCTTGACCACCTCTGTCGTGGTGGCCTCGCCAAGCATCACGCCGCCGATGCCGCAACCAACAAGGGAGATGCTCAGCATGACCGCACTGGCGATCGCGCCAAAACTTGAACGCTTCTTCGTGCGTGGCGCCATTTCGGCACGCGCGACGCTGCCACTGGTGCGCGACTCGTGGTCCGGGGTTCTCGCCATCACTATCGATGCCTCCCTTTGCCCGCTCGCTCCGCACAAATCTGGCCCTCAAGGCACGCGTGCGAACGGACTTACGCTACTCCGATATGAGTTGCGTGAGTATCGCATGACCGGGTATGCCCGTGCATCTGTCAGGCCGTTCGGGCGTCGACCTTCACGAGGAGACCGCAGTGCGCCAGCGTAACCGCGCTTGGGCGACTGCCGCGGTCTGGATTGGATCAGGAAGTGGCCTGATACCTCACCGCGCATTTTCGAGGGCCTCGGAAGAACACGCCCATGAGTTTCCCGCAGACCACGGTTGGTCAGGATACAACGACCTGTACGAATTCGTGCTAGTGGTTGTCGCCAATGGTGATCGCGTACACTCATGACGCGTGCGTCGCGAACACGCATGCGGGCGGGAAGGTGGCGGAAGTATGACCGTTGAAGAGATTCTGGAAGCAGCACCGGGAACATTGCAAGCAGCGATCCAGCGGGCACGTGCGATTGCAACCCGCGCATCCCAGGAACGCCATCAGGCAGAACGAGCATACGAACTTGCGCTCGTTCGCCTTGAAAACTCGCGTGCAAATGAAATATCTGCCCGTGAAGCCCTCGAAACTGCCAAGCAGGCGATCATCGACGCTGAATTGCGCGTGCCGCTCATGACCAGTGAGGTCATCGAGGTGTTGGGCGCTGCCGGGCTCAGTGCATGGCAACGTGGAACTGCCGATGGTGCGCGAGTCGACCAGAGGGATGCCGCACATGTGTTCCTCTGGCATGCACCTGCGTCACGCCCTGAAGATGCGAAGGCTTGGCGAGAGCACGCGACGGAAGTGCTTGCCCGGTATGAGGAAGTGTTGACTGCGCATGGGTGCCTGGTAATCAAGGACCCTGAGCGCGCACTGTGGCGCATTGTTCGGCGTCTTAGTGTTCTCGATGACGACCAGCCGGCCCGTCAAGGGTTCTAGCCGGTGAGCTGCGGGTGTGTCAGGTTGGCGCACCCGCCATTCTCTACTCTTTCAGGCGCTCGGTAGGCTGTCATTCGACGGTCACATCGCCGAGATACACCCGGTTCTCGCCGTCGATGGCGCCCGATTTTGGTCGGGTTCCGTCCGTTGGCCAGCTTGCTCCGCTTCCGTCAGCCGTGGTCGCTGCCATCCGCTCCATCGTTCCCAAGTCATACATCCCGACCACCAGACGATACGTTCCGGGTGGCGTTCCCATTGGCACACGTATGTCGTACCGGTCGGCAATGAAGTCGCCGGGACGCCACCCCGTCGTCGGCTGCGCGCCGTTGCCGGGCCGGCTGTCACGCTGCGCAACACGTACGCCTCCGGTGGGGGCCGCACCCGAAATCAGGTGCGCGAAGACGGTTAGGTCCTTCGCGAGACCCTGCTTGGTGGTCCAATAGAGGACCACGCGTGCGTCGGAACCTGCGCGGACCTTTGGAGTGTCGAGGCGGAAACCTTCCAGACGGATGGACGTGTCTATCACTGGTGTGGTGCCACTGAAGACGTTGTCTGGTGCTGGAGGAGTCCAATTGATTTGGAACAGCTTGAACCTACTGTGATCCCCGGGCTTTGGAATATCGAGGAGCAAGTGCGCAGTCGGGTTGAGCATTGCAAACCGGCGTTCCTGTTCGCCCCCAGGGGCATCAGTGAGCGCGTAGTAGATGGGTGCGCCCCGCCCAGCCTGGAATGACGCGCGGTCCGGATCTGTCGAAAGACGGTCGCCAACCGCCCTCGTCTCGTCGACGTATCCCAAAGTGACGCCCGGATGGTCTCTCAGGTACGCGAAAATCGCATCCCTTGGCATTCCTGTCGCGGTTCGGGTGATGACAACAATCCCAGTTTCCGGATGCTCCGAGCGGGACTTCTCAAGGAAGGCCAGGAGCTCCGCAAGACCGTATCCTGCATAGTTGCTTTCTATATATTGAAACCGGTCAGTGATGTAGCGCCGGTCGTTCATCCATGGCGCTTCGGCGGGAGCGTTAATCAGGGGCCAGATGAACGTACTGCAACTGACGACGATGGAACATGCCCAAAGCGACCAGATGGACGCTTGTAGAACGTTGCCAAGGCGACGCGTCGGATCGGGGACTCCGGTGTTCGGCAGCAGGGAGCGCCAAGACACCGCCGCGCGCGCGGCCCCGATGGCAGTGGGGATCAATGTGCTGATCAGGACGAAGACAACGTAACGGGAATAGATGAGCTTGGCGGTGAGCACAAAGGCAGCGACCGGCACGAGTATCCACACCGC
>DDYL01000207.1 GCA_002347925.1 Chloroflexi bacterium UBA2235 | reverse complement strand
CGATCTGTTTTTGTAACGCCAGATCCTCACGGAATGACGATTGACATCCGACTACGATCATGTCATAATACACGCGTAGGCAACTACAGCATCCCGAGTGGCACCAACTGGTGCCCGGCAACCTGCCCGCGACGGCAAGGTGCCCGAATGATGCGCCCGGACCGGGAACCAAGGTCGCACCTCCTGCCCACAAGCAGGCCCGTTTCGTGCCCATTCGGCACCGATCCGTCGCTCCGCCATCCGGCCATCCAGCCGGACCACCCGCACAGGAGCGCGACCATGACCCTTGCCTCGCACCTCGACAACGCGTCCGCCGCCCGTGTCTCGACCCTCATCTGGGGATCTCCCGGTGTCGGCAAGTCCGCTGCCATCCGCCACTGGGCCGCCTCACGCAACCTTCCCTGCTGGACGATCATCGCCAGCCTCCGGGAACCCGCGGACTTCGGTGGACTGCCGGTCGTCTCGCGTGACCACTCCGGCACCGGCATCGAAGGGGTTCCGGCGGTCTCATTTGCGCCTCCGCGCTTCGCCATCGAGGCCGCCCGGCGTGGCGGTGTCATCTTCCTGGACGAACTCACCACGGCTCCGCCAGCCGTCCAGGCCGCCCTCCTGCGTGCCGTCCTGGACCTCGCGTTCGGCGATCTGGAACTCGACCCGGCACGGGTAACCGTGATTGCCGCGGCGAACCCGCAGTCCGAGGCTGCCGGCGGGTGGGACCTCGCCGCCCCCTTGGCGAACCGGTTCGTCCACCACACCTACGCCGTCGACCCGACCGCCTGGGTCGATGCCTTCCCGACCTATTGGGGCGCCGCACCGGAACTCGGCTTTGCCGGACAGACCGTTGATGCCGCAGCCTGGCAACGCGCGCGCCTGCAGGTTGCGGCGTACATCCGGTCAAACCCGGCTTCACTCTTCGCCCTGCCGAAGGCCGCTTCCCGGCAAGGCCAGGCGTGGCCATCCCCCAGGTCGTGGGACTTCGCCTCGCGCCTGCTTGCCCGCGTCTCGGCGATGGGTGATGAACCTGCCTCGGCGCTATCCCTTCTCGCCGGGTGCGTGGGTGAAGGGCCGGCGGCCGGGTTCCTGGCCTGGCTTGCCGCCGCCGACCTGCCCGACCCGGAGGTCCTCCTGGCCGATCCGGACGCGTATGTGCACAGCAATCGCGGCGACATCTCGTGGGCCGTCCTGACCGCGGTCGCGCAAGCCGTGATTGACCGGCCGACCGCGCCGCGGTGGCGCGCCGCCTGGAAGGTCCTGGGTTCGGCGGCCCGGGCCGGTGGCACCGACGTTGCCACACCGGCGATGCAGTCGCTTGTCGCCATCCGGTCGGCGAAGTTGCCTCTCCCGAAGGACTTCGAGGCCTTCTTCCCGATCTTCGAGGCCGTCGGCATCATCGCCTCGGTCGGGTCGAATGGCAAGCCGACCACGGGACTGCCGTCATGACTGGCACAGCCCTGACCACCACCACGGTGCCGATCGATCCCTCGGAAGCGGCGACCCGGATGCTGGCCGCCGCCTTCTCCCTCGCCCTCAGCCACCCGTACCTCGGCACTGCGCTTTGGGTTGTGCCAAGGATCCCGTGTCCCGGCCTCGGCACCGTCGCCGTCGATGCCGGATGGCGTCTCTTCTACGATCCGGCGGTTGTCGCCAACTGGTCGGTCGCCGAGACGGCCGGTGTGCTCTATCACGAGATCCTCCACCTGCTTCGCAACCATGCCGACCGTGGACGGATCACTCATGATCCTCGCCGGTGGAACCTCGCAGCCGATGCCGAGATCAACGACGATCTCGTTGGCGAGAAGATCCGCTTGCCCGGCACGCCTGTGCTGCCGGCACAGTTCGGCAAACCCGACAACCTGACCGCTGAGGAGTACTTCCTGGCCATCCCCCAGGATAGTGAGAGGGTTGATGCCGGCGAAGGCACGGCAGCTGCACCGGATCCTCGGTNNCCGGGGATGATCCCGTCCACGCCGGTCTGTCTCCGGGCCATGCGCAGGTCGTCCGGCAAGCGGTGGCCAACCAGATCCGGTCATTTGGGATCGGATCGGTGCCGGGACACCTGGCAAGGTGGGCCGGTGACCTCACCGATCCGAAGGTCGACTGGCGCCAGGAACTTGCCACCCTCGTGCGTCACGCCACCGCCGACGCGATGGGGGCGTCCGACTACCGGTACCGACGGCCATCCCGGCGCCAGTCCGCGTTCCCGGACATCGTCCTGCCTTCCCTGCGCCAACCGGTCCCGAACGTCGCCGTCGTCGTTGACACCAGTGGCAGCATGTGGGGCTACGATCTCGGCACTGCCCTCGCCGAGATCAACGGCATCCTGAACGCGACGGGAACCAACCGCCAATGCACGGTCCTGTCGGTCGATGCCCACGTGCAAGCCTGCCGCAAGGTCTTCCACGCCGACCAGGTCGTGGTGAAGGGTGGCGGTGGCACCGACATGCGCCGGGGCATCGAGGGGGCATCAACCCTTACTCCACGTCCCGACGTCGTGATTGTCCTCACCGACGGGTACACACCATGGCCTTCCACCCCTCCCCATGGCATGCGGGTGGTCATCGGCCTGGTCTGCCGCCACGGGAACCCACCCGAGACACCGTCATGGGCGCGTTTGGTCATCATTCAGGACTGAGGTCGCGTCAACGGGAGGTGATGCGGCGGTGACTCACCTCCCATCACCCCCTACCCCAACCGCCGTGCGATCGCCTCCTCGTGCCACACCAGTCCCAGACCCGGGCGGTCCGGCAGCGTCACGAAACCGTCCTTGATATCTGGCGGTTCCACGAACTCGTTCAGGTGGGTCTCGATGCTATGCACGTAACTCTCGACGATGAGGCCACCCCGCACCGCACCGACGGCGTGTGCACCCACGTGCGGGCCGCCGTGCGGGGCCAGGGGGAGGTGGTACGCCGAGGCCATCGCCGCGATCTTCAGCCACTCGGTGAATCCCCCGCACGTCCGGGGGTCCGCCTGGACGATGTCAACTGCATTTGCCTCGATCAGGTCGCGGAAGCCCCACCGGGTGAACTCGTTCTCGCCACTCGCAACCGGCATGTCCAGCGATGCGCAAAGCATTGCCTGCCCGCGGTAGTCATCGGCAGGGGTCGGTTCCTCAAGCCAGTACGGTTCCTCGCGTTCGATCGACCGTGCGAACCGCAGCGCGGTGGTGGCGTCCCACGCGTTGTTCACGTCCACCATGAGGTCGATGTCTGGTCCGATCGCCGCGCGCACTGCCCGCACCCGTTCGGCATCGTGGCGCAGTCCGGCACCCTCCCACCCCACCTTCATCTTGACCGCACGGTAGCCGTGATCCAGGAACCCGGTCATCTCCGCCACCAGTTCCGGGATGCCCTTCCCCTCGGCGTAGTACCCGCCGGCAGCGTAGACCGGAACCCGTTGCCGGTGCCCACCCATCAGCTTCCAGCACGGTTGTCCGAGGATGCGTCCGCGCAGGTCCCACAGGGCAATGTCAACCACACCAATGGCGTTGATGTAGTCACCCTTTGCCACCGGTTTCCGGTTGTGCCCGTACATCCGTTCCCACAGGGCATCGGCGCACAAGGGATCCTGACCGACGATCAGTGAACGCAACCGGGAGGCGTGCGCGCCCGAAAGGCCTCCGAGGGTCATGCCAGTGATACCGGCATCGGTATGCACCTCCACCCGGGCGAAGCCGTGCGAACCGGTGTGGATGATCGAGTTCCAGAATGGTTCTGACCGGGGCCCGAGGGGGATGTCGGTCACGGTGAGGTCGGTGATCTTCATGTCGGGATGTCTCCAGTGGCGAAGCGCATGAACAGGTGAGCCAGCATACCGGCGCGCACCGAGGGATGGGGACGCTCTTGGTGGATGGGTGCGTCGGTGCCGACGTGGGCCTGCCCGACACGTGGCCGTACTCGTCATCGCCGGTGACCCAGATCGTGACCAACCCGCCACTGTCGGGTGACGCCCTGCGGCGCGCATCGACGCGGGCCGCCACCGTGAAGTCAGGCCAACGGGCCGCCCACTTCCAGGAGGCCCGTTGGGAAGTCAGACGGCGCCGACGTAGGCTGCG
>DDYL01000091.1:8004-20135 GCA_002347925.1 Chloroflexi bacterium UBA2235 | reverse complement strand
CAAAGCCCTCGTCGCCACTTCCGCACTCGGCATGGGCTTCAACAAGCCGGACCTCGGTTTCGTCGTCCACTTCCAGATGCCCGGATCGGTCGTCACCTACTACCAGCAGGTCGGTCGCGCCGGTCGTGCCCTCGACGACGCCTACGGCATCCTCATGCATGGCCGGGGCGACACGGATATCACCACGTGGTTCATCAACGCCGCCTTCCCGGCGCGCAAGGACGTCGAAGCCATCCTCGAAGCCCTCCGTAACGCGACCGGCGGCGCGTCGATTCCCGATCTCGAACGCCTCGTGAACCTCGGGCGCGGGCGTATCAACCACGCGCTGCTGTTGTTGGGACTCGAGTCGCCGTCGCCAATTGCAAAGGAAGGATCACGCTACTTCCTCTCGCCTGCCCCCATGCCAGAGGCGTTCTGGGACCGCGTCAAGCGCATCACCGAGATCCGCGAGGCCGAACAGGCGCAGATGCAGGTCTACGCCACCCTCCCGTTTGGCGACCACATGCGCTTCCTCATCGATGCCCTCGACGGTGATGCATCCGACGTACCACCGCCACGCCTGCCACCGATGCCCGAAACCGTCGCCGGATCAACCGTCCGCGAAGTCGTGATGTTCCTGCGACGCACCTACCTGCCTATCGATCCACGGCGCCAGTGGCCGGCAGGGCCGAGTCCCGCCTGGGGCCTTAGAGGCAACATCCCCGACAGGTACCGCGCCGAGGAAGGCCGTGCCCTGAGCCTCTGGGGCGACGCCGGTTGGGGAGACATCGTCCGCCGGGGCAAGTATGAAGCCGTTGAGTTCGGCAACGACCTGGTGGAAGCCTGCGCCGGCATGATCCGGGATTGGCGTCCCTCGCCGACACCAACTTGGGTCACCTATATTCCCTCCCTGCGACACCCCGACCTCGTGCCCTCGTTCGCCCGGCGCCTGGCCACGGCCCTCGGACTGCCCTGTCTTGACGCCATCACCAAGACTGCCGACCGACCCGAACAAAAACACATGTCCAATAGTGCGCAGCAAGTGCGTAACCTAGACGGGTCACTCGAGGTCAACCAGAGTGCCGTGCAGGCCGGACCGGTCATCCTCGTCGACGACATGGTCGACTCTCGATGGACCTTCACCGTTGGCGCGTGGCTTTTGCGATCATCTGGCAGCGGCGAGGTCTTCCCAGTCGCCCTCTCGCAGACAGGTTCCGACGAGTGACCACGGGCGTCTCACCAGATACGCAGGCAACCCTTCTCCTGACCGCACCCCTCACCACCACCGCGAAGGCGCCCGCCGACGCCCTCCTCAAACCCGCCGAGTTCCGCAAGGTGCAGGACCGGGTCGCCAACTCCGGCCATGCCCTCGGAGACTTCCTTGGCAAGGACGCCTCACCTCTCGTGGACGCCTACGACGACCTCGTGCCCGCGTCACGATTGCGCGACCTCCTCGGCCGGGGCTTCCGCCTGGCACAGGCACTCGACCAGTGGTCCGCGCGCAGCATCTGGGTCATCGGCGTGACCGACAATGCCTATCCGTCACGACTGCGCACCCACTTCGGCAACGACGCCCCGCCACTTCTTTACGGGTGTGGCAATCCTGACCTTCTCGAGGCCGGTGGACTAGCGGTCGTCGGGTCGCGCGACTGCGACGAGGAGACCCTGGTGTGGACCACCGAGGTGGGCCGTCGTGCCGCACGTTCGCGGTGCCAGATCGTTTCCGGTGGCGCGCGCGGTGTCGACATCACGGCGATGGCCGGTGCCCTCGATGCCGGTGGTACCGCCTGCGGCGTCCTGGCCGACACCCTCTACCGCGACGTCCTCGACGCCACTTACCGCGACCACTTACAGAGCGGCACCCTTGTCCTCATCTCGCCGAATGACCCGCGCCAACGGTTCTTCGCGTCGTTGCGGATGCAGCGGAACAAGTACGTCTATGCCCTGTCAGACACCGCCCTTGTCGTCGCGACCGGGATGAAGCAAGGTGGCACCTGGGCCGGCGCCGATGAGCAACTCCGGCGACTGCGCCACGTCCCCGTCTACGTCCGCGTCCCTCCGCAACCGTCACCCGGTCTCAGTGCCCTCGAACGCCTCGGCGCCCGCCCGTGGCCGGAACCGGCGACACCCTTGCAGTTCGCGCGCCTCGTCCGCAACACCCCGCCGGGGGGGCCCGCGGCGGAGATACCGAAGATCCCCGAGACCTCGACCGCATCAGATGGCGCACCGGTCGAGGCACCGGCCACTCCCCCGGCCGCCATCCAGCGATCGCTCTTCGAACTCTAGCTGGCAGACAATCGTTGTAGGCGTGGGCAGACCAACCTGGCCCTCGCCACCGCCTCGATTGGTCGGTGTGCGCGAGGCGGATGGCACCATGATCCCCATGCCAGTCACACCCGAAAGGAGAACACCATGGCCAAGTACTGGGTCGCGATCCATCATCCTGACGACTTCGACGCGATGGCCGTCGAAGACCCGGAAATGGATCGCGCCATCGACGAACTGAACGATGCGATGGTCGATGCGGGCGTACGTACCTTCGTCGGCGGACTGCAGAAGTACACCCTTGCAAAGTCTGTGACTGCAGATGGCGACGGGCACGTGACGGTCACCGACGGGCCGTACATGAAAGGGGCCGAACACGTGGCCGGCTTCTGGGTCCTCGACGTCTCAAGCCACGAGGAAGCCTTGGAGTGGGGGCGCAAGGCCACGATTGCCTGCCGCGCACCCGTTGAGGTCCGCCCCTTCCACTGAGCCCGCGACGCTATGTGTCCCCCTAAACCCCTCGACACTGGGGAGGGGTAGGGCCTGGGGGTCAGTCCGAGTCCGTTCTAGCCGCTGCGCGACCGGCGCACAATCCATTCCGCAACGGCGACGTTCAACACCCACGCGCCGCCCATCAGCCACCCCCGTGCCATCGCGTCCGGCGGCCCGAGGGCAACCTCGCCCGCAAGAAGCGTCACGACCTGTGTACCTGCGCCGAGGCCGATGGCGTACCCCCGCACCATCCACGCCCGATGCCCGGCGATGTCACGACGCCGCACCGCGACGAACGCCTTCACGAACGCATACGCCATTCCCGCGCCGAACAGCAGTCGGAATGCGTACACCAGCGCACCGTCATGGATCGGCAACCGGTAGAACTGCGCCATCCACAGGCCGGAGAGGGCAACCACCACACCCGCGCCGACAGCAAGGCGTCCCATCCAGCGGTGCCATCCCATCGCGCGTCGGCGCAATCCGGGCACGAACTGAAACGCACCCGGCACCATGAGAACCATTGCGCCGACGACGTGCAAAACCACTGCCACCGGCGACGACACAAACCGCACGTTTTCCGGAGTAGCCTCCACGCCGTTTGCCAGCGACATGAGGCGAACCGCGCCCGCCGTCAGGGGCACCGCCGACAGCAGGACCATCGCGAAGGCGACACCCCATCCGCGCCACGAACCACCACCCGCCACACTGTCCCCCTCCCACGCGGGGTCGCCGAACGCGCAGACCCGGCAACGCCACCCCTCATCTCAACTGTACGCGTCACCGGACGGCCACTCAGGGCAGGGGTCTAAGGCAACTTTCCACCCGCAACCCACGGCGCTATGATGGCCACGCGCGCCGACGCACACGGCGCCACAGGGAGGGTCGCCTCATGGTCATCGCCTCAGGTCCGCGCGTTGACGTCCAACGCTTCCACGACGAGGGCTACCTCCTCATCGAGGATGTCTTCGATCCCACCCGTGATCTCGACCCAGTTGTCGCCGAATACGAGGCGAAACTTGATCGTGTCGCCACCCAGTGGGCCGCCGACGGCACCATCGCGTCGACGTACGCCGACCTGCCATTCACGCAACGGTTCGCCCGCATCCTCAACGACGCCGGAAACCCCGGCTACCGCCCGTTCGACATCTGCCTGGGCGGGCCATTCCGCACCGACGAACCCCTCGAGGCATCCATGCACGCCGGCCCCGCCGTCTTCGACCTGATCCGGCACCCGCGCCTTCTGGACGTCATCGAACGCCTGATCGGCGGCGAGATCCTCTCCAACCCGATCCAGCATGTGCGCATCAAGCCCCCTGAGGCGATGCTTCGCGACGACCTGACCAAGCGAAACACCATGATGGCCGCCGTCGCCTGGCACCAGGACCAAGGGGTCGCCTTGCCAGAGATCGACGATACCGACATCCTCACCGTCTGGTTCCCCGTCCTCGACGCCACCGTTGAGAACGGATGCCTGTGCGTCGTCCCCGGCAGCCACAAGCGCGGGATGTTGTTGCACTGCCCATCCAAGCCTGACCAAGCGTTCGACCTCCGCATCCCCGACGAAGTCCGCGGTGCAGGCGGATTCGCGGTGCCAATGAAGCGGGGCAGCATTCTTGTGATGCACCGCCTGACCATGCACTCGTCACTCAGCAACAAGTCCGACGGCGTGCGGTGGTCGTTCGACCTGCGCTACCAGCCGATCGGGCAACCGACCGGCCGACCGTGGTTCCCGTCGTTCGTCGCACGCAGCCACCAGGACCCATCGTCGGAGGTGCACGACTGGCGCGACTGGGCAGCGCTTTGGGAGAAGACCCGCCTGCGCCTCGCTGAGGACACGTCAGGCATGAAGCCCCGGCGCTGGACCGGCCAGGAGGAAGCCTGCGCCTGAACTGGCGTTCCTCTTGGCACGCCACGCCGATGGCCGGTTGCCCGCGCCCCAACGAGGATGTGCGGGCAACCGGCCATCGCGTGTCAGGGCCTTGTCGTCGGTGTCGGCGCCGTGGCGACGTCCGTGGCAACACTCACCATTGTCGGTGACGACACCGCAGACGAGGATGGAGCTGTCACGGTTGCCGTGGGCACAACAGGTGCCAGTGTGGGAGACGGGGATGGGGCGACTGATTGCACTCGAAGTGACGATGCAGCGTACGACGATTGACCCAACGCCACGATGACTGATTCACCGCCCGGACCAGTCTGGTCGGCATTGACCGAGTAGCCTCCCGCAGGTACCGGGGCCTGCCC
This sequence comes from Chloroflexi bacterium UBA2235, assembly GCA_002347925.1. Lineage (GTDB taxonomy): Bacteria > Chloroflexota > UBA11872 > UBA12225 > UBA12225 > UBA12225. The sequence goes on along the minus strand of DDYL01000091.1, from coordinate 15,152 downwards.
GTAGATGGATCCCTGCAAAGCCTGCGACGAGAACGAGCCGTTGCTTCCCGGCGTGAGAGATGAGAACTCGATGGTGTCCGTCGAACTTGTTGCTCTCACGGATACCGGACTACCTGCAAACCACCCGGCACCCGACGCGGTGATCGGACACGTTGTCGCACCGGCAGTGCAACTGCCGGAAACCGAAAGGGTTGGCAACGTAACGTTTCGCGTCACTGTTCCATTGACATCTCCGGCGGGACCTTCGTATCCCCGCATCGAGTAGCCATCAGCATTGACTTGGTACACACTGAGGCGGTAGGTGCCACTCGCGGCATGAACGAGGCCGAAGGAGTACGACCCATCACTGCCAGGAGTTGCTGTCGCCACAAAGGCGATGCCTGATGGAGAGTTGCCCCCGGTCACGGACACAGCGATTCCCACCTTCGTGCCTGCCGAGACGCCGGTCGTGGTTCCACCCGTCGTGACCCGACCGGTGATCGTCGCGTCATTGAGACCCAATGAGATTGGACTTGCAGACGCCTGTTGTCCGGCGGTGAGGGTGACATACGGAACGGACAATGGCGTGTATCCGGGCTTCGTCACGACGACGTAGTAGTCGCCTGAAGCGCCAGTCAGGAGAACCGCATAGTTCCCGTTCGCGTCAGTCTTGGCATAGCCGGCGCTTGATTCCGGGCCGTTGGCTAGCCCAACCTTCACGCACGCGTTCGGGACACCCGCCGACGCATGCGTGACCGAACCAGTGACCTTGACTTGCGAACCACTCGGCGTCGCCGAACCATCGGTCACCGGGCACGACGAGGCCATCGTGCCGGCAGATACGGCAAACGGTTCTGACAGCGCGACATACCGCTGACTTGCCCCAGTCCCTTGCGATGCAAACACCGTGTACTGGCCAGTCGGCCACGTCGGTTCCTGCGCGACAAACTTCTGGGGGGAGAGCGTGCCGTTCGATACAGGGACGCTACCGAATGAGCGGATGATGCCGGCCGCGTCTTTGGCGTAGATCCCCACGTAATCGTTGGAGTTCGCCGACCAACCGGCACCTGAAACCGTGATCGAACATGGCGCCCCATGTTGGTCACACGTCAAGGTCGACGACACTTCAAGGGTCGGCAGTACCAGGGCGGCCGACGCCGTTGAACCAGTGGAAAGTGACGGCACGGGCGCGGCGGAGGCACGGTACGCATACGGCGACGCATTCGACTGTTCTGCCAGCAAGTATGCGTACCCGGACGACCCGCCAGACGCGGCGCGCAGCTGATAGCCACTGGCGCCGGACGTCGCTTGGGCGACGCGGACTTGCGCCGTGCGGCCGGTATAGCCAGTCGGCGTCGGCACCTCTACCACCAAGGACGCAATCACGCCGCCCACGGACGTCGTCGATGCGCCACTGGTGATCGCACCAACAATCGTCACATCGTCGGCGAGTACGGTGACGTTGTCCAAACTGGTCTGCCCGAGTACCGCAAGGCGGGAAGGCACCGCCGACTGGGTGTAACCATCGACATCAGCAGTCAGGAGGAACGTGCCCGATGCACCTGACGTGGGCGGCGACGAGACGATGATCCGGAAGGTGCCGGATGCGTCGGAAATTGCAGAAGCTTTCATCTCGCCGGTGTAGTTGGCGGCGGTGACGCAGGCACCTGCAACCGGGTTGCCCGAAGCATCCTGAAGATTTCCCTTGAACCGGGTCTGCGATGACGTCGGGGTAGCCGTGTTGATCTCGGTCGGGCACGCCGGCGTGGGCGCTTGCGCGGTCGACCCACCACCAGACGACTGCTGTGGAACTGTCGTTGCCTGTGGCACCGGCGTGGGTTGTTTCACTGGACTGGGTGTCGCACCCGGCGGTGGCGGTGGTGGCGTTGCAGGTGGCGAGGTGGGTATCGGGGTTGGTGCCAGCTCACCCAACGGGCGCAAGACTACCGGCTTCCCTTGGGCCACGTCGATCAGGTCACGCGCCGCGACGGGCGGCGTCGCCACCACCCTCGGCCCGTCCTTCGCCGTGATTTCGCCCACCTTTTCGAAAAGCTTGCCAATCTCCGCCACTGGGACCGGAGGCAACGGCGCACGATCCGTGCCACTCGGATCCGCCGCCTGCGCGTTGCCTACCGACTGCGAATCACGCGTCGTCGGCGCGGATGCCGGAGGCGGGGGCGGCGGGGGCACCACGGTCACCTCACCGTCCTTCACCCGTTGGGTCTGCCCACCGGCGATGACGTCGAAGCTTCCCGTGTTGCTGCGAAATACCTGAACTTTTTCCTTGGTGACGGTCGTCTCAACCTCGGTTCCCCGGATCACCGCGACGGCCGACTGCGTCGACACTTGCACTCGCGATGCGGGATTGAAAAGACTTGCCACCTTTGCGACGGTCGACCCGACCGCCTGGCCGAAACTCACCGTCGACGCGCCGCTTTGGCGTTGTGTCATCTCCTGCACCATCAGCTCGGTCTCAGGCGCGATGTCCACCTCCGTCCCTTGGAAGAAAGTGAGTTTCGCCGTCCCGCCCGAACCGGTAAACACCCGGTCACCCACCACAAGCGTGAAGCCCGATGACGCCGTCTCACGGTTGCCAGAGGCACGTTGGACCTCGACCGGCGACGTCAACACCGTCAGCGTTGCCTGAGAGTTCAAGGTGGCTTGCGCATCGACCGGATCCGGTCGCACCGACGGCAAGAGGAGAGCCGCCAAAGCGGCCACCACGAAGACCATGATTGGCACCGGGCGACGACGCACCCGTCCTCTGGAGGCAGGTCGCCGCATCATCGTGACACCTCCACCAGGTCAATCCGCACAAGGGCCTGCGCCCGTGCCGTCACCGATGTCATCTCCCGGTCATCAAGGATGGCTATCAAGTCCGGCTCGCCCACAGGGTCGGTCGCCGCCAGGAGGTAACTCGCCGCGGTCACGAGGTGCCCCGCCAAGTCGCGGATTGTGTAGGGGTCCTTGCTGCGCGCCAACTCAAGACCAACGTCACGTACGAACCCAGCCGATGTCATCGCGAAGGTCACTGGCGTCTGCACTGCCTGCGCCTGCGACGCGTACGCCTCGTCGGAGGCAGTCGCATAGACGAACTGTGTTTGGGTCAGCGCGCCCCAGCAGTACGGCAGGAAGCCGGTGCCATCACCGGGGTCCTCAATCCGCCCGTCGCCGTTATGGTCACCGTAGAACTGCCCACGGCGACCCTCGACGAGGTTCACCAGCTGCTCCGCCTTGCGCCGCGCCGTGTCCCAGTCGCCGTTCACCGCCGCCTCGCGCAGCACCCACGCCTGATACCGCGCGATCTGCGCCTGCCGACGCAAGCCCGGCACCGTTGCCACCCCGTAGCGCGAATCCGGCCAGCGACTAAGCAGGCGTCGCACCTGCGAAAGCGAAGCAGCGTCCAGCTTGCCGGTACGCACGGCGGTGCCTGCCGGCTTCACGCCGGCCACCCCACTTTCCAGTGAGATCGTTACTTGCGAATACTGCGCGAGCAGGTTCTCGCCCGCCGGTTGATCCCATGTGAATGCCACGGCGCCCGTCGCGTCGGGGATGACGTCGCCAAGGTAGCGCCCGGACGTACCGTCGTCGCCGAGAAGCCACACGCGAAGGACTTGTCCGGTAGCTGGGGCAGACAGGCCGGTGGCCCTGACCACCACACGGTCGAGGCCGGACGCGTTATCGACCAGCGTCGCCTCGCCGGCAATCGCCCCCGATGCCTCACTGGCATGGGACCCTGAACCACCGACCGCACTTCCGGCGATCACCGCGGTCAGTGCGACCGCCAGAAACACCCACCGCCACCCCCCGCGAACTCTCAACTCGCTGGGCATAGCCTTTGCTCCCAAATTGCATTTATGCACACTTCGAGCAAGCTGTCAATTACCTTCAGTCCATGAGGAAAGGTCTTGCAATCCGGGTGAATTGGGCCCGGCAGAATGCCGCTCCGGTATCGGACCGCCTCGCCCCGTGAAGCCGTTCCTAGCCGTCAATCCCGCCAAACTTCAGCGCCGCCACCGTGATACTCGCAAGGAACAGCAGGGAGATCACCACGGCCACGCCCACGCGAGGCCCAACCGTTCGCACCGCCTTCACATCCACGCCGAAACCGAGACCGGCCATCGCCAGCATCGTCAGCAACCGGCTGATCTGCTTCGCCGGGTCGACGAACATCACTGGCATCAGGTCCAGGCTTCGCACCGCCGCCAGCACCAGGAAGACCGCCACGAACCACGGCACGTACGTCGAGAGTTTCGCCGAGGCCGCCCCGGTCCGCGCGCCCCACACCCGGAAAGCCAGGCCAATGATGACCACCGCCGGGCCAAGCAATAGCACGCGCGTCAGTTTCACCAGCGTCGCCACATTCCCGGAAAGTTCACTGACCGGAAAGGCCGCGGCCACGACTTGCGGGACTGCATAGACGCTCATCCCGGCCAGCACGCCGTACTGGTAGTTCGAGAGCAGGAATGGCGTGATCAGCATCGGCAAGCCAAGCACCAGCAGCACACCGATCACGGCCGTCAGCCCGATCGCACTTGCCACGTCCTTCTTCTCGGCCCCGATCACCGGCGCGAGCGCAGCGATCGCCGAGTTTCCGCAGATCGAGTTCCCGATCGCGACCAACGCCGCCAGGTGCACACCAAGCCCGAGGGCACGCCCCACCGAGAAACTCACCACGATGCCAGCCGCCACGCCGCCAAGCACGAGTGCCAGGAGGGCGGGGCCAGCCTTCAGGATGTCCGGCATGTAGACGCTCACCCCGATGAAGGCGACGCCAGTCTCAAGCACATGCTTGGCAACAAACGATGCCCCAGCCGTGTAGGTCTTGCTCCCATCACCCATCACGTTGCGGACCAACACACCGATCAGCAGCGACAGCACGAGTGCCTCGATGAGCGGATTCCCGAGCGCACGCGTCTCAACCTCGGCCAACCCCCAGCCGACGGCCGCAATCACGCACATCAACCCGGCCCCGGGGGCCCATGGGGGCAACACGCGCGCCTGACTGGATTCGCTCATCCTGGTTCCTCTTCCCGCACTCATCCCCGGCATATCGTGACCGCATCCGTTTCAAATGGATGCCCACCCGTGCCGGCGGTGCTACCCGGTTTCCGGCATGAAAGACGGCAGTGTCACCCCCGAGAACGGCAGACACGCACCGCGTACCTGGTGGACATGCATCTCGACATTGCGCCCACCCCAACCATAGACCTGCCGCACCAGATCCCCACACTCCACCGGCACGAGAAAGACTGGCGAGTGCCCGCGGTGCCGGTCCAGTTCGGCGAGCAACACTGCAGCCGCCCCCGACTCGCTCCGCGACACGCCCGGACCCACCATCCGGCTTCCCGGATGTGCAACCGATGCAACGACCGCGTCGAGGCGTCCATCCCGGCCATCCAGGACGGAGACGTGCCAGATGCCGGCCCGGTTCTCGATGAAATGCGCAAAGTCGCCTCCGCGCCGGATCCCCGTCAGCTCTTCCTCAAGGGCCACGATCGCCGGCACGTCGGCAACCGTTGCGGAACGCACCTGCGCCCGACCGGGTGCATCATGCGAAAGCCCGCCCGCGGGTACCGCTAGCAGGATGTCCTGATAGGTACGCCTCGGCACGAACCCGGCCCGCGTGTACAGCGAGAAGGAATCGAGGTTCATCGCACTTGATACCAACCGCACGGGCAGTCCCCGCCCCACCCCATCGCCCCCGGTTGCGGGACGATCCGCCGCATCCGCCAGATCGGTGATGTGTCGCAACAGGCGCCGTGCGACCCCGGTCCCGAAGTGCGCCGGATGGACATTCATGATCCCGAGACTGACATGCGTCTCGCGCGGATGAAAGAAGCACGACCCCATCAACCGGCCGGTGCGCGGATGGACGGCCAAGATGCAGCATCCGGGATCAAGCGCTTCGTAGACCTCGGGAAAGACCCGCGCCACATCCGGTCCACCCGCGAAGATCGCCCCCGCCCCCTTGGACGCATACCAGTAGTTCGTCGAGGTGTACACCAGTTCCGCGACCGCATCCCAGTCATCGGGAACCATCGCCCGCAGCACCATCTCGGTCATGACGGCCGACAGTGTATCGCCACTTCCCCGCACCAAGCGGTCTCGCAACCCTTCCCCGGCGAAAGGCATGGAAGATCTGGCGGCCCGTGTCAGCGCAGCGAACATAGAAAACTGGCGGGGTGGTGGGGTGAGGGGTGAGCGAAGCGAGGGGTGTGGGAACACCTCTCCTACAGCGCACCCCCGGGAGATGTTGCGGGGCGCAATCACCCTGATTAGCAGCCGGTGTGGAGGCCGAGAAAAGGCCCAATCCTGTCTACGCGCCAATGCTTGGGTACCGACGACCCGCCAACCTCCTACCGAGGGCACCAGTCCGCCAACGCGGTCGCCTCATCCCTCGGCGCAAGTCGCACCGCGGCAATACGGGTGCGTTTCTCGATGACACGGAGCGCCCCGCGTTCGCACAGGACACCCGCCATCTCACCGCCGAGGTCACCGATCAGGTCGGGTTGGTCAATGATCAGCAGCGAACCCATGGGGAGGTCGCGCACTGACTGCAGCGCCGCTTCGCGGCCCACCGGAATGTATCCGTCCTGCGTCATCAGGCTAAGGGGTAGCCTGTTCACGATGGTCGTTCCGACACGCGCCCGCGGGTCAAGGTCGGGTTCGATGATCATCGCAATCCGGCCATCGGCATTCCCGGTCGGAGCCGTAGCGGAGCGTCTATCGATCTGGGGCGATGGGGCGGGCCAAGCGGAGCGTCTATCGATCACGGGCGATGGGGAGGGGATATAGCCCTCCACCAGACTCCGCAACTCCACGACATCATCGCCAACCGGCGGATACAGCGTGGTGCGGATGCCCTCCGCGAAGGTCGGCACCACCGGCGTCACCGGCCCCGCGCCCTGTGTGTACTTCGCCTGCAGCCACCCGATACCGGTCGATCCGTATGAAGCCAGCGCCACCGACGCCCCCCGCGCCATCACCATCGAAACCGCCACGATTGCCCCAGCAACCAGCGGCATCATCGGACCATCCCACAAGCCTCCGCCGCGCTGTTGCAGTCTGTGCAGCCAGTACACCGCGATGATCGCCACCGGATACATCAGGTGGTAGAGGTTGTTGGGGTGCGACCGGAACGCGAAGTAGCTGAACTGCAGCATCCC
>DDYL01000091.1:6718-7993 GCA_002347925.1 Chloroflexi bacterium UBA2235 | reverse complement strand
GACAATGAGGGTGATGGCGCAAACGAGGAACATCGCGAGCCACGGAGATCTCACTTCCGGAGGAACAAACCCGAACCCCCCATCGTAGACCGAAAGGTACTGCGTGTAGTGGCGCCAGTCCGGCAGGTGGCCTGACCGCCTCACCACGTCGAGCAACAAGGCCACGTGGAACCCCACCATGCCCGCACCGACCGCAACTGCGCTTGGCATCAAGGCCAACCGCGGATGCGTCACGCGGCCCACCGGGACCACACCACCTCCATCGCCTGAAACCTGGTGTCGCACCCATTCCATGCCAAGCCCACACACCACCAAGGCAGTGGTGTAGATGAAGACCTCGAGGCTATGGACACTCGCGAGACCCGCCACAAGCCCCAGGCACGCGGCACCTGCCCGTGGGTGGCGACGCAACCTCCGACTGGTCAGGCAGGCGATTGCAAGCCATCCCAGGCCGAACCGGATCGCACCCGTCGATGCGTATGCCGACGGATTCGCAACATTGCCAAACCGGTGCAAGGCCATCACCACGCCGATGAGCAACATGTATGACGCCGACCACCGGGACACCCTTCCCGCCAGCACGAACAGGCCAGCGGCCAGGGCCAATTCGCCAAGGTTCGTGACGAACGTGAATGCCGGGAAGGAGATCAGCAGCGGGTTCCATAGAAAGAGCATCCCGATCAGGTAGTGCACGCCAACGCCGTACTGCGCGTTGATGTCGGCCAGCAGCGACTTGCCATTGATCAGGTCCACCACTGGCATCAGGAAGTGGGACTGATGGTGGATATCCACCAGCATCCGGGTGTTCAGCACCAGAAGGAGCATCACTGCCACCGCCACGCCGGCACCCAACCACTCCATCTGACCGACTGATCGAGGTCCATCGCGCCCGGCCCGCAGTCCCGTGTCTCCCCCTGGCAGCGCATTCCCACCGGGGTCCGGCCGGTTCCGTCCTGACAGCACTGTCAGTAACAGCATCATGCCGATCATTGGCCCCACCGGCAGCACCGGCAATGGCCACGACACCAGGAACTCCACCACCGCCCCCACAATCGCAATGACCGCCACCGCCATCACTTCCCTCTCCCGCGTGCGGGGCAGGGATCCCTCCCAGGCCAGAGGTGGGGTCGGCCGAGCGGAGCGCATATCGATCGAGGGCGATGGGGGCAAAGTCCGGTCCGCGGGCATCCCTGCCCGCATCTCATCGGGGAAAGACGGGACCACGTCGCCTCCCGGTGGTCCTGCGTCGCTCCACAGACGTACCGCGACAACCAC
>DDYL01000091.1:5910-6694 GCA_002347925.1 Chloroflexi bacterium UBA2235 | reverse complement strand
AACCGCAAGGAACTGCATCGGGGCAAGCACGAGCGGTGTCCAGAGGCGCATCCCCCGAGACCCGATCTCGTGTGCGATCACCGCCACCATTGCCGGAACCGCAAAGGTCACCACGAGGTGAGACAGGCCTTGGTTGGCGAGAAAACCCACACCTGCCAGCAGAAGGATGGCACCGGCGAACTCCAACGGACGGAGCAACTGGCGCAGGATTACCGCCACTGTTCCGGTGACAAGCGCCACCGCAAATCCCGGTCCACTCCGATTGACCGGGCCGTACCAGACCACCGCGCCGATCACGATCACCGCCGACCAGTAGGCAAGGCGGTCGGCCATCGACACACCATCGGCATCGACCTCACCCAGCCCGCCACTCCCCTCGCTTCGCTCCCCGGCCCCGCCATTATTTATATCTTCGCTGCGCTCACAAAGCCCATCGCCCCTTGATCTATAGACGCCCGGCTTGAGACGCCTGATAACAATGATCGCCAGCGCACCAGCCCCGATCAGGAAAGGAGCCAGCAGATAGATCGAATGCTCGTTCGCCGACGTCACCGAGGCGGCCCCAAGTGGACGGATCACCCACAGCACACCGGCAAGTGACACGATGGCCCACGCAATCATGGCGACGACGAACCGAAGATCCATTTCGCACGACGCGATCCCGATGGCCGAGACGACTGCGCGCACATTCCAATCAAGCCACACCCCACGCCACCACGCCACCCCACCATTATTCATATTTTTTTCCTCACAAAACCTATTCCCCTGTTTATCCCTATTTTTT
>DDYL01000091.1:155-5884 GCA_002347925.1 Chloroflexi bacterium UBA2235 | reverse complement strand
CCCCCCATCGCCACTTACTTTTATACGCTTGGCTGAGCCTCGCTTCGCTCCACAGCCTTGCATTATTTACATGGTCGTTGCTCACAAAGCCCATCGCCCCCTTATTCATACGCTCCGCTTCGTGCAGGATCATCAGGAAAGCACACGTGCCAGTCCGGCCAACGCAGAGTATTGCCCACTGGAACGGCCCCGTCCCTCCACCGGCCGGATCGCCCCGTCGCCTGAGCCATGCACAGGGCGCGGGGGTCTCTCTCCGATGGGGTGGGGAGCATCATCCGACTGCGCTATCCTGCATCAAGAGGAAGTCCGACGAGTGATCACCACGACAGGTTCCAGACCCCAGACCCTCATTTCCCGGGGTCAGATTCTCGAGGACACTCCCGGGACAATCGGCGAACTGCGTCGATCCGATGACCTCGGCACAACCCCTGTTGCCATCGCACGCAACATTGCCACCGCGCACGAACGACTGGACGAGGACGGCTACCTCTACCTCCCCGGCTATCTCCTGCGTGATGAAGTCTTGGCCGCCCGCCATGAACTCTGCAGCCAACTCGCCGAACACGGACTCATCCGTTCCGATCATCCGGTCGACGACGCCATTCTCGTGCCAGGCGCGACCCTCGGCGTGAAGTCCTCCGACGTTGCCCGCGCCAACCGTGCCTTGCAGCACCTGCTCTACGCCACTGATGGCCCGATGATCCGCTTCTATCGCGCCCTCTTCGGGGAGGAAGTGCGCCATTTCGATTTCACATGGCTACGTCTGGTCAAGCCCGGCATGGGCACCGCATCGCATTGCGACCTCGTGTTCATGGGCCGGGGTACCCACCAGTTGTGCACGTCGTGGACCCCGTTGGGAGACATCGACCGGCACCTCGGCGGCCTGATCGTCCTCGAGGGATCCCATCGGCAGCACGACCTGACCGGCGACTACCTCGCCACCGACGTCGACACCGTCTGCGAGAACCGCCACGATGGCGCGTGGACCGGTCCGGACGGCGTGCGCAACCGTCCCGACCTCGCGACCGGGGCGATCACCGACGACCACGTTGGCCTGCGCCGGAAGTTTGGTGGCCGGTGGCTGACCACCGACTACCGTGCCGGCGACCTGTTGGTCTTCAACATGGTGCTTGTGCATGCCAGTCTGGACAACCAGTCAGCTGACCGCCTGCGCCTGTCATCGGATTCGCGGTACCAACGGGCCAGCGAACCAGCCGACGAACGTTGGATCGGCATCGACCCGCCCGCCCACGGGCCACAGTCCGCCCGCCCCGTCATCTGCTGACAGCAGCCCAAGCTCGCTCACCACCCCACCCCATCGCCCCCTTATTTTTTACGCTTCGCTTCAGCCCACGACCAAAAACTGTCCGGATTACGCAGATTACGCCGGCGCTCCCAGGGGTTTCCCACCATCGTGAACGTCGGAGGCCACGTGCCCGGGGTTGGTGTATTCNNCCCCCTCACGGAGTCAACCCCGTCGGTCACACGATCACCGACGGGAGGCAAACTCGCATGTACCGAGCGTGCATGCCGAAATCTGGAGGGCCACGATACGCCGAACCACCGTGTTCAAGTCCGGCAATACCCAGACGTTCGCAGTCGAGACATCTCCCGTCAGTCTGCACCCATGCCCGTTCGTCCATGGGAATGCACTCCGCACCGGAAACGCCTCACTCGACGGTCACCTGGAATGCGGCCTAGGCTGACCGCTTGCGAGTGCCTCACTTCGAGACATCGGCGTCGGTCAGGTCGGCCCGCGCCAGACCGTGCCGGGAGAGGTCCCGTCCACGCACGTCCTTGCCAATATCACTCCCAGCCATCGGTCGATCGTAAAGCGCCGGCACGCGGTCGCTTCCGGGTAGCAATCCTGCCACCCGGCAAATACCCAGCGGCTGGCGTGTTATGGTGTCAAGGCACACGGCAACGGGTTCTAGGTCCTGTTGATTGACGCCAAATGAGGAGTGCGCCGTGCGGCGCTCCGACTTGCCCGTCAGCAAGCCGTTGCCGGTCCTTTCGGATCCCGGTTGCCCCGCCGCTGCCGGTACACCCACCCGAGAGGACGCCACTATGGCGACTGGAACCATCATCCGTCTTGTCCGTGACCGAGGCTTCGGATTCATCCGCGGCGAGGATGGCAAGGAAGTTTTCTTCCACGCCACCGGCGTAGTCAACGGCATCTACGACAACCTCAACGAAGACCAGATGGTCACGTATGAGAAGCAGGCCGACACCCGTGGACGCGGCGAGCGTGCCGTGAACGTCCGCCCGGCGTAAGCCTCCCCACCCAACGGACGGCCAACCGCCGTTCGCACCCCGGACTCCGACCGGATGACCCAGGATTTCCTGCGTCACCCGGTCGTTTCGTTTCCCCCACACCCCTTACGCGTCGCGCACGTGCATCCGGGTCACCACGGGGTCCTTGTCACTCCACGGGAAGTTCACCCACTTGTCCGTGTAGCGCCACACAAAGTCGCACTTCACCTCTGAATGAGGCTTCTCGTACAGCACCGCGATCTTCGAATCGGCCACCTTCCCCTCGCAGAACTCGTTCACCAGCTTCAGCGTGCGCCCGGTATCGGCCACGTCATCCACCACGAGGATCCGCGCACCACTCACGTCCACCAGGCTTGGCACCGGTGGCAGCATGATCGGCATCGGCAGGCGTTCGTCGATACCCGTGTAGAACTCCACGTTCAGGGTGTAGGTGTTCTTCACCGACAGCGCGTACCCAAGCGCGCCCGCGGGCAGCAAACCACCCCGGGCAATCGCCAGGATGATGTCGGGTTCATATCCCGATCCGGCCACCATCGTCGCCAGTTCCCGACTAGCCGTCCCGAACAGTTCCCACGTGAGGATCTCGCGCGCTGCCACCATCGTCTCGCCTTCCCTCTCCGGCGTCCGGTTCAGTCATGCGCCGCCGCACAGGGCGACACCAAGGCGAACCGGGCGGGATGGGGTTGTACCGGACCGGGACGTCACTGCGGGATCTCGTCCCAACCCGCCTCCGGAAATCCACCCGATGGGGAGACCGCAGAGAACCGCGTACGCCTGTGGCGGGGCGGACAATTGAAACGTGAGTGCCCCCTGAAACCGGGTCAGCACAGGGGGCCAGACAACGGTCAGTGGTGCGTCAGGCCCGCCGCGTGACGCCCACCGATGGGAACCTCACGACCCTCGTCGAGGTCCATTTCGTCAAGTGCGCACACGATATCCAGTCGGTCACCGTGTCCCGCACTCGCCATCCGTCCGTGCATGCGTTCGAGTGCCGCCGGGTCATTCGCCGGCCAGGTCACGTTCTCCAAGTTGAAGGCCGCGATCTCCTCGGCGGTCAGGTGCTTGATCGCCATCAGCGACGCCAGCACACCCTCATCGGTGTCATGCGTCCGCACGATCTCCTCGAACGTCTCCGCATCGGTCCCGAACAGTTCAAAAACATCCGCACTGAACCCGCGATGGGATACATACTCGCCGAGGGTCCCGGCGATGTGCGCCCGCATCTTGTCGATCACCCGCCCCAGCAAAACGATGCCGCCGACAGTGTCATGCCCGCTTCGCGGAACGCCGTTGATCAGGTCCATGTGCCATTCTCCCTGTTTCATGCGCCCCACCAGCCTAGCCACTCGCAGTTCGGTCGACGGTGACCGCGTGATTCGCTTTGGACGCGCACTCAAGTCTACGCGTCGGTGACACGAAGGACGGTCAGCCCGTCCGGGCCATATTGACGGCGCGCATCACCCGGGACCGCGTCGGATCCTGAAGCCGTTCCAGTTCCAGTTCCCGTCGCATCCCCTCCAGTGCATCCGGATCAAACAAGTTGTCAAGATCCAGGGTCCGCGCGAGGGCAACGAGTTCCTCAAACGGGATATCCGCTACCTTGCGGTCCGTCCGGGATGCCCGCCGGTACACCACCGTCCGCGGGGTGGTGCCAGCCGGCCAGAACACCGTGCGTCCGTCAGAATCGATCGTGCGTAGGACCGACCGGTCAACCGCACCGAGGACAGCTTGCCGGATCACCGCGCCGGCACGCCCGAAGCCATGCGCCTCGGCAACCCGTCTGACCAGGACATCGTCAAAGACTGGACCCTCCGTCGCGATGACCAACGCCGCCATCTGGCGCACCACCGTCTGGTAGGCAGGTTCGTAGAACAGCGCCCCCGCGGGACGGATCCCAGATGCCCTGAAATCGGACACGACGTACACCGGGTGGACGACCGTCACAGGTGGAGCCACCAAAGGCGCGACCACCCCTGCGTAGCGCGCCCCCACTTCCTCGTCAGCCGCCTCCCCATTCCCCTGTTCGGGAACGGGTTGGGGTGTTGGCACAGTCTCCCCGGGCGCTAGTCCGGTCTCCCCGCCACCCCGGCCGGCATCCGACTGCCGGTCAGCCTCAAGGAGTTCGTTCAGGGCGTCATGCAGGCGTGTCGCCGCCCGGTCCATCGTGACCCACCAGTCCGTCGACCAAACGCGCAGGATCTTCCACCCCAGGTCGCGCAGGACAGCCTCGCGCAAGCGATCCCGGTCACGCGCCGTCGCCGACCGGTGATAGGTCGCACCGTCACATTCGATCCCGGCGAGATACCGTCCCGGATGGTCGGGATGCACCACCGCCAAGTCGATCCGGAATGACGACACCCCCACCTGCATGCGCACTTCCCAACCCTGCGCCTGCAAGACCTCCATCACTGCCGTCTCGAACGGCGACTCCGTCATTGCCCGCGGAACATCGGTCGCCTGCGCAAGTGCCACCGGACCACGTTCGGCGTAGTCCAGGAAGTGCTTGAAATCGCGCACGCCCGCCGGGGTCGTCGGCGTCAGCGTGATGTCGTCGGCACGCAGTGTCCCGAAGACCACAAGCTCCCGCCTCGCCCGCGTGATCGCGACATTCAGCCGGCGCGCGCCACCACCGAGGTTCAGCGGACCGAAGTTCCGGTACACACGACCATTGGCATCCGGCCCGTAGCCGATCGAGAACAGGATCACATCCCGCTCATCGCCCTGAACGGTTTCCAGGTTCTTGACGAAGACCGGCCCGTCCTCCGACGCCCCGAACCGGGCCTCGACTTCGGGACTGGTCTGCCGTTCCTTGTCGAGAAGGTTCTCGATCAACCGTGCCTGTTCGGCATTGAAGGTAACGATCCCGATGGACGGCGCACTTCCGTCCGCAGTCAGGCGTCGCACCACATCGGCAACCACCGCGCGCGCCTCGGAGATGTTCGTCCGCGCCCCACCTCGGTCGTACGTACCGGGCACGTTCACGTAGCGCACCGCACGTTCGCCCGAGACTGGCGACGGGAAGGTAATCAACGATCCGTCGTAATACCGTTGGTTCGAGAACGCGATCAATCCCTCGTCCCGGCTCCGGTAATGCCAGATCAGCCGCTTTTCCGGGAGGCGCGCCGCCAGGCACTCATCGAGGACGCTCTCCAGGTCCTCGACTTCCTCGGGGTCGGCCGACTCGGTGTCCGCCCTCTCAAAGAAGTTCGTCGGCGGCAACTGCTTCGGATCACCCGCCACGATCACCTGGCTTCCACGGGCAATCGCACCGATCGCATCCCAGACGGGCAACTGTGACGCCTCGTCAAAGACCACCACATCAAAGACCCCGTGTCGTGCCGGCAAGTACTGCGCAATCGACAGCGGACTCATCATCAGGCACGGCGCAAGGACCGGAATGACCTCAGGAATGCGGGCGATCAGCGTCCGGATCGGCAGGTGACCCCGACGCTTCT
>DDYL01000091.1:0-143 GCA_002347925.1 Chloroflexi bacterium UBA2235 | reverse complement strand
GCGAGTTCCGTCAACCGCGCGTCAGACTCCCGGAACCGCTGGATCACCCGTTCATGGGTTGACGACCGGAACTGGTTCAGACCCGCCTCGGCATTGACAACCGCGTCAATCCACCCACGCGCATACGCCAAGGACCCGGCCTC
>DDYL01000005.1:9933-15866 GCA_002347925.1 Chloroflexi bacterium UBA2235 | reverse complement strand
ATGGGTCACCTAGTAACTTCATGTAGATTGACGTGCAGCTCATATGCGGATACATTGCCCTAACATGAAGGGGGCAACCATGAACCTGGGAATGGTCCGGTCAAGGCGTTCGCTATATGGAGAGCGGGGAAAACAGTTACAACACTTCAATTAAGCACTGAACCGTTGTCACGCCGGCGCACACTCCAATCGCGTCGGCCACCTCGGAACGTTTTCTTTCGTTGGACGTTTCACACCAAACTTCTTACCGCAATAATAACGATGTTATAATCATATTTTGTGATTTATTTGTGACTTTCTATTCATGCTTATTTCACTTTCACACTAAGTTTGCATTTTAAAGCAGTAATACTGCCCGGACTAGCGCAAACCGCTGGGGTTTGGAGGAGGACCATCGCGATTGACGCCACCCGCCTTGGTTTGGCCCACCGGTCCTGAGGGCATAAGGGGTCTTTGGTTAGAAAGGGTATCTCTTAGGAATTAAGTTGGGTTTGATATGCACGGTAAAAGCCGAACGCCTGCAGGGACCGGGAAGTTTGGCGAAGAGGCCGGCGGGTTGACCTTGACGCACCTGCAGAACTAATACACAAAAATACCAAAGCCACACTCGATGAACTACTCACCCACCTGCTCATGACGTTCGTGATCGTTGGGATTGCCCCGAACCGCCGGAGGCGACGTAGAAGCTGGTGAACCCCGAATGGCCGTTAGGTCGCGCCTACACAGGACATGTGTTCCGGCCAATTGCGGAGTGCAGTACGCACCATCGTGACACTCCTTCGTAAAGACAGAACCCGGACATGAAGAGTGTGATTGGGTCCCATGTGGTCCCGATCGCCCAGGCAAACAAGGCGACGCCAGAACACAACCGAAGGGATCGGTCGGTAAAACCGATATTGCGGATTGGTCGGCGAACCCCTCCCCATCGCACTCGGCGCAACAGACTGCGGAAAGCCGCACCCACCCCGAACGCCGTGGCGAAAACTGCCACGACATAGGCAAACCCCATGGGAGAAAAGAGAAACGTGGCGGGAGTTTCTCCAAAGAAGTCCCGCTTGATCAATGGCACAAGGTCGAGCGCATTCACCGTCTCTTTGAAATCGAAGGCCTCAATCTCGCCGACAACGAGCACATATTTCCGGTCATTGCGCGGACTGGTCACCCGTATCTCGTAGTCACCCGGTTCGGCGCGCCCTCGATACTCCGGCCCTTGGAGATAGTCACTGAAGCCGAATGGCTCGAAGAATTTCGTCCACTGATGGGCGACACCATTGAGCGTCCCAATAGTTCCGCCATGTCCATCCACCCGAACAAGCACCGCAGAAATGTCAGTGCCCTGCCCACTGATGTCAGGCACCGTGATAGAGACGTAGAGGTCGAAGGCGACGGCCGTCCGAATTCGATAGGTGTGGCCACGACCATCAAGAGTGGCGTAGTAGGCCTTGGAGACCTCCGGATCAGGGATGGTCACGTCGGCGCCACTCGGAAGGCGCGGTTGGTGGGCCGACGCTTCCCCGGGCAGTGCAACCGCGGAAGCGACGAGGACAACGGTGACGAACAGGGCTCGGAACGCGTTCACAATTCAGTCTCCATACTGACCATGGCTCCGGACGCTACCCCGCCAGAACTGACGCGACCACCGGCTTCTAGGCAACTGTGCAGTTTTGTAACCCTCGACCGGGTTTGCGGTCTTCAAGGGCGTGGTCGTTTGCACCGAGGATGTCGCTCAATGAGACATGGCGGTGCGCGTCCGGTCGCGCGGCCGTGTACCGTGTCGTGCAAGCGCGACCCGGGTACGTCGGGTTATTGCGTTGGCACGAAAGGACGGTTGGAGATGAAACACCCTAGCCAGATCGAGGGATGCGGCGTGTGCCGGATTGCGTCAGGCGAAGCCGAAATCGAGGGAGGCGCCATCTACGAGGACGACTTGTGGTTGATCTGGCACGCACCCGCTCCCTACGGCGTTGCCGGTTGGATGACCATTCTCAGCCACCGCCATACGCCAGGCATCGCGCATTTCAACGATCACGAAGCAGCCCGGCTCGGACCGGACCTACGGCACTTTGAGAAGGTTCTGGAGGAAGTCTCTGGAGCATTGCGGATTTACACGGTTTCAATGAACGAGAGCTCGCCTCATTTCCACTTGCACATGGTGCCGAAGTACGAGACGATGGCTCAGGATGCCCGGTTCTATGCGGTCTTCGGACTTCAAGCGGCAGCGCAGCGAGGTGAAATCCAGGTTGATCCGGCCGAGGTGGCACGAATAACTGAGGCGTACCGCAACGCCCTCGCAGCCAATCCACCCCCGCGCCACTGATCTGAACGTGCACCGGGGCCCTGTCGGTTCTGCCTCTGGTCCCCCGTGTGCGACCCATGATGGCCAATCAGGGGAATCCCTGAACCGCCTGCCCGGTACACCGGCAACAATCTTGTCAGGAGGTGCACGGCAATGGCCCGCATCATTACTCGGCAAGTTGGGAAGTACGTGACGGTGGAGGATCCACCGGTCGCCCATTGGCTTTTCAGCAATACGATCGCGGCTTGGGGTTGGTTGGCTATCCGCTTGTACGTCGGTTACGAGTGGATCACTGCCGGTTATCACAAGGTGTCCGATCCGGGTTGGACGACGACAGGTGAGGCGCTGAAGGGCTTTTGGGTGCGCGCAGCAGCAATCCCGCCGGCTCCCGCCAAGCCCGCGATCACGTACGACTGGTATCGGGACTTCCTCAATTTCCTGATCGCCAGCGAGAGTTACACCTGGTTCGCGAAACTGATCGCATTCGGTGAAGTACTGATCGGGATCGGGCTGATCCTCGGCTTCTTCACGGGGATAGCGGCCTTCTTCGGCGCCTTCATGAACTGGAACTTCATGATGGCCGGCACCGCAAGCACGAACCCGCTCCTCATGGTCCTTGCAGTGGGCCTCATGATGGCGTGGAAGGTCGCGGGATACTACGGTGCCGACCGGTGGGTGCTGCCGATGCTTGGAACACCGTGGCATGGGGGCACGCTGATACACCCCGGTGAAGTGCACGAGGCACGCATCCGGACCGCCTGACACCGCGGGGCGGGTCCGAGGCTTTGACGCCGACGGGTCCGCCCCACACCACATAACACGAGACCCCCTCTCCGGTTGCGGAGATGGGGGTCTCGCCTTTCTGGTTTTCAGGAACCGCCCGCAAGTCCCGAGACTTCTCTGGCACCTAGTCGAGTCCGAGAATGTCCAATGCGTCACGATGAACCACTTGCATCAGCTCATCGACGGGCACACGGGGCAGCGCGGTCCCCTCAAGCAGGTCATTGATACGAGGGATCGCATCGATGGTCTCCTGTGGGGTCGCAACCGGGAAGTCGCTGCCGAACAGGAGCTTGTGCAGTACCGCCCATTCCGTAGCCAAGCGCAGGGAGGTCCAGTAAGACCACGGACGATAGTGTAGGGCGGAGATGTCCGCCCAGACATTGGGGTGCTTGCGGATGACGGCCAGAGCGTCCACCTGCCACGGATGCGCGAAATGAGCGATGATCAATCGTAGCCTTGGAAAGCGCGTCGCGACCCGGTCAAGATGCCTCGGGTGCGCCCAGTCCAGGTCAGCGAATTGCACAGGGCTTGTCCCCTGATGCAGGAGGATTGGCAATCTAAGTTCCTGAGCGCGGGCGAAGAGTACCGAAGCTTCATCACCTAGTGGGTCAAAGTTCTGGTAATTCGGGCCAAGCTTGATCCCACGCAACCCGAGGTCGCCAACCGCACGGTCCACCTCCTCGAGCAGTTGCGGATCTCGGGGATGGACGCTCATGAACCCGATCAGCTTCTCGGGATGGGCTTGGACAATCGCGGCCGTGGCATCGTTGACCGCCCGTGCTTGTTCTCGCTTGACAATCCCGTCCTCGGGAAGTCCTGGCGGATATTGATCCCCATCGGGAGGACCAGCGATATTGAACACGATCGCCCGGTCCACGGCCTGCATCGCCTCCATGTACTCGTCCCAGGTAATTCGCGACGGGTCCGGACGATCAGGACGCATGGGCGCGTTGGCCATGCCTGTCGGCGGTGCGGCGTCGGCCTCCGCTTTCGTGCGGTACCGGGGCGTATGCGTGTGCACGTCGATGATCACGGGCGACCCTCCAAATCGCTGCATTGCATTACGGCAGTCCTTAATGCAGGGACAAGCCTATCCGCATGATCCGTGCAAACCACCTGAGGTGCCTAAGGACGTGCCAGATTTCATGTCGTGGCGGGCTGATCCCATGCTTCCGGACATGCGCGCCAGCGTGACTGCACGTCCGGGTCGACATAACCGCCGGGAATTTCCAGATCGCCTGGAGCGAATGTATATGCCCCTCCGCGGCTGATCGGTGCCTCGATGCTTACAAGAACCACTCCCGGGCCCAAGACCGGCTTGAGATATGGCCCAGAATTCGACCGGTCACCGCCATGTACAAACCTTCCCCACGGCGATGCCATCGCAACGAGCCCGCGCGCACTGTCCTCGTCCAACCGAACTGACGTGACCGCCCGGAACCAAACGTTTCCGGCCCATCGGTCGGCGATCGAGCGATGAGCGGCCTCAGGCCAGATGCGCATGACTGGTTCGAACCCGTCACAGGCGTCCACCATTGGAGTGAGAAGCCACAGCGTGATCGCGGTCGGGCGGGCTAGGTCCAACGCGTAGAAGTCGCTCCCACCCGGCGGGAGGACGCCCCGGATGGCACGGGAGACCGCAGGCGCGGGTATGAGGAAAGGTGCTGTCGGATCAGGGGACCCGGGGTTATGCATCGGTTGATGCGCTTCAGCCAACGGCGCGGATGAGACGGTCTGAATCACCAGGGCGGCCAAGGTCACTGCCACCACTAAGCCACTGCTTTTCGAAATGACCCTCATTTCAACAATTCCATGCCTGATCTGTCATAAATGAAGGGGTTCTCCGAGACCGTTCCCGCACACGGCACCGATTACCGCAGGCGAGTCAGTCGGCCCCTGCGAAAGTGCCTGACGGTACCGAGCGCCACACATTCCGGAGACCTGTTGGCATCGTAACAGTGAGCGCCCGCAGGATAAGGGTCCGGTCTCAGTGCATCACTCGTCAGGCGTTTCGATCCCGTTGCGCCTTGCACGCGATCAACCGTATGCCATCGCTCTCCACACACTGTCACCGACGGGCGGTGTACCGTTTGATGATGGCGACAAGACAATCGGGAGATGAGATGACCTCCGTTCGGACGGGCACTCGCGCGCCACACGCCTCTTCGGATGGCACCCAGGATTGGATCGTTGAAGCAATCGGTCTTGTCAAGACATACGCCACCGGGGAAGGCGAACCAAATGTTCCGGCCCTCCGCGGTGTCGACTTCAGGGTCAGACGTGGCGAAATGGTCGCCATCATGGGTCCGAGTGGGTGCGGCAAGACAACGTTGCTGAACTGCCTCGCCGGGATCGACGCCATCGATGGTGGCGACGTTCTCATTAACGGGACCTCGCTCTCGCGCATGGACGACGCCACACTGACCCGGTACCGCGCAAAGTCGATGGGCTTTGTGTTCCAGAGCTTCAATCTGTTGCCCGTGCTCACTGCGGTCGAGAACGTGGAGTTCCCTCTCTTGCTCACCGGGGCTCCGCCAGCGGAGGCACGTCAGCGTGCCCGCGATGCTTTGCGCGCCGTCGATCTCTCGGACCGGGAGGCCCATAGACCTTCCCGACTGTCGGGTGGACAGCAGCAGCGGGTGGCGGTTGCTCGCGCCATCGTTGCATCCCCCGCAATCGTGTGGGCAGATGAACCGACCGGGAACCTCGACAGCGTGAGTGCCGGACAGCTCATGGCGCTCTTGCGTGAACTGAACCGGACCCGAGGACAGACGTTCCTCGTGGTGACCCACGCCCGGGAAGTCGGGCTTCAGTGCGACCGGATCGTCCACATGAAGGATGGCCTGATCCTCAA
>DDYL01000005.1:0-9779 GCA_002347925.1 Chloroflexi bacterium UBA2235 | reverse complement strand
GTCGTCCTTGTCACAGTCCTCGCCGGTCTCGGGAACTTCGCCAGACATCGACCCATCCTGCTTTCGCTTGCCTTGCGCCAAGTGCCCCGGAGGCCATCTCAGTCGGCCCTCATCGTGGTCGGCTTGATGATCTCGACGATCCTGATCACTGCGTCGCTTGCAACTGGCGATACGTTGACCTACTCGCTCCGCTCGGCCGCGGTCGAGGAAATCGGCCGATTGGATGTGGTAGTCACCTATAGCAATGTGGCTAGATTGGCGAACCCAACGGCCATCGCGAACGGGGATCCGTCATCGCAGACAGCGATGTTTCCTAGGCAGGTATATAACCAACTTCTGGAGGCACGCACTTCTGATCCGGTCCTCACGCGCGATGTGACCGGCATGATGCCCGCGGTATGGCTAACCTGCCGCGCGGTGGACCTGCGCAGCAAACAAGGTGCCGGGGCGGCCATCAGGGGAATCCCGGCCGATTACGACCGAGCCTTTGGCGAATTGGTCGATGCCACCGGAACGCCGATTGACCTTGGTCGGTTCGCACCCGGTGATGCGGTTCTGAACCGCGCGGGCGCCACCACCCTCGGAGCGGAGGTTGGCGACGAGCTCACCTGTACCGGCACAGCTGGAGCATTCCGCTTGCGTATCGCGGCGATAGCCAGAGCGGTTGGCCTCGGCACAGGGTCAACGGTGGCGCTGACCGTGCCACTGGGATGGCTTCAGTCGTCACTGCCCCCAAGCCAGGCCCAAGGTGTCAAGGATCCGATCAACCAGATATGGGTGACCTTGCGCGGGACACTCATCACAAGCGCGGAACTCGCGCCGGAAGTCGCAACTGCACTACGTAGCCGCCTTGTTGATGAGGCAGCGGACAGTGCCCTTCGGGCATTGGTCTCGCTACCCGAGTTCCGTGTCGGCCTCGCGAATCGGCGTCCGAACCTCCAATTGCGGGTCCAACGCGCCCTCGACGAACTTGACGTGCTACTCACCGGGCAGGTTCCCGCCATGCGGAATGCTCCGGGCGCTGGCGAGTTCCCGCTGACAGTGCCAAAGGATGCCAAGGAAGCTCGTGAGCGCCTCGACCGTGTGTTGCGCGTCGGAGGTGTTCGTGCAGCGTTGGTTCAAGCCGCCAGAGATCTCCCCGACCCGGCACGCGGCCCCGAAATGGAAGGGTTGCTGCAACGGACCACTGGGTATCTGGCACTTCCCATCAAGGAACAAATATTGATCGGTGCGGACCGTGCCGGAAATGTCCTGAGCACCATCTTTCTTCTTTTCTCACTCCTGTCGGTTGCGGCTGGCCTCCTTCTCGTCTTCCTCATCTTTGCCTTGCTTGTCGCCTCCCGACGGAGTGAACTTGGCATAACGCGGGCACTCGGCGCATCATCGAGCGATCTGGTAGCCCTTGTCACCCTTGAAGGGGTCGCCTACGCCACCTTAGCCACCATTGCTGGCGTGCCCGTNNGGCCGGGTTCACCGGTTCCGGTGCACGGGTCGCAGAATTAGCCAAATGGGACGCGGCCCCGCGCAGCATCGTTCTCGCCGGAACGGTTGGTCTTCTACTTACGATCGCCACGGTAGCGATCGCCGCCTGGCGTGTGACGCGGGTCACCATCGTCACCGCAATCCGCGACTTGCCAGATCCGCCTCGCCGACGTCTCTCCCGCCCCGCCTCCGCGCCTCTCGGTGCCGGGCCCGCAGGTCGCGTCATTTTACGAGTGCATGAGGCCGTCATTGTCGGTTGGCGTCGTTGGATCGGCCCAATCGGCATCCTGTTGGCGATCTACGGCGGGTATGCCGAGCGAGGCATCTGGTTCACGATCGGTCTCACTCTCGTTGGCGTCGCCATCGGGTTCCTGGTCCGTGACCGCGCGTCGCAGCGCCTACACGCCGAAGACGCCCGCCGGCTCGGGTTCTCCGTCAGTGCTGCCATCGCGGGCACGCTATGGCTCCTCCCTTTTGATTTCCCGGCCCTCCTCGGGCTCGGCGCGTTCGACGGAGGGATCGAATATTTTGCGGTCGGTGGCCTCGCCTCTGTTGCCGCCGTGATGGTCGTGACGAGCCTCAATGGGGACCTCGCTCAACGTGCAATCGCATCCGTGCTGACTTCCTTTGGCAAACCGGCGCCGTCCATCAGACTTGCAATTGCGCACGTCGCGCGCTATCCGTACCGGACAGGGATGACCGCAACGATGTTCGCGGTGGTCGTGTTCATGCTGACAATCATGCAGGTCCTGACCGCCTCGATTTCGGATGCACAGGGCGACCGGGTGATCGCCTATGGAGGGTTCGATGTCTCTGGTCAGACATCCAACCAGACCGTGATCCTGGGCGCGGCCCCGGTCGACGACCTAGCCATCTCAATCGCCGGAAGCAATGGCGGCGCCCCCGCAGCAACCACGGTCCCCACAACGAGCGATGCACCGGTACCAATTTCCCCCGAGGACCGGACGAGTGGCGAGCGCACCGCGTTGCTGGGTCGCGATCCAACCCGCCTCGCGACGGAAGCGGTGGAGAACCAGACGTTGCGCCCACTTCTCACCGGAGCAGGGACACGGGTGACTTCGGCCGTCGCGCTCCTGCAACTCTCTGCACCACGCCCAGCGTGGGGCGGATACGCCGGCGCAGGCATCGATGAAGGATTTGCACGGACAAATAAGATCAGGCTTGAGAACCGAACTTCGTCATATCCCACCGACAGGGACGCATGGCTTGCCGTCGCCCGCGACCCCTCTCTTGCAATCGTGGACTCCGGTGTGCTGCCAAGGCCTGAACTTCGTGGACGCACACCCGGTCTCGGAATGATCGGTTTTGTCCTGAATGGTCTGCCCGGTGGGCCGGGCACAATGTTGGCCCAGGACATCTGGGTCGCCAATCCTCTCGGCGTTGGAGGCGCGGTCGGCGCGAAGCGGATGACGGTCATCGGGGTCATTGACCGCCGTGCATCATCGAACTTCCGGGGCGTTCACATCTCAATGGACACCCTGCGAGGCCTCGGGCAACCATTCCGCCCGGCCTTGGCGCGCTACTACTTCACACTCGCTCCCGGTACAGCCGTTGGTGATGCACGGGCGGCCCTTGGAGAAGCCTTCTTCGCAGACGGACTTCAGACAATCGACCTGGACGAAACGTTCCGTAACCAGACCGGGCCAGTACTTCTGGGTAGCGGTCTGCTGCAACTCTTCGTGGGGCTTGGATTGATCTCCGGGGTGGCAGCGCTTGCGGTCGTTGCGACACGGTCCACGCTTGAGCGACGCCAACAGATCGGAATGCTGCGGGCCGTCGGCGCGACGCGCCACCAGGTCACCATCAGTCTGCTTCTGGAGGGGATGGTGGTCGTCTCCCTAGGCAGCGTTTCCGGGACCGTTGTGGGCCTCTGGCTGTGCCGGAATGTCTTTGCGGTGCAATTTTTCGACCGCTTCAGTCCCGGAAGCATCCTGATGGTTATCCCATGGTGGCAACTCTTGGGAACCCTCGTGCTCGCCTCAGGATTTGCGTTGCTCGCCACTCTCGTGCCGGCGTGGCGCGGTGCATCCGTGCCTCCGGTCGCCGCTATCAGGGCCGAGTAGCGCTGACCGACCCACGCCAGAAGCCGACCTCGTGGCCGGGGTTGTGAGGCCATCCGGTTCCGTGGAGAACATTGCGGTCAAGTTCTTACGTAGCGCTTACATGGCGTTGAGGTTCTCCTGTGGATTGAGGCCTAGGCTAGAAGCATCCAGTGTGGGATGTGGGGCCTGACCGGCAATCGCCTTGCGAGGGTCGTCCGATATCTCCACGATCCATGAACCGAGGTTGTGTGATGAACATCGAAGAGACTAATGCGTCCGCCCAGTCGTGGAGTGCCCCCAACGTTCCACCTGAACCACCTCGTGAGGGCTTCAGTCGGCGGTCACTATTCCGGGGCGGCACGGTTGCTGCCCTAGTCGCTTCAGGTGCGGTCGGGGGCATTGCCGGAAGCGCCATTACCGCGGCTAGGCTTGCCGGAGGACCAAGCGTGGCTCACGCCGGGCCAACCGTGTCGGCGAGGCTTCCCGCACAGTCCGATACCGACATCACTGCCCTCTACCAAGCGGTCAGCGGATCGGTCGTTGCCGTGCAGACCGCAACCGCTGCCAGGCAGCGCACGGCTCCGGGCGCGGTTCCCGGATCAGATTCGGTGCCGACGGGTGAGGGCACCGGGTTCATCGTCGCCGGAGATGGCACGATCTTCACCAATTTCCACGTCGTCAGCGGTGCCGACAGGTTGACCGTGGTTCTTTTTGATGGCACCCGTCTGGAAGCCAAGGTGATCGGCACCGATCCCGGCAGCGACTTGGCAGTGCTTCGTGCAAACATCCCGACTGATCGGACGGGGATTGCCACCCTTGGCGATTCGGACGCGGTGCAGCCGGGCCAGATGGCCATTGCCATCGGGACGCCATTCGGCCTCGATCACACCGTCACCGCTGGGATCATCAGTGCTGTCGGTCGTGAATTCGGGACCACTCCTGGTGGTCGCCCGGCGCGTGGCTTGATCCAGACCGATGCGCCGATCAATCCGGGAAACTCTGGCGGGCCACTGTTCAATGCCGCCGGCGAAGTGATCGGGATCACGACGTCGATCGAAAGTCCAGTTCGGGGCAGCGTGGGCATCGGGTTTGCCGTACCGATCAACCGGGCGCGCATGGTGCTGACACAAGTGCGTGCTGGCAAACCGGTCGAACACGCCTGGCTCGGGGTCAGCATCGGCACGCTCACTCCGGAGCTGGCGGCGACACTCGGCCTTCCCGAGGAGGTCCGTTCCGGCCTTGCACTCTCGCAGGTGGTGCCAAGTGGCCCGGCGGCGAAGGCCGGATTGCGTGGTTCGGCCGCCCCGGATGGCACCCCTCGGGGTGATGTCATCGTGGCCATCGACGGACGTCCGGTGATGCGCGTTGCCGAACTCTCGGCGTACCTTGAACAGAAGAACCCGGGCGACGTCGTCACCGTCACTATCTGGCGTGGGGGCGATCGCAAGGATGTGGCGGTGACCCTGCAGGCATGGCCGACCTCTTCCTCGTAGTTGGTTTCCGACGATGTCTTTCTGCGTGGTGGCCCGCTGGCAGTCGGGCCATCACGGTTTTTCGGCGGTGTTGTGCGATGTCGGGGACGACGTGTCGAGATCAGTGCCTATCCGACGGCGACTCGTCCGGGAGTACCGGTCACCGGCGGCGTGGCACGAACCCGGCCCGGCAGGTCCGTAGCGGGCATCGCCGACTGCAGGATCCACGCTCCCGAGACAATCCCACCGCCACCGGGAAGGGCACCATCACGCGCGGGACGATGCAGGCGGAAGGCGAGGGTGTGGATCGCCAACGGATCCTCGGCCCCAACCCCTCCTCCTCGCCCCTGATCCACTCGCGCATCACCGCCGGACGGCCGGGCAAGATCCGGTGCATTGGTCGCCGATGGGGCGCCACGCGCGCGGAGGGTCTGCACGCGCAGGGTCAGACCACCAATCTCACCGTCGCGCCACTCCCAATGGTGATCTTCGAGAACCAGCCGGTAACTTGCCGCCGGCCCGAGGACACCAGTCCGTGCCGTGAAGTCGCCAGTCCGCGATGACGTCCGTCCGTGGGCACGCCCAGGTCCGGCAAGGACCAGGAGAGCGGTGCCAGTACGTGCCGTCAGGGAGGCGATGGTGCTGGCAGCCGCAAGACCGACCCGGGCGCCTTCGGGCAATGGGCAAACGATTGCATCAAATGCCTCACTGCGAAGCATGATGAAGAGGGCATCAAGCACCGCCCGAGTCGTCTCGCGAGGCGTCGGTCCGGGAGGTGGTCGCACGACGATCACCTGTGTGGGCAGGGAAAGTCCAGCCACCTGCAACGATGGCGGGAAGATCCGGCCTCCGTGATCACCCGGGATGTCGACCAACGCCAGAAGGGTCGGTCGCAAGGCACCGGCCCACGCAAGCGCGAAGGTCAGGCGTCCGCCACCGACCTGCCCAGAAACCTCCAGGACGGGAGGCACGGTCAATGCACGCCCGTCTCGGGTCGTCGCACCCGGCCACCACGCTGGCAGGGCGGAACGTGCATCGGCGGTGTCGCCGGTGCCAGGAGTTGGTCGCAGGAGGTTCGGTGACGCCACGGACGTACCGGCATCCGGTTGGCGGGCCTCAAGATAGACCAGACTCGATGCCCCCCACCGTTGACGGACATCGTCTAGGACTCGTGCCAAGGCCTCGCGCGGGTTGCCAGACTCCTCCACCCCACCAGATTGCCCCTGATCCGTCTGGGCTTCCCCCCCATTCCATCGCCCGTGGTCCAGATGCGCGTCATTCGCACCCGCCTCCAGTCGCATTGGTGTCGGGGAGGTCATGTCATAAGTATAGAACAAATGTTCTTTACCATGCCCAACCACGTGCCACGGGGGTCACCGGAAGAAGCACGCGTCGCCGAACGAATAGAACCGGTACCGCGCCGCAATCGCGGTCGCATACGCCTCGCGAACCACGCCTGACCCAGCAAAGGCCGACACAAGCATCAGCAACGTCGAGCGCGGGACATGAAAATTGGTCACAAGGGCATCGACAACCTGGAAATCGACCCCCGGATACAGGAAGATCCGGGTCCAACCATGCCATCCGGCCTCCGGCAGATTATCCCGGGCGCCACCGAGGGCACGAACCCACGTCTCCAAAGTGCGCACCGCCGTGGTCCCGACGGCGACCACCCGATGCCCATTCCGCCTCGCATCGCCGATGGCAATGGCAGTGGCGTCGGGCACGATCGCGTACTCCGCATGCATTTCATGGTCGGCAATACGGTCGGACCGTACCGGACGGAACGTATCGGCACCGACATGCAGGGTGACCGGAACAACCCGCACCCCCCGGTTGCGCACCGCACCCAGCAATTCATCTGTGAAGTGCAGGCCCGCTGTCGGCGCAGCCGCGGATCCCGACTCCCGGGCATACACGGTCTGGTACCGCGACCCATCAGCAAGCCGGGTACGAATGTACGGCGGCAGAGGCATCTCGCCGAACCGGTGCAGGACACGGTCCACCGACGAATCGAACCGAACCAGGACACCACCGGAAGCCGTTCGTTCCCCCACCTCGACGGTGACCGGACCTTCACCGGACGACCCCGATCCCGAAACAACCAGTTGCATGCCGGGACGAATGCGGTTCGCCGGACGAACAAGCGACTCCCACCAGACCGAAAACTCACGCCCAGTCGTGGTCCCATCGGACACGCCAGATGAGGAACCGGCAATTGGGCGCAGAAGCAGGAACTCGACCCGGCCACCAGTCGCCCGAACCGCATGGATGCGACCGGCAAGAACCCGGCTATCGTTCACCACAAGCACATCGCCCGGATCAAGCAAGGCGGGGATTTCGCGAAACGAATGATGAGTAACCGCTCCAGACCTCTTGTCTACGACAAGCAGTCGAGTCGCGTCACGCGGCTCAAGCGGAGTCTGCGCGATCAGATCGGCCGGCAAGTCGAAGTCGAAGTCGTCGGTCTGGAGATCCGACTGCGGGCGAGAAGCGTCGAAGGCCGTTGCGGGGCTTGCAACCTGCCCGGACCCTCGGGGCGACGCCGAAGGATCGTCCGTCACCATAGCCGGGGTTGGGCGGGTGGCTCGGCTCCGCCACTTGTGGCCCCGGGGTACGGGATTCCCAGATGCGCCGCCGCCATCTCCGTCGCTACGCGACCGCGAGGGGTACGCTGCAAATACCCTTGCTGAATCAGGTAGGGCTCGTACACGTCCTGGAGCGTGTCAGACTCCTCACCAACAGTCGCGGCCAAGGTCTCCAGACCCGCTGGACCACCCTTGAACCTCGTCAGAAGAAGCGTCAGCAGTTGCCGGTCCAGATCGTCCAGCCCCTCATGATCAACCCCGAGGGCATCGAGGGCGTCACGCGCGACACTCAATGTGATCACGCCGTCGGCCATGACCTGGGCATAGTCGCGCACCCGTCGCAAGAGGCGCAGAGCCACGCGGGGGGTGCGCCGGGATCGCCGTGCAATCTCGGATGCCCCGAGATCCTCAATCGCAATCTTCATCACCCGGGCCGCCCTGACCAACAGTTTGCGGATCGACTCCAGATCGTAGAACTCCAGCCGAAACTGGAGGCCGAACCGGTCCCGCAACGGCGCCGTCAAGAGGGCCGCCCGGGTCGTCGCGCCGATCAGGGTGAATCGCTTGAGAGGCAGCCGCAACACCGATGACATCGCCCCGCGCCCCGACACGATGTCCAGGACGTAATCCTCCATCGCGGGATACAGGGACTCCTCGACAAGGCGGTTCAGGCGGTGAATCTCATCGACGAATACGACGTCACGCGTCCCAAGTTGGGTCAGGAGACTTGCAAGGGCACCTTGATGCTCGACGGCGGGGCCGGAGGTCGTCTTGATCTGGACGCCAAGCTCAGCCGCGATGATCCGCGAAAGGGTCGTCTTTCCCAAACCCGGCGGCCCATGGAGCAGCACGTGATCAAGCGCATCGCCACGTGCGCGCGACGCGGCAATAGCAATGGACAACTGGTCCTTGATGTTCTCCTGACCGACATAGTCGGCAAGGCGTCGCGGACGCAACGAATCGTCATCATCGTCACCCGTGGCACTGACAATCCGCAGGGGAGGGGTTTCGTCGGTCATCGTGACACCGTGACAAAAATCGGCAAGGGAGCGTCAATCAATCGTGCAAAGGGAGTGCCCGGGCACTTAGCCATGGAAACGTGCGCGAAGGGACGGTCTCGATCAAATGTTCGCATGTCAAGCGTGTCGCCGTCGAATGCAGGCAATTTCACGCCCCGACCTGACGACCGGCTGCGGGTCAATCCGGACGAAGGATCGACAGGGCAACACGCACGCGGTCCTCAAGCGGCTCGCCCCGTGTCGCCTCTGGCAAACGCTTGACCGCGGCCTGTGCCTGCGCCGCCGAGAATCCCATCGCCTGAAGCCAGGTCAAGAGATCGGCATCCTCGGTCGTCTCAGGATCGTCTGAGATCGGCCCAAGCTTCTCCTTGAGGTCGAGGATGATCTGGGCCGCCAAGGTCCGACCGATACCGGGAATCCGCATCAGTGCAGTCGCGTTCCCACGAACGATGTCGGCACGCAGGGCCGCCGGCGTGGAACCCGATAGAAGGGCAAGCGCCTTCGCAGGTCCAAGCTTGTTCACGGCAAGCAAGCGCTCAAACAGCTCAATCTCGGCCAACGTCGCGAACCCATAGAGGATCAGTGCATCCTCGCGAACGACAAGATGGGTAAGCAACTTTGCCGTGCCTCCAACCGCGGGAAGGGCAACCGCCGTGGATGCTGGGATAAGTACCCGGAAACCGACACCCCCGACGTCGATCACCGCGATACCCGGTGCGGTGTGATCGAGGGTTCCGCGCAGCGAGACAAGCATGACGGGATAGTACTGGAGATGAGCTACATGTCCGCCGACGCACCGGCACGCGCAAGGCGACCGGCCGCGAGGCGCAGGTAGGTCAGTGCAAGGGCCAGTCCATCGGCCGCGTCGTCCGGGCGAGGAATGGCATCGAGTTCAAGCAAGACCTGGATCATTCGTTGCATCTGGGCCTTCGGCGCGCGACCGAAGCCAGCCAGTGCACTCTTGACTTCAAGCGGGGTGTATTCGACAACTGGCACCCGCGCCTGGGCGAGTGCCAGGAGGATGACTCCACGTGCCTGTCCAACCGCCATCGCGGTCGGGGCATTCCGCCCGAAAAACAGTTTCTCAACCGCCGCCCCAGACGGCTTATGGTGCCGCAGAAGCAACGAGACCCTGTCGTGGATATAGGCAAGCCG
>DDYL01000189.1:22095-25627 GCA_002347925.1 Chloroflexi bacterium UBA2235 | reverse complement strand
CATGCAGTTCCATCCTTGACGCCCCGGCGATGTGTTCGCCGACCAACTGATAGGCGCGGTATCCGGGACGCACTCGCGATACGTCTTTGTTCTGCATGTCCGGATCAAATCTGACAAGTCCCCATAGTTCATCGGGTACGGGATAAGGATCGTCCTGAAGTGCCTGGAAGAAAACCTTGTCATAGCCCGCTGTCAGTGCAAGTGCGTGTGCTTGCAGGACGTAGTT
The DNA here is from genome assembly GCA_002347925.1 of Chloroflexi bacterium UBA2235. Classification (GTDB taxonomy): domain Bacteria; phylum Chloroflexota; class UBA11872; order UBA12225; family UBA12225; genus UBA12225. Next base: position 25,401 of record DDYL01000189.1, on the reverse strand, counting down.
GGCTTGTTCAGCCATCGTGATCCGGAAGCCGTCCTCGCGACCTTTGGCGTCCCACCCCGGAACTTGNNTCATCGAACGGCATCGCGTTGATCTCGGTCAACCAGATTGGCTTGGACCCGGCACCCATTGCTTCCAACCGGGCGCGGAACCCGGTTCGGTCGGCAGGTTCGGCGACGATGTCCACACCGCCGTGATAGCGGTCCCACAGATCGTGAGGGTTCCGGTAGAGGTTCAGGGCGACGATATCGAAGGCTTCCGCACCCTTCGCTTTCACGACGTCGGCAAACGCGTCAAACCACGGCAGGCTTTCCCCACCGCCGGCCTCCTTGTCCTTGAAGTACGAATACGGCGACGTCACGATCCGAGCAGAGGGGTTCGCGGCCTTGGCGGCCTCGGAGGCGACCGCAAGCAGCTGGTAGTAGTCGGCAACCGAACCCGCCCAGGTGTTGTAGACGGCGTTGCTGCCCGTGGCCGGGATTTCCACCTCGTTCCAGATTTCGAACACGTCCATGCGCCCCGCGTATTCCTGTGCGAGCCGGTACATGAATGCCCCCCATGTGTTCATGGGATTGATCACATTTCCATCGAAGACCGGTTCGTAGAGACCCTTGGGGACGGATGTGCCCGCTTTCAAGCCCGGCGTCTGAGCGGCCCACTCCGGCGTGCCCAGCACCATCGCTGCGACCTTCATGCCGGCCTTGATCTGTGCATCCAGGACATTCTCCCCCTTGCTATCAGTGAAATAGAAGGTGTTGAACTCGTCTGGGTCCCGTTGCATGTTGAACCATTGGACGGTCCACCGGGTCCAGCCCGCACCTGAGGCCATGCCGAATGGCATTGCCTTGAAGGCTTCATTCAACCCGAGGTTGTCCCTGCCCGGCCTTGGTGCGAGGCTTCCGACAGACTGGGCACTCGCGGAGGGCGAGGTCATTCCGGACATACTGGCCCCAACCGACGCTGTGGCAAGCACAACCGTTTGGTGAAACATTCGGCGCGTCAGTGTTGAACTGAACGCCCGCGAGATTTCGTGGTTATCCTGTCCTGAGGTGGTCATGTTGTCGATCCGTTTCAGTCGCGGTTCAGGCCGTCGCAGCCGGAGGATTCAGGTCACCACCGATGTTACCGCCGCCGTTGAGACGACTGGGCTTAGCCTGTGTTGAAGACTATCTACTGGCTGGCAGAACGCCGGATGCGGGTTCGGTGGGAGAATTTCGCGGTCATGCTTCACATTGGGCGTCTGGTCCGCGCGATCAGTTCTTCCATGGCACCAAGGTAGTCTTCCAGGGCCTTCCGGCCGCAATCCGTCAGGTCGAAATCCGTGCGTGGTACGCGTCCGTCGAACGATTTGCGACAGCGGACGTACCCGGCCTCCTCGAGTCTTCTGGCGTGGACGCTCAGGTTCCCGTCGGTGGTCCCGAGGAGATTTCGCAGGTCATTGAACGTCATCGTCTGGTTGACCGCCAACGCGCTCACTATCCCAAGGCGCAATCGTTCGTGGATCAGGCGGTCAAGGTCCGGCCATGGGCCCTGGTCTGCCGATGCGGTCCGCACATGGTGGCGGTCAGCGTCGCGCCTCTCCCCCGCTAACGGGCGGGAAGGATCGGAACCTGCCGGGATTGGCGGGGCCGGACGTTTTCGCGGATTGGATACGGACTGGTTCGGCATCGTCGTCATCCACCGTGCCTGCGGGCGATGATGACACCGAACCCAGCGAGCAATCCGCCGAAGCCGACAGCAAGGACTGCGTCTGCCCATGTCTCGGGAACCGCGAACGCCAGCGCTCCCAGCGCCATCAACGTGATCCCGACAACTCTGACCGGGCGCACCGAGGAGGCACCACCAGCGGTCACGCCCGTTCCGAATGCCAGAAGCCACGTTCCCGGCAGGAATGCGGTAAGTCCGTGCCACCAGAGTACGGCGGTCAGGATTGCCCCGCTAACCATCGCCGGCGTAAAGCTAGATGCGAACCGTCTATTCGGTCCTGCGGTCACCGCCAGTCCGGTCCGGCGTGCTTTACGCGCGACGGCGAGAACACCGACCACCCCTGCGAGGGTTGCCTCGATGAGCCATGCGGCAAGCCACCTGTCAGACGTAGGTTGTGCGGACGCCACCAGGGCCGTCACGATGGCGGATGCACCGATCCATGCCGTGGCCCATCCGGGCACGGAGGTGAACGACCCGGCAGCTTCCATCGTGTTCCGGATGAACCGGAGTTCGTCCAGGGCATCGGCATGCCCCAACGCTGGCAGGGTGGCTGCCGCCGACCGCGAAGCACGCCGTCCAGACCCATTTGGCGCCGATCTCTGGCGTCGACCAGCACGGAAGTGACGTCCATTGCTGCCCCACCCGGTGATGCGTTGGTTCGCCATCTGAGAGTGGGCATCTGTCCCGCCTCTTGGTTCGCCGTTCACGGGAAGATGTGCCAATGTGTCATCAGCCATGCCACGCGTACCCCAGTCTCGTGGGTTCGTCAGCCCTTCCGAGGAAGGACGGATCCGCTGATTAGCGTAGTTCATCGTAGTCGCAGCCCGGGGCTTCAAGGGTTCGGTCGCGACAGGTCGCTCAGGCGTCGGGTTCCCCATCGGACACCCCACCATACTTGCGGTCACGAGATGCATAGGCCTTGAGGGCGCGGTCGAGTTCTTCTTCGTTGAAATCGGGCCAGCAGACTTGCGTGGAGTAATACTCGGCGTATGCAGCCTGCCAAAGAAGAAAGTTTGAAAGCCGGAATTCGCCGGCGGTGCGAATGATCAGATCCGGGTCTGGAAGCCCGGCGGTGTAGAGGTGGTCCGAAATCATCTGTTCGGTGATCGCTTCCGGCGCGACGCCCGAGGTCGCGATCCGTCGCACCGCGTCAACGATCTCTGCCCGAGAACCGTAGTTGAACGCCACATTGAGGATCAGGCGGCTATTGCCAGCCGTCAGCTTGATCGCCTCACCGATGCGGTTCGACAATCGTGCGGGAATGCCCTCCATCGACCCGACATGACGGATCTGCACGCCATTTGCGTGGAGTGCCGGCGCCTCGCGTCCGATCGCTTCCGTGAGGATCTGGAAAAGGCCCGTGACCTCTTCCTGCGGTCGTCCCCAGTTCTCGGTCGAGAAGGCATAGATCGTGACCACCTGGATTCCGCGGGCACCACAAGATTCAAGAACGCGACGCAAATTCTGGGTGCCAGCGCGGTGCCCGAACAGGCGCGGTTGACCGCGTTGCTTTGCCCAACGCCCGTTGCCATCCATGATGAACGCCACGTGACGGGGCGTCCGCACGGGCCGGTCTGCGGCTTCCGCGTGCGTCCCGGAACC
>DDYL01000189.1:20416-22021 GCA_002347925.1 Chloroflexi bacterium UBA2235 | reverse complement strand
ACAAAGTGGATCGCATTGTCACCCGAGAATCAACCCCGGAGTGACCTGGGGTCGCCCTAAGCCAGGGTGACTGCTACACGATCAGCGGTGTGTCGGGGGTAGGTGCCACCGCCAAATCTCAAACCGTTGGCGCGACCCGATGGATCGCGAAGTCCTGATGACCGATGATCTCGGCGACCGTCTCGGCACCGTTGCAAACGTCGACAAGCAACGCCTGGAGCGCCTCAACCAGCACAGTCCGGGACGCGCCGTGACCGGCTTCAACCACAGAAAGATCAATGTTGTCGCCCATCCGGGTTGCGGTGAATGGGTTCGCGGTCACCTTCACCACCGGGATGATGGCATTCCCGACTGGCGTTCCCCGTCCAGTAGTGAATAGGCAAATGTGTGCCCCGGCAGCTGCCATCGCCGTCACCGAAACGGCGTCGTGGGGGGGCGTGTCCATGAGACTGAGCCCCGGACGACTTGGCCTGACGCCAAAGTCTAGGACATCCTGGATTGGTCTGGAGCCACCCTTCGCAAGGCAGCCCAATGCACGTGCTTGGATGGTCGTTTCACCAGTGAGGACATCATCGTCGGCTTCATGGCCGATCACGATCGCGCCATTTGCCGTTGCATCGCGACGGAACCGGGAGGTGACTGCGTGGATCCGTGCCCCAATTTCGGGGGTAGCGGCCCGGGTTGAGAGATGATCCTCGAAGTCCATCCAGTCAGTTGTTTCGCCCATGATGACCCTTGCACCGAGGTCGACCAGGTGGTCTACAACCTCGCCCACGATCGGGTTCGAAACCGTGTCGGTGGAGTGGTCACTCTCCCCGCATTGGGTCGCAACGATCAATTCGTCCAGACTGACCGGGACCCGGGGTAGGTTGGCAATCTGCGCAGCGAGTTCGCGGGCAACCTCAACGCCCCGCGTGATCGACTTGATCGACCCTCCAGCCTCCTGGATGGAGAACGAGACGACCGGACGGCCCGGAGCGAGTGTGCGGATGAGGCTCGCAACGTCATTCGACTGGCAGGTTTCGCATCCCAGACCGATCACCAGGACCGCACCGACGTTCGGGTTCGCCCCCGCGCCCGCCAGGATGCGTTCCGTCAACCCCACGTCGTCGCCGACCTGGGCACATCCGTGCGGGTGCGGGAGGGCGATCGCGCCGGGCACTTGGGCGGCGATTCGTTCCGTGACGGTGTTCGCGCAGATGACGCTGGGAATGATCGCGAGGTGGTTCCGGATTCCCACTGTCCCGTCCGGACGACGGTACCCGAGGAACGTACCCGTGCCGAGAGCCGGAGTTCCGGTGGACGTGTGACCGGCAACCGTCGCGATAGCCATCGTCTCTCTCCTGTGGCGATGCCGCCTGCAATCTGGATGTAACGCGCTCAGGACGCCGGGCGAGATGCCCCTGGGGGTTGGTGCCCGGCAATCCGGGCGGTCGATTGCCTAGGCTACCCACCTGTCGTCGGGGGAGTCAAACGGTATCAGGGTCACTATGGAAGAATCACGTCATGAATGAGAAAGATCTGATCGCCCAGGACGCCCTGTTCACTCACTCAAGCGACCTGCCCCTCTGGCCAGACGGGGTCATCGAGCGACGTCTCGAACTC
>DDYL01000189.1:0-20377 GCA_002347925.1 Chloroflexi bacterium UBA2235 | reverse complement strand
GCCTTGGAGTGGCATGAGCGCCACATGCCCGTGGGGACCGATGGCATGACGGCACACGGCATCTCCTTGCGCGCCGCCGCCGTGACCGGAGGGGTCGTCTATCCCCCGCTCTTCTGGGGTGTCGACGACTTCGGGGTATCGGAATCGGGCGAGATTCGGTCGGGCATGGACATTCCCGCCGACATGCCCCTTCCGGGAAACATCTTCAGGATCGGGCACGACACCTACGGGCAACTGATCACCGAGGCGGTCGCCGAGGTTTTCCGTGCGGGGTACCGGGTGGTTGCCCTGGTGACTGGTCATGGGGCCAAGGGTCAGACCCACACCATTTACAAGGTGGCGCGTGCCCGGAACAACGCTGCCGGGTACCGGGCAGTCGTGCCGATGGAGGCGTACGCACCCGCGATGGGCATCCTTCCCGATGGCGGCGGACATGCCGGACGTTCCGAGACCGCACTCATCCTTGGCCTGCATCCGGAGCTTGTCGACTTCCGCGAGTCCCCGCCCGCGGGTGAATCTGTTCTTGGAGGTTCCGATGCACGGGCGCATCCAGTTCACGGCCCACTCACGGTGGCCGACGGAAACCGGCTTGTTCAGGCTGCGGTCGACGGCCTCGTTGCCCGGGTGCGAGACGCCATCGAAAAGATGCCACCGGCCTGACCGGTCCCCACGATTCGAACCGGTTTGGTTCGGTCCCGGGTTGCCTCCCGAGCGTGAACCTGTTCCGGGAGGCTAGGCAGCGGTCGATTCTGGTCGACGGTCGGCCACTGGGCGCCCGCCGAGGATCACCAAGTGGATTCGTGACAGGTCGGCTAGGCACGAGACATCGGCTAGCGGGTCGCCATCGACGAGGATGGCATCCGCCCACTGGCCGTGCGCGAGCGTGCCAGCACGGGACCACCCCAGGATCTCGGCAGCGTAACGGGTTGCCGAAAGCAGTGCTTCCTCTGGCGTCATCCCGGCGTCGACCATGAGGGCGAATTCGCCGCCGTTTGACCCGAACACCGTTCCCGGCACCCCGATATCAGTGCCGAATCCGACGCGGACGCCAGCTTCCCGTGCCATCCGGAACGACGCCACATGGCGTGGTCCCATCTCCAGTGCGAACGCGGTGCTCGACGGGGAGAGCCTGCCCGCGCGTGCTTCGCGGACGACCGATTGCGCGGCCGAGAAGGTCGGCACAAGAACGGTGCGGTTGCGGGACATTGCCTCGACGGACGCGGTGTCTGCCATCGTCACGTGCTCGATGGTCGCGACGCCAGCTTCAGCGGCTGCCCGGATGCCGTCAGCCCCGTGGGCATGCGCTGCGACTTTCCTGCCGAGCCGGGTGGCCGTCGATACCGCAGCCGCCAGTTCGTCGTCCTCCCAAAGGCACGCCCCAACCGGTGCGCCTCCACCAGTCATCACGCCTGCGGTCGCCAGGACCTTAATCCAGTCGGCGCCACGTTGGGCGCGAGACCGGACCGCATCACGCACCGCGTCGATCCCTGTGACGGCGATGCCCTGCGCCACGGCGACATCCTGCTTCAAGGCAAGGTCTGCATGTCCGCCCCGAACCGTCACGAAGACGCCGGCGGTCGCAAGGCGGGGTCCGGTTATCCATCCGGCGTCAATGGCACGGCGGACCGCCACGTTCGCGTCGCCAAACGCACCCATGTCGCGAACGCCAGTGAACCCGGCCTCAAGCATGAGCCTCGCGTGATGGGCACCCCGGAATGCAGCCTCGGCGACGGGGGTGAGTGTCGCGACGCGGAGGAAGTCGGGATCACGCGGATCGAACGTGAGATGAACATGCAGGTCGATCAAGCCGGGCAGGAGCCACCGGCCAGCTGCATCGATTGTCATCGTGCCAGCACCACGTGGCAACGACAATGCATGTGGGGAAGACTCGGGACCTATCCAGGCGACGGTGTCCCCGTGCAGGTGGATGGTGTGTCCCGGCCGGGCAGGTGAACCCGTGCCGTCCCACAGCGTCGCGTTTCGGATCACCAGATCCTGCATGACAGCCCCCTTCGCCGCAAGACCGGCCACGGTGATGGTAGCCGCCGATGACCTGCCTTCCCGTGCGTGGTCCCTCTAGCCCCTGCCGGCGCACTAACCGACCCCGTCACATTCGACAAGGAGGTCGGCAACCCCGATCTGGCCGTCACGGTCTCCCGCAAGGACCCGAACCTCGAGGGCGCGTCTGACCACCTCGGAAAGGGAGGCGCCACTCATGCCCTCGGTGCGGTCGAGCAACAGGTCCCACGCGGTCTGATCCGGCAAGCCGAAAACTGGCCGACCCGCAGCGCGCGACGCGTCTTCCAGATGAATCCGCAAGACCTGCGCCCGGCCCTCGCGATCAGGCAGGGGCACGGCAACCAGACGGTCGAACCGTCCGGGACGGGTCAGTGCCGGATCAATCGCGTCGACCCGGTTTGTCGCCCCCACAACGATCACGCCATGCACGTCCTCTAGACCATCCAGGTTGACCAGCAATGTGCTCACAATCCGGTGAGTGGCTTCGTGAGAATCATCGCGGACCGGCGCGACCGCGTCGAGTTCATCAAAGAACAGGACCGTCGGCACGTGCGTGCGTGCGTCATCAAAGACTGCCTGGAGCCGACGTTCCGCCTCGCCGTACCACTTCGATGTGACGTCGGTACTCCGCACGTGCACGAATCTCGCGCCGGCACCGGTGGCCAGGCACCGTGCCAGAAGCGTCTTCCCGGTTCCCGGTGGTCCGTGAAGCAGAACTCCCCGCGGCGGTCGGACGCCCCATCGTCGGTAGGCATCCGGGTCGCGCACGGCCACGAGTACCCCGCGTAGTTCGCGCTTGACACCCGGTAGTCCGCCGACAGCACTGAAAGGGTCCGACGCATCCTCGGTCGAAGCACGGAATGGTGCGAGGCGCGCGAGGTCGACTGCGCCGGGCGGTTGGGGTGTTCCACCAAGGCGGCCACCTTGGAATGCGGGGAACCCGCCGAAGATCGACCGTGCTGCCCGTCCGATGGCACGGACTGCGCCCGTTGGTCCGTCGGTTCCAATTCCGGTCGCTGAAAGTGCGACTTCGGTATCAGGGGGCACCAGTCCGGACCGTGCGTACAGGGTCTCGGCAACGGCGGCGACCGCATCGCCAAACGCAGTCAGGGCGGCATCAAGCTCTTCGGCGAACCGCCAATCCATCGGCGCGACGCGTGTCCCCGTAAGCGGTACCGCCACGGGCCACGCGCCGCAGCCAATGACCAGATGGTTCATGATCGTGGCGTGGGTGACCGCCAGGGCCCGGGCACGATCATCGCGAAGCACTACGCCGTCATGATGGCGCGTGATGTGCCACTGATCGTTCCCCACGAATACGATGGGCGGGTCCATCATCCCGGCCATCGCACCGCGACCGAACGCCGCCGCGGCGATCGCGCCCGCCGATCCACCCGGGCTGATCAGCGCCATGATCGCGAGTGAACCCATGCGACCACCGCGAGGCGGTTCGCTCCGGGCAAAACAGGCGACATAGCCAAGTGGGTTCGGCAAGCGGACCTGACCAAGTGACTGGGTGCCCATTCCGATGCGCAAGCGCTCGCGCAACGCGGGNNGTGGGGTGGTGTGGAAGAGCGAAGCGAGGGGATGCGTTCATCATCGGTTGCGGCGCGCTGGTCTTTTGGGGAGACCGGCCTGACGCCGATGTCCACCTTCTGGTCGCTGCCACCCCATGGTCGAAGCAAGCGGACTGACGGGTCAGACTTCATGCCTGCGGGTTGGAGCGTAGCGAGCCTATGAATAATGGTGGTGCGGGGAGCGTAGCGAGGGGTTTGGAGTGTTTGATGCACCAAGAGGCAACCATCATGCCGAGTTTCATGGCCCGACATGGGTCACGAGGCCGTCATGGCTAGGCATGACACCGAACTGCGCGAGGTGCGCGGTCAACTCCTGGTGTGGTGGCGTGCCATTGTGACTGAAGTGATGGGCGAAACGACCCGCATCAGGTGATAGCAGTGCGCGACGTCCCAATTCACCTTGATGCCACACGACCTGTTCGAGGTTCATGTGGGCAGTTCCCGGCCCACCCAGTCCGAGGGTCGCATCGATGATGGAAGCGCCGAACGTCCATCCGTCATGGGCAAGCTGGTCAAGGATGTTCCACGCTTCGTCGGAAAATGGCCCGGTATCCGTGGCGTAGAGCACCGTCGCCGGCTGGCCATGCGTCAGCTCCGGGCCGAGGGTTTGACGAACCACGAAAAATGACGCCTGCTCGTCGGGTCGCGCGTGGCTTGCGGGCAGCACCACGATGTCATACGACCTTGCCACGGTCGCCGTTAGAACGCCAAGCGTATTTGATTCAGGCGGCGTGGGGAGCGAAGCGAGGGGTGGCGCTCCGTCGGACGTCCGTGTCCGGCCGGGACGCACTCGCGGGTCAGGGTCGTGCGTTCCCCCGGTCGAGACACTCACACGTTCCCCGTGACTAACGGGCCGCGGCGCGAAGCGAAGTCCCGCCGGGTCGAGAGCCTTGCCTTCGCGGTCATGGAGGCGACCGAGTGTCGGCGCCGTCCCGATGACCTCAGCGACTGGCAACGGAGGTAACGCGAAACCGGCCCCGCGCCACAGGAACCCGGTCGGATCCAGATGGTCGTCGTGCAGGTGCGTGATCAGGATTGCCTGGACATCGGCGACATCGACACCGAGGCGGATTGTTGATCCAACCAGGTCTGGTCCGGGGTCGATCAGGAGGTCGTCGTTGATCAGGACTGATGAGCGCAGGCGCAGGTTTTCGCCCCCACGTTCCCTCGCCACGATGCAGCGTTCGCAACGGCACCAAAGCGCCGGATAGCCCTCGGCAGCTGCGGTCCCCAGGAAGGTCACCTTCATGACTGAATGGTACGACCCGGGTCACCCGGTTAGTGCGCCTCTTGCCCGCAATTCGATCCTCGGGGGCCCCCAGAGGCGCCGCCGGCAAGGACAACTTGCGCGCGATGTCACCGCGGTACGATTCCGTCAATGACCACCTCGCTCCCGCTTCCCGCTTCCGGAATCTGGCGTTTCCGTTCCCGGTTCCTAGGAGATAACCGCGTCTCCACGGCGCCAGCAATCACGATGGGTGAAGGGGACACTCCGGTCGTGCCTCTCAGCCGATGGGGAGCGCGTCACGGTCTGAACCGCGTCTACGCAAAACTCGATGGCGCCAACCCGACCGGTTCGTACAAGGACCGCGGCATGTCCATCCTCGTGAGTGTCGCGCGCGCGATCGGTGCTTCTCACTTGGTGGAGGACTCATCAGGGAACGCTGGTGCCTCGGCGGCGGCGTACGCGGCGCGTGCCGGAATGTCGTGCACGGTCTATGCGCCTGCCAATGCGCCCGCGCCGAAATTGCGCCAGATCCGCGCGTACGGTGCCGAACTCATCCCGGTGCCGGGTCCGCGGTCGGCGGTCGCAGATGCCGCCCGGAACGCCGGGTCGGTCCCTGGCGCATATCACGTTTCGCACAACGACAACCCGCTCTTCGTGGTCGGCAACCAGTCGCTCGGGTTCGAACTCTCCGAATCTGCCGGTGCACTCGGATGCGATGGTCTTCCATGGCACATCGTCATGCCCGTCGGCGGAGGGGCATTGTTCATGGGCGCTGCCATGGCACTCCTGGGTTCCTCGACCGATCAGACCGGCCCGGGTGAACTGTCCCCGGCGCCTAGCATCCCGCGTCTTCATGCCGCCCAGACGACCCACTGCGCCCCGATTGCGGAGGCTTTCGGGCGCGGTGAGCCTGATCCGGCGTCCGTCGTCCGTCGCCCGACGGTCTGCGGGGGTATCGAGATTGAGCGTCCACACCGGGGTAGCGACATCTTGCATGCAATCGCCGCCACCGGTGGTTCGGCGGTGGCACGTGACGACACGGACATCCTGAAGGCACGTGATGATCTGGCGATGCTTGAGGGCATCTACGCCGAACCGACGTCCGCGTCCGCGCTTGCCGCACTTGCCCAACTGGCCGCGGCGGGAACTATCGGGCCGGACGACCTCGTATTCGTGATCGTTACTGGGAGCGGTTTGAAGGATCCCGGTCCGGCCTAGCCTTGGGCTGAACTTTTACATATTCCAGTTCGATGATCGCCCCGCGGGCATCGTTGGAGGCTTGGAAGGTGACACGCCGTCGCCCGATTCGGTTCAGGTTCTCGGCACCCGTGGGGCCACGCCATTCCTGCCGGGGTCCCAACCTGTCCAGGGGCGCACATGTCCGTGTTCGCCCTCACACATAAAGTGACCGCGATACGATGGCGGCATCCTGAACCAATTTGATTGGAGGCACCCATGACCCTCGATGTCCTCATCCGTGGTGGCCGTGTCGTTGATGGCACCGGTTCGCCGTGGGTCCGTGCCGATGTCGGCATCACCGGCGACCGCATCACCGCCATCGGAAATCTGTCCGGCGCGTCGGCGACCCGTGAAATCGATGCCACGGGTCTCATCGTTGCGCCGGGGTTCATTGACTGTCATTCACATTCCGACTGGAGCCTGCTTGCCAACCGTGGTGCCGACAGCACCCTGATGCAAGGGGTGACGACGGAGGTCGTCGGCAACTGCGGCATGTCATACGCACCGGTCACCCACCTGAACGAGGCACGCCTTGCTGCCGATGTCTCGCGGACGTCCCCCGGTGTCCAACTTGCCTGGCACTCTTTCGCCGACTACCTCGAGACCGTGCGCTCCGGGGGTATCGGGGCAAACTTCGCGTTCCAGGCCGGTCATGCGGCAATCCGCAGCGCGGTAATGGGGAGCGGCGAGAGACCCGCGACGCCGGACGAGATCGCCGGAATGGAGAGGCACCTTGCACAGGCCCTTGAGGAGGGTGCGATCGGCTTTTCGACGGGCCTCGAGTTCGTGCCCGGCCGCGCCGCCCTGCGCGATGAGCTCCTTGCAATGGCAAAGGTAGTCGCAAGGTACGACCGCATCCACACGTGCCATCAACGGACCCGGAACGAGGAGTTTGGGGCGTCCGTGGACGAGATTGTCGGGATCTGTGAGGAGGCGGGAACCCGCCTGCAGATCTCGCATAACAACAAGCGACGTGGTGCCCCGGATGGTGCATGGGAGGGCACCATGGAAGCACAGGATTCAGCGCGTGGACGCGGCGTGGACGTGTCGTGCGATACGACCAGTTACATCGCCGGGCTCGGGTTGATGGCGGCTGTCTTGCCTCCGTGGTTGTTCGACGCGGGTCCGGCAATCGCCGCCGAGCGACTTGCGGATCCAACCATCAGGGAGCGGGTCAAGGGCGACCTGAACCGCTACTGGCTGATGGTCGCACGGGGCGAGTGGGACATCCTCTGGCTCGGACGCACGTCAAATTCCATGCATCTCTTTGGCAAGTCGTTCGTGGACATTGCGGACACCATGCGCCGTCAGCCGATCGATGCGTACCTTGACATTCTCCAGGCGGAAGGGGCGGGAATCGCCGACGCCGGGATGTTCGGCGAGGTCAAGACGCACGACCATCTGCGTGAGCTTGTTCAGCACCCATTGGTTGCCATCGAGGCTGACGCCTGGACGGCATCGGCTGATGGCCCGTTGGCGGCGATGGTGAACCACCCGGCGAGTTTTGGATGGACCGCCCGCGTCCTTGGCGACTACGTGCGCGAGCGTCGTTGGCTCCGTCTTGAAGAGGCGGTCCGCAAGTTCACTGCGATGCCCGCCGCGAAGTTCGGGTTGCGCGACCGCGGCCTGCTTCGCCCCGGTTTGGCCGCCGATGTCACGATCTTCGACGCGGCGACCATCACCGACCGCGCAAGCTTCGAGACTCCAGCTGTCTATCCGGATGGCATCTCGCATGTCTTCGTGAATGGCGTGGCGGCAGTGACGAACGGGCGCCTGACTTCATCGCGCTCCGGATCGGTGCTGACAGCGTAATGCGAGGAAATCGAACATGTAAATCCGGCGGGGCGGGGAGTGAAGCGGGAGGTTGGGTTGGTGCTAGCGGTAAAGGCGGCGATGCAACTCGCCGATAGTTCCAACAGACCCAGACGCAAGCGGCCCAGGGAAGGACGCACCGGAAGGGTCTTCAAGCAAGGATGCAAGCCATGGAAGCAGGCAGACCCGTTGTGGGTTCCGGCAGGATCAACTCCTCGCCCGGTGGATTGAGTGGCCATCAGGATGGTGAGCCAAGCGAGTGGCGGTGGTTGGTACGCGAATTGCGCGACACCGGTGGTGCGCAGGTCCGTGCGTCTGCGGACTGGCAGTGGGTCACCTTCCGGCGACCCGGCCAGAATGCGGAAGTTCGGCAAATAGTTCGTCTGCCGGGAGACGGCCAATTCACGGTCAGTTGCTACGACTCTCGGGCACAGACCTGTGAGTTGCTTGGCGACTTCCCGGATGCCCCGGCGGCACTTCGCGCCGCACTGGCCTGAAGAGTGAAGTTGGTCCCGCACCTCATAGAGGAAGCGGGGCCAAACTGTTGTTGGGCAATGGGGCGACGACCAATAGTCAGTGTTCACTGGCGCTGAGGAAATATCGCGTCAGGCGTAGATTTCCTTTTGCGTGACGATTTTTGCCTCGTCGATGTCCATGCCAATCCCCGGTCGGTCCAGTACCGCAACTTGGACCTCGCCATTCACTGGCCAGATTGGGTACTTCAGGAACCACTGGTGGACGGTGTTCCACTTGAGCAGGAATTCCAGAAGCGGGCATACGTTCGGTGTCATCGCCGCAATCAGGTGCATGGTTGCCGGGGTCGAATGGCCGTGCGGGATCACTGGCAAGTCATAGGTGGAAGCGATGGCACAGATCTTCAAGGTCTCGGAGATCCCCCCACACCAGTAGATGTCGGGTTGCAGGACGTCCACCGCCTGCGCATCCATGAGTTGCTTGAGGCCCCAGCGGGTGTATTCGTGCTCGCCACCTGAGACCGGAATGCCCATCGCGTTGAGTGCCCGACGTACTTGCGCGTATTGCTCGATCTTGTCGGGCATGACGGGTTCCTCAACCCATCGCGGGTGGTACTCGGCAATCCGCCGCCCAACCTGGATCGAATAAGGAAGATCCCAACTCATCCAGGCATCGAACATCAGGTCCGTGTCTGGCCCGACGGCCTCGCGAAGTGCCTTGACCATTGCGACATTCCGGTCGATACCCGGCTTCCCGGATCCCGGTCCGTCGCGGAAGAACCATTTCTGGTGGCGCCATCCCTCGGCGTGAAGCATCTTGGCGCGTTCGGCGGCGCGCTCCGGCTCCACCGAGTAGCCGAGGCAACTCGCATAGGCCGGCACGGATGTCCGGGTCGGTCCGCCAAGGAGGCGGTAGACGGGTTGTCCGAGCCAACGTCCCTTGAGATCCCAAAGGGCGCAATCGACAACCGACAGGGCCATCATCGCCGCGCCTTTGCGTCCGTGAACCTGTGAGCGGTAAATCTTGTCCCAGAGGAGCTCGATGGCGATCGGGTCTGATCCGATCAGGAGTGAACGCATCTGGGTAGCGATGATGTACGCCTGATCATCGGAGAGGGGCCCTCCGATGCCGTGTACCCCCTCGTCGGTTTCGATCCGCAGGAATGTGCTGGCCATCCGGTAACTACCGCCGGGAATCGGTTCAAGCCACGCGGGCGCGTCGTCCCGGTGTTCCGGATAGAGGTCCAGTGGGCGCACAAGGCGTTCTTCCCAGAACACGCCCGGGAAGGTCATTTCGCCGGTGTAGGCGATGAGGCGGACGGCAGTGATCTTCATGCGGCCATCATGCCACCGGTCACGCGCGTCCGCCACTGGCCCGATCGCGGCGCCCAGTAGGGCGGAACCAAACTGCGGCCGTCGCACCACGCGAACGGCCGCGACGCGCGACTAGCTAGCGGGGTGCAAGCGCATCGGCGGCATCCTGCGCAATCTGGAGGACTTCCATTGCGGGAAGAACGCTGTCCGGGGAAATCGACGGCGGCCGTCCCTCAAGAATTGAGGCGTGGAACTCGCGGTTCTGAAGGACGACAGGGGATGGCGAGTTCGCGGTGTCAGCCCCGGGAACTTCTGCCGGGACGCCGTGCCTCTCCTTGAGGTTTCCGTCCCGGATTTCCATGGTGTCCTCGCGTCCGATCAGCACGTAGTCATAGCGGCTGAGATGCGCGTTGTAAGACATCGCGATGGTGGCGAGGCGGTCGTCGGCGGTCCGAAGGACAATGGAAAGGTCAAGCGGCGCGCCGACAGACGCGTCAGGGGTCGCGATGATTGACGCCACCTCGACCTGCGCGCTGCTTGACGCGCCAAGCAAGTGCATCACCAGGTCGGTCGCGTGGCAGCCGTGGTGCCAGAGAAGGTTGTCGGTCCACGAGCGACGATAACCCGAAGCGCCAACATTTTCCCGCCGCAGGAACATGTACCGCGCCACGATGTTGGAGAGCGACAGGCGTCCGGCGGCAATTTCGGCGTGCGCGGTTCGGATGCCAGGGTGGTACCTATGGGTGTGGGCGACCATGGCCGACAGGCCGCTCGCCCGGGTCCGGTCGGCAACGCGGGCGGCACCGGCCGCGGACATCGCGACCGGAATCTCGATCAGGACGTGCTTGCCTGCGTCCAGGCAGGCAAGGGCCTGGGCCTCATGCTGTTCGCTCGGCGTGCAAAGAATGACTGCATCGACCGAACGGTCGTTCAGCGCCGCTTCCAGATCGGTGCCGTGCTTGCCATACCCGTACTCGTTGGCGAACGCCGCGGCTCGTTCCGGAACACGCCCAATGAGCCAGCGAAGGTGGTGTCCATCGGCCCCGAAGGTCCGGGTGTGGCTCGTGGCGGTCATGCCGTAGCCAACGACGGCGAGTCCAAGGCGGTCAGTCATGCATGGCTCCAAGTCAAGATGGCCGGAGTGTACGTCCTTTGTCAGGCAGTGACGGCCGGCAAACGCGTGCACCCCTTCCCTGGATGGAGAGGGGTGCACGCGTTTTATCCATGGATGGCGATGCGTGGTGCATCGCCGTTGCGGAGTGCCGGACTAGTTACCGGGGACCATCATTGGCGAGACCTTGAAGAGTGCTCGCGAAGATGGGTCGACCTCAACCTTCAGCCAGTGGACGGAAGGGCTGCCGAAGGTCATCACACGGGTGAAGTTTTGCAGGATTGTGCCAGTGGCCTCACGGACGTCACGATCGGCGCCGTTCGACATGAGCGGCTTGTCCATCTTGAAGAAGTGGGTGTCACCGTGGACGAAGAGGACCTGACCGCTGAAGTAGAGGGTTTCATCGACGAGAATGTTCAGGAAATTCGTGTACCCGTCGCTCGGTGGCATACCGACGGCAGACGGATCAAGCCTTTCGTTGATACCTTCCGTCTCCGGCAGATCGAACCCTGGGTCGCCCTGCGTGACAATCACGACGCCTTTGGAACCCTGCTTCTTTGCGAGGTCGAACGAGGAACGAAGCCACGCGATGTTCTTGGCGTCGCGTTCCTTGTATTCGGCATTGTCGGCGTCGCAGTCTGCCGCCACGCGCGCGCTCTTGTCGGTGCATTCCTTGTCGGAATTGATCTTGTTGTTGTTACTGCCTGGCTGATTGATCGTGACGAAGACCACGTCGCCGTAGGTCCAGCGCCTGTTCTCGGAATACGCGGCGCCAGCAGCGCCCTGGTGCTCCAGGACCATCTGGACCTTGCCGAAACTGTTCGGCGTGTTGAACATCGTGCGTCGGATGTAATTGAGACGCTCGATATTGTTGAAACCTCCATTGTTTATCCGGTGACAGTCTGTCCATTCGTTGTCGCCGGGGACGTAAACCGTGGGAACCTTGATGGAGTTGAACAGTTCGGTGGCACCGGCGTATTGGTCCGGTGTGCAGAGGGATGACCCGTCCTTCACGTCGCCATCGTAGACGCTGAAGGCGATGTTCTCACTGTTTATGTCATTGACGAGACGGGTCATCTTCGGGTAGTCGCCGCCCTTGGCGTACGGCATGTCTCCCCATAATCCGAAGCTGAAGGCGGAACCGACAGGGGCCGGTCGCGCAATCGGCGCATCCGCGAGCGCGGTTGCTGGCGCAGCGACCGTGAGGGCGGTGATCACTGCAACGCCGAGGTGTCGTGCGGTGGTTCTCAGGTTCATTCTTCTCCCGTTCCTCTGACCAACCCGAAGTTTCAGTCAGGCACAGAGGTCAGTGTCAGCGAAAAAGGAAACCGGATGGTGAACCGAGTGCGACTCGTGGTGTTACAGCAGATCACGGGTCAAGTGCGCGCTCGCAGTCTGCAGGTGGGCTTGAGTCCCTGAGCCCGAAAGTGGCATTAGATGGGTGCCAACTGGCCCGCAACGTCACTCCGGGCTCCAAGGGTCGCTGGCACTAGTCCTGCGAGTAGCCCAAGCACCACCATTGACAGTGCAAGGGCAGGTTCGATCAGCGACGGTTGCACGATCACCTGCACGTTGCTCGCATCGGTAATTGCCGACCCGACGCCAAGCGCCCCCGCGATGCCTCCCGCCACCCCGAAAATCGCTCCGAGGACGCTCACGACGAGGCATTCGACGAGGACTATTGCCAGAATGCGTTGTCTGGACGCGCCGAGGGCCCGAAGGATTGCAAGGTCACGCCTCCGGTCGCTGACCGACCCGTACATCGCCAGGAAGATCGTGGTGGCGGCTATGACCATCGCGCCAACCGCAACGGCGCTCAGGACAGTCTGCGCTTGGCTGACCTGACGATTGAGTGCTGCAAGTTCCTGGTAGGGCACGACGGCCTGCACGTCAGGCCCGAAAACACCCGCAAGGGCCTGTTGTTGAATGCGGTACACGTCCGCCGGGAACGCACGCGGGACGATCAGAATGGCGGTTACCGCATCCCGTCCGGTCGGGTCGCCGGGTGTGAGGCGTTGGTCGGCATGGAGTTCCCAGTAACTTTCAATCGCGACATAGATGCCCAGGTCCGCCGGACTTCGTGTCCCTGCGAGGATGCCAACGACCGTATACGGATGACTGCCGTGGGCGTCATCCTCCTCCTCACCGGGGAGTTCTGGCTCGTCGCCGTGGTCTGCACGAAAAGTGTCGCCGAGCTTGAACCCCGTACGCAGTGCCACCGCTGATCCCAGTACCGCTTCGAACGGTTTGGCGAAAACCCGCCCTTGGGTTATGCGGAAGTACGTTGGCGCCGCCGGGCGTGTGCGGGTTTCCAGGAAGTCGGACGTTGTCCCGATGATCCTCAGTCGCCGGTAACTGTCCCCCAGGGCTAGGGGTATCGCCGAAGCAACCCCGGGGTGCTTTGCGATCCGGTCAAGGGTTGCCCGTGCAACGTTTCCAACAGGCGCCCCTTGCAAGAGGACCGTGCTCAGTACGAGTTGCTGGGCACTGCCCTTGGCGCCGACCAGGAGTCCGAAAGGTCCAGCCGCACGGTCTATTCCGGCTTGCACGCCACGGGAGAGGAGCGTTGTGGCAACCGCGAGGGCCAGAGCAAGTCCGATCGCCACGATGGTCAGTCCGTGCGTGATCCATCGTGCCGAAATCTGCCGCCATGCAATCGAAAGGTCGCCCATGCGATGTATCTCCGGGCGAAACCTGCACCTATGCCAGGCGGTATTCGTCCACGCGTTCGGCGCGTAGGCGCAATAGCGAGAAGAAGCCGGTGGTTTCGTCGGTGGCCTCGCCGACTTCAAGCAGGCCGGTCACGGTCACGGGTACCGGTTCGCCGGAATTGCGGTAGGAAAAATCCGTGAGCGTCACCAGGATGATGTCTTCGGGCCAATCTGCCGAGGACGAACAGAACGGACATACCCCGAGGCGACGCCGGGTAAGGACGAAGAAGTCAAGGTCGGGCTTCAGGGGTGGTGCCACCCACCCACTAACCGTGACCCTTCGCCCATTCGCTGACAGCAGCTTTTCCGAGAGATTGAACTGAAGCGGGGTCGTACTTGCGTCGTAGAACTCACTGAACTTGAGGGAGACCGGTGCCTCGGCTTGGGCTCCGGTGGGAGTGGCAGAGATTGCGCTGATCCCAACCCCGGCAACCGTGGCCGCCCATCCCAACACTGAACGACGATCAAACTTTGAGGTCATGACATCTTCCTTCCGAATGGAGTTCGCAATCTGCACGTGAGAAGGAGTATGCCAATGGCGCGCGCTGTTGGCCGGGTTGGCCCCTCTCCCAGTGCGTTGGGAGAGGGGCAGGTTGACACTATGGCTTCGCGAAGTGGGGCCGTGATGCCGGATTGGCCGGGTCGCCGAAACGCCCACCGGTGATCTTCCCCATTGGGCTGCGTCCGTTTGGCGAAAGCGGGTCGATGCCGAGTGAAGCGACAATCCCCCAGAAGAGGTCGGTGTTGTCAACAAGACCGTTGAAGAACTCCGAGCCAGGCCCGGACGCCATCACTGGCACGTCATCGGCGGTGTGCACTTCCGAGTTTACGGATGCCGGGACGGTACGGGGCATGAGCACTCCCTTGCCGGACGGGGCGCGCTTCGGGTCGCCGATGTAGGTGCCCTTAACTTGTGGGTCCTCGATTGACGGTCCGAGTGGCTCGGCCCACACCGTCGTGCCGTCGTCGTAGTACTCGGGGTGGTTGGCCCAACCGACCGCGAGGGTGGTCTTGGTCGACGGCGAGTCTGGGAATCCGTCGCCGCGCTTGCGGGTGAAGGTGGGGAATGCCGACTGCTCGTAGGTGCCGACCGCGTCCGGGCCAATCTTCCCTTCATACGGCGTGTACGTTCCGGTGATGCTCATCGCATGGCTGTGGTCGGCCGTCACGATGATCAACGTGTCGGGGTTCTTCTCCTGGAAGCGGCGCGCAACACCGATGGCGTTGTCAAATTCGATGTTGTCGTAAACCGCCCGTACCCAGTCCATTGGGTGGAGCTGCTTGTCAACCGATCCCGCCTCAACCATCAGGAAGAATCCATTCGGGTTTGTCGCGAGGGCATCAATCGCTCGTCCGGTCATTTCTGGCAGGCTCGGCTGGTCGGTGAACTTGCCAAGGACGTTGGGATTCTTGGTCTCTTCGCGGTCATACCAGACCGACATGTTGCCGGTGTGGAAGAGGCCGAGGAGTTTCGTGGCGGAAGCCGGGGTGCCTCGCAGTTCCGTGCGCGTCGCCGCCACGGCGTACCCGGCAGCGCGGAACTCCGCGACCAGGTCCCGGTCGTCAGCACTCGCCCCCTGCTGCGCCTTCGGCAGGAACCATCGCGAGCCGCCACCCATGATCACGTCTGGCCGATGCCCGTCCTCGAGATACGTCGAGGCAACGAATGCCTGTTCTGAACGTCGCCGAGTGTGGGCGGCAAACGCTGCGGGCGTGGCATCCGTGATGTCGGCGGTCGAGACCAGCCCGGTCGCCATGCGTCGGGTGCGCTTCGCAAGCTCGATGATGTTCTCGACCCGCGGGTCGTCGGTCGGGTCCTTCGTGTTGTCCTCGTAGATGCCCATGCCGTTGACGACCGACTTATGCCCGGTCGCGTAGGCCGAGGCCGAGTTCGCCGAGTCGGTCACGAGTGCGTCGTAGCCACTGGTGGTGACCGTGCCGCGGTACTCCATGCGGTCCATGTTCAGGAAGCCGTCGTACTTGCCCTCGGTAATGCCCCGGGACACGATGCGCGTCGCGGTTATGGTCGGGTAGCCCATCCCGTCAGCAATGAAGAGGATTACGTTGCGGGCCTGACCGGCACCCATTCTCAGAACTGTCCAGGTGAATGTGTCTACATACGAGCGCCCGGCGACCGTTGCAATGACCTGCACGGCGACGGGACCTGGGTTCGCCACCGTGACGTTGCGGTAGGTGACTTCACCGGACTTGCCCGCAATTTCATTTGTGCGGACGGGGTTGGCGCCTTTGAAGAAAGTGTCGGCGTCCTGGCCATTGACCGTGATTTCGATGCGGTCGGGCTGTGCACCGGCAACCTCTACCCGGAAGTCAAAACGGGATCCTGCAAGGATGTTCGCTCGATCAATGGGCAAGGCCTTGATGACCACAGTCGCAGTCTGGGCGCTTGCTTCAGGTACTCCGTGAGTGGCGACGATGGCGGATGCGGTGACGGCTGTGCCAAGCACGGCGCGTCGCGCAAATCCCCGGGAGCGCTGACGAAGGACGCCATCAGGCGTCGGGAACGGCGTTGACTCACTCATCGGTTTACTCTCCTCGTGACGGCCATTTCTGAATAACGGCCGCCATCCTCCCGCACATTGGACGGTGCGTCCGTTACTGGAAGAGTCGCGATGTGCCACAAGTCCGGTTACATCCACGCCTGTTGTCTTGGGTGAGAGGGCCGCCTCATCGCATGTCACTTGGTACGGAATTTCAGGGTCGATCCCACGACTTCACGGAGACCCGCGCCGGCGTGCGCAACGGGCACAATAGATGAACATCGATCACGAACGGACGGACCGAGATGGCGACCGAAGACCTGAAGGCGCGGCTTGAAACCCTGGCGCAAACGATCACGCAGTACCAGGTGCGTCTTTGACCTCGCCGGAAAACGGGTAGAGATCGAACGCCTTGAAGAAATTTCTCAGGATCCTGACTTCTGGAATGACCCGCAAGGTGCCGCGGCCACCCTTAGAGAACTGAATGGAGTCCGTGCGACCGTCCAGACATGGACCGACCTCGAGTCCTCCGTCGCGGATCTTCAGGAATTCCACGCCGTTGCGGTGTCCGAAGGCGATTCTGATGCCATTTCGGCGGTTGACACAGACTGTCAGGGGATCGAGGCGCAAGTTGCCAAACTTCGGTTTCAACTTGCGTTGTCAGGGCCGTACGACCGGAGTGCGGTGATCCTGGCGGTTCATGCTTCCGAAGGTGGAACGGAATCTCAGGACTGGGCGGAGATGGTGCTCCGAATGTACACCCGTTGGGCCGAGAAGCGAGGGTGCACCGCCGAAGTGCTGGACGTGACCGTTGGCGATGAAGCCGGGATAAAGAACGCAACCTTGCAGATCACGGGCGACTACGCGTATGGCTACGCGCGTTCGGAGCGTGGGGGGCACCGGCTGGTGCGCATTTCGCCATTCGACGGCCAGCAGCGGCGTCACACCAGCTTTGCATTGGTCGAGGCGATGCCGTTGGTCGAACACGACCTTGACGTGGTGATCAACCCCGATGACGTTGAGATGGACGTCTACCGCGCGTCCGGCGCCGGTGGCCAGCATGTCAACAAGACATCGTCTGCGGTCAGGTTGACCCACAAGCCTTCCGGGATTGTCGTGACCTGCCAGAACGAACGGTCACAGACCCAGAACCGGGAAGTCGCGATGAAGATCCTGAAGTCTCGCCTCCTTGATCGACGCCTTGCGGAAGTTGAGGCAGAACAACGCCGGCTACGCGGCGAACCGATGACAGCGGGATTTGGCAATTCGATCAGGTCATATGTCCTCCATCCGTACAACCTCGTCAAGGACAATCGCACCGGCTTCGAGACGAGCAATACCCAGGGCGTGCTGGACGGCGATTTGGACGCGTTCATGGAGGCGTGGCTCGAACAGCAGATTGAGGCCTGACCTCTCTCGCTCGTCCCTCTCTTCCACGTACTGCAAATGTGATCAAGGGACCCGCCGTCTGGAGGATCTGTCACGGGTCAGGATGTTGGGCTGAACGGGCAGAAAGACAGGGCGTCGGAGTGCGCTATCGACCGCCGCGCGACACGTTCTGTCATCGCTTCGTTTGGTTCCACGTATGCGCCAACTGTCGCGAATGGCCAGCGTCGCCGGCTACGCCATCGTGACCGCGGTGGTCAACCTCTACCGTCACGGCACCCAGAGTGCGTCAGCGATCTTCGCCACGGTGGTCATGCTGCTCGTGCTAAATGGCTTCCTGCTGCTTGTGAGTACCTTGAACCTTGCGATCCAGGCGCTTGAGCAGAAGGTCAATGTCATCGCCTATCTCAAGGAAGATGTCGACGACGAGACCGGGGAAGCACTCAGGGATCGCATTGGTACGGTCGGTTCGGTCGTGGAGACGGACTATCTTTCAAGGGCCGCTGCGATGGCGCGCTTGCGGGAACAGTTGGCCGACCGCGCCGAGTTGCTCAACATGGTGAGCGGCAATCCTTTGCCGGCGAGTGTCGAGGTGCGGGTTCGGGACGCCTCAGAAGTGCGAAAGGTCGCCGAGATCCTTCGTGCCGAGCAGTCCGTCGACGAAGTTGCGGTGCCAGAAGATGCCGTTGACAGCCTTGTCCGGCTAGCGCAGGCGGCGCGCTTCGGAGGGGCCTTCACCATCATTGGATTTGCTGGCGTGACGGTCGTTGTGATTGGCAACACCATCCGGTTGGCCGTATACGCACGTCGACAGGAAATTGAGCTGATGCGCCTGGTCGGTGCGACCGACTGGTTCATTCGGTGGCCATTCGTGATCGAGGGAATGCTTTACGGGATCGTCGGGGCCGTCATCGTCGGGGCCGTGACGCTCTTGGCCTTGGGAACGGTCCAGGGCGCACTCCTTGACGTCCTCAAGTTCCTGCCGATCCGCTCTGATCCGCTGCTTCCCTTGCAATTGCTGGTTGTGACGGGGTTCGTTGGCGTGGGGGTAGGTACCGTCGGCAGTTACGTTTCGGTACGTCGGTTCCTGGACGCGTGAGGTAAATCGACGATGATCATCTTGCGCAATGTCATCAAGGCCTACGGCAGTGGCAAGCAGGCACTGTCTGGCGTGACCCTCACCGTCCCGAACGAGGATTTCGTGTTCCTGGTGGGCGGGAACGGCGCGGGCAAGAGTACGCTGCTGAAGTTGCTCATTCGGCAGGAAGTGGCGACTTCCGGTGTCATCATGGTTGCTGGTCACGACCTCAAGACCCTCCCCGACCGTCGTGTTCCTGCCTTCCGCCAGCAACTAGGGGTTGTGTTCCAGGACATCCGGCTCTTCCCCCAGCAGACCGTGGAGGAGAATGTGGCCTTCAGCCTCCGGGTCGCCGGCATGGACAGGCGGGTCGGTGCACGTGACCTCGTGGCCGAAGCCATGGATCTGGTGGGCATGTCTGGGTATGCCCGGAGGTTTCCGCATCAGTTGTCGGGTGGTGAACAGCAGCGGGCCGCGATCGCGCGGGCAATCGTCCGGTCCCCCACGCTCCTCCTTGCTGATGAACCAACCGCAAGTCTCCCACCTGACGTTTCCTGGCAGATCATTGAACTCCTCGGTGCGATCAATCGTCGAGGAGTGACCGTGATCGTTGCAACCCATGACCGGGACGTTGTGAACCGGATGCGTCGACGGGTCGTCGAACTTGATGCGGGCATGGTTACCCGCGACGATCGCTTTGGAAGATTTGGAACAACGGCTTCCGAGCAAGGGGTATTCAAGGCACAAGGGGCAGAGTGGGGTGAGGGCGGGCTGACGCTTCCTGGAGTGCAGGGGCCGAACGCATGACGCCGGTTTCCCCAACGTTGCGACGTGCCCGGAATCGGCGCACCTCTCAGGGTAAGTCCCTCGGAGTCCCTGCTTCCGTGAGGCGTCTGTTGCTGGTGGTTCTCCCGCTCATCCTTCTCTGCTGTCCGTTTGTTACCGAAGCGAAGGCCGAGGGCCTGCTTGATGCACTCCAGTCTCGTCTTCTGCAGGCGCAACAGGCGGTGCGTTCACTCACCGGCGCGCGCGACGAACAGGCGCGTCGCGCCGAGGAGTTGCGTGGAGCGACCAAGTCCCTGGCAGATGAGCTACGTCGTCTCGACGAGGAGATCATCGCGATTGTCGGGAAGCTGCGCGAAGCCGAGATTGACCTTGTCCGGCTGGAATCCGAGGCCGAAGCCCTCGAAAGCCAGATTGGTGACCAACTCAGTGCGGTCCAAGCCCGTGCAGATGCATATGGAAGTCACCTCACCATCCTGTACAAGGCGACCCGGACCACCGCTCTTGAGCAGATCCTCTCGTCTCGAAGTCTCGGCGAGGCCGTCCAGAGGATGGTGGCGATGCGTGCCGTCGCTCAGGTTGACACCCGATTGCTCGGTCAACTCCGCCGTGACCATTCCACCCTCCTTGAGAAGCGGGAGGCATTGGCATTCACCAAAAAGGCGGCGTCGGCCCGCAGGGACGAGATTGAGGCGTCCCGCGCGTCTCTCCAGGCGGCCCGCGACGAACACGCCGTCGTTGTTGTGAAGGCTGAGGCGGAGGCCAAGGACGCCGAGGTCAAGCTGACTGACTACGATCGTCAGGCGCGTGACCAAGTTTCGGCGATAGGGGCAATCCAGCAGCAATACCAGCAGCAACTGCGCGAGATTGAGAGGGAACGCGAACTCGAGGCCCAGCGCGAGGCCGAGGCGCGCGCCGCGAGCGAACGGGCGACCGCCGTAGCGGCACAGGCGGAGGCCACGAAGCAGGCTGGTGCCAGCGCCGAGGCGACCCGGCAGGCATTCGCGCAAGTGCAGGCAACGCAGACCGCACTGGCCGGTCAGGCGCGTGCGCTTGCGACCGTGTATGCGCAGGGAACCGTCGTGGCACGGCAGACTGCCACGTCCCTGGCAGGGCGCAGTGGCGGGACACCCGCCGCGACCCGCCCC
>DDYL01000216.1:20185-20458 GCA_002347925.1 Chloroflexi bacterium UBA2235 | reverse complement strand
CTCCGGATCGAACATGGTCACGTTGTCTCTGACACTCGCGTGGAAAAGCGCGACATCCTGGTTCACCACCGCAACCATCCGGCGGAGCTGAACCTCAGGCACCGTGGCAAGGTCAACCCAAGCGTCGCGGCTGCCGATTTTGATGTTCCCCCGTCCGGTTTCGACTTCCCGTGCAATCAGTCTTCCCAGTGTCGTCTTACCGCTTCCGGTATGTCCGACGACCGCGAGGAAACCACCCGGAGGCAATTCGAACGTGAGGTTCGACACCGCAGG
>DDYL01000216.1:1860-20099 GCA_002347925.1 Chloroflexi bacterium UBA2235 | reverse complement strand
CCCCTGCCGCTGCTTGCCCAAGTTCCTGGGCCTGCCGACCAAACGCTTCGACCGGGCGACGCAAGATATCGATCCACGCAACGAGGGCAACGAGGTTTCCGGGAGACAAGGTTCCGTTGACGAGCCCGAACCCACCGATAACGAAGACGGCGGCGAGCATCGCTCCAACGGCGATGGTGATGGTGGCGCCCGCGAAACCGTTCCAGGCTACTGACCGAAACGTGGCCCTGAACCATCGGTTGAGGTAGACCCCAAGCCGTCCCTGGGCATACTTGACCGCGCCCCCGGCCCGCGTGTCGTCAATGCCGGCAATTCGCTCTTCAATGAACCCGAACAAGTCTGCCGAGGCCGCCTGACGCGCAATTCTGATCGGAGCGCCACGGGCGTGACCGGCACGCAACGTTCCCCACGCCAGTAGAAGAATGACCACCAAGATCGCTGCGATCAATGGCGAGGTTGATGCGGTCATTACGAGCACCCCGCTCAGGATGAGTACTCCCTGTGCAACCTCGAGTGTCAGCCTGCCAAACAGACCTGAAAGCAGTGCAGTGTCCCCGTCCACCCGCTCGATGAGTGTCCCGGGCGAGTTGGAGGCAAAGAACTCGCGGTCAAGTGTCAAAAGATGCCTGGTTACGTCCGCACGGACCGAATTCGTCGCCAGTTGACCCAAGTCCGCCCCGAGGTAGGCCTCGGTCACACCGAGTATCTGGACGGCAACCCCACCTGCGACGAAGATCGCTGCGAGAACGTAGAGGTCGCCAAGCGACCTGCCAAGTGAAGCACCGTCTATCACGGCACCGATCAGCCTAGGCATCACCACCTGAATCGCGGACGACAGCATCACGAGTGACGCCATCAGGAATACCCGCTTCCGAAACGGCCAAAGGTATGTGCGCAGCAAGCCGGATACGGTTTCCGATCCACGAGCCGACGCGTTGCCTGACCGATGCGCGGGGGTACTTACCTCCGGAACCTGCACACGGACGTCATACCAGACAACTTCAGGAACGCATCGGAACGCGCCGACCGAATACGCTGGTATTGGCAGTGCGGCCTCAGGCCGCAATGAAGGAGAAGAACGGACATGAGCGAAGCGCAGCGCCGTTACATCGGCAAAGTGGTGATCGTTACCGGGGGCGCGATGGGAATGGGACAGGCAACTGCCATCGCCTTTGGGCGGGAGGGTGCCTCCGTCATCGTCGCAGATATTGACGATGCCGCCGGTGCTGAAACCGTGCAGGCTATCGAGGCAGCCGGGGGACATGGTCGCTACGTCAAGGGTGACGTTGGCAAAAGTGAAGCCGCGCGCCACGCCATTGATGCGGCGGTCGAAACATACGGCGGATTGGACGTGATTTTCAACAATGTCGGCATCCAACCGGCGGAGAGCTACTGCACTGCCGAAGACACCCCGGAGGCACTCTGGGACAGGATCATGGATGTCAATGTGAAGAGCCACTTCCTCATGGCGAAATACGGAATACCCCACATTCGCAAGCGCGGCGGTGGCGCCATCATCAACAACGCCAGCGTTCAGGGACTGCAATCAATGAAGGGGGTGCCTCCATACGCTGCCAGCAAGGGTGCCGTCCTCTCGCTTACGCGCCAGCTTGCAGTCGATTACGCCCATGAAGGCATCCGCGTTCTCGCCATCTGCCCGGGAACAATTGACACCCCATTGGTCCGAGTTGCGTTGGGACGCGACCCAAGCACCTATGCAGAAAACCTTGCCAACGCGGCGAAAGCGCATCCTCTGGGACGGATCGGAACCCCGGACGAAATCGCCAACGTCGTCCTGTTCCTCGCAAGCGACGCTGCCAGTTTCATGACCGGCGAGTACGTCTGCGTGGACGGAGGAATGATGGCAAAGGGTGCGTGGGCCTGATTTCGTGTGCAGGACCTGCGACCGTCTTTCCGGGATCAATCGCACTGGTCGGCAAGTTGCACACGTCGGCGAAATTGCAATCAGTGACAACCCGTGATACGTTGTCCGCGGACGGTGCGCCTGAAGCAAAAACGGCCGCGTCTACGTGGATTGTTGGGGGAGATTGGCTTCGCCATCTTGATAGAGAGCTAACGCTACATCCGGCGTTGGCTTTCACACACCTTTGGGGGAAGGAACGAGGACTTGTTGGACACCAGGCACTCACGTGAGTCGATACTCCGTGCGGGAACCGTCGGAGGCGCCGCTGCGTTGGCAGCGACCTTCGGCGGACTTGACACTGGAACCGTGGCGGCGCAGTCTGCGATACCCGACGTTCCTCGCAACCGCACCTTGCAGATCATCGGTGGCGGTGGCGGTGGCCGGTTCACGGATGCGGGGATCGGGAACCCGTATGCAGCCGGCGCAACGCATCAGATCGGTAATGCCGCCATCTGGGAAGGATTGTTCTACTACTCGGCGTTCGGCGATGAAATGATCCCTTGGTTGGCAACGGGATACACCTACGCTGAAGACTTCTCCAGCCTGACTGTGAATGTGCGAAAAGGCGTAAAGTGGGGCGACGGGGTTGCTTTCACCGCCAAAGACGTTGAGTTCACCTTCAACCTTCTCATGACTAACCTGAAGTTGTCGTATGGCGCCGACATGCAGAAGTACCTGAAGTCGGTTTCTGCGACAGATGACTTGACCGTCACGTTTGTCTTCACGTCACCTAACCCGAGATTCCTTTTCGAGTACCTCGCCTTCAAGTTCGACAATGGGGTCAAATTGCTGCCCAAGCACATCTTTGAAGGTCAGGATCCCACCGAGTTTCTTTGGTTCGATGTTGCAAAGGGATGGCCCTGCGGAACCGGTCCCTACAAAATCGTCCTTTGGAACGAGACCCAGAAGTTCATGGATCGGCGGGATGACTGGTGGGGTAAGGACGTCGACCTTGGGGGATGGTCTGCAGCTGGTTCCCTACCGACCGCCGAGCGCATCATCTTTGTTCCGTACTCGGATGACAATCGGCTGGCCCAGCTCATGGCTTCGAATGAAGGGGACCTTGGGTTTACCCTGTTGCCGCAGATCATCAAGCCGCTTGTCGAGCAAAACAAGCAGATCATCAGCCACAGTTTCAACCGTCCGCCGTACGGCTACATCGATTGGTGGCCGAATAGCCTGTGGGTCAACACCGAATTGGAACCGTGGAACGACCCGGAAATCCGGTGGGCATTGAGCTACGCCCTTGATCGCCAACAGGTCATCGAAGTCGGCTACGAAGGCGCAGGCGTGCCGACAGAAATTCCATACCCGGCTTACCCGGCGCTCCTTCCGTTCTTCGGCAGCGTCAAGGATCTCCTCCAGAAGTACCCAACCAACAAGTTTGACCTGGGTGAGGTCGACAAGCGCATGAAGGCCAAAGGCTACGCCAAGGACAGCGCAGGTTTCTGGGCCAAGGGTGGCAAGCGCATTGTCATCGAAATCCTCGGGTTCAGCATCTGGGCAACATCCGGCCCAATCCTCGCTGAACAGCTGCGCAAGGCCGGCTTCGAGTCGATGTACAACCAGCCGCCCGACTGGACGAACCAGGCAATCAGTGGCAAGTTCGGCGGTGCTTGGCTTTTCGGCCACGGAGCCTCGATTGCAGACCCGTACTACACCCTGTACCTGTATTCATCGGTCAATTCGAAGCCGCAAGGAAACACTTCCGGCGGTGGCGGTAACCAGTGGAGCCGTTGGTCAAACAAGGACTTCGACAAGATCATCGAGGCAATGAACAATGTCCCGATGGGTGACCCACGGCTGCTCGAGCTCTTCCACGATGCGATGGCCATTTGGTTGAAAGAGCTTCCGACAATCCCTGTCTGGCAGTTCTACCACTGGATCCCGATGAATACGTTGCGCTGGACGAACTGGCCAACTGTGCTGAACAGTTATGTGAATGGTGCGTATTGGCACACCACCTTTCCGCTGATGCTTCACAAGATCAAGCCAATTTCGTAGCACAATCCTGTTACATCGGAATTCGTCGCGGCCCGGCCACGTCCTTCAGGACAGTGACCGGGCCGATACTTGTATCTACTTATTGCCTTGGTATCAGGGCCCNNTGTGCGCGCTGGACAGCCATGCATCGAGCCTGAGGACAGCCTGTGTCGAGTCCGGGTGTTCGGTGAGTTGGTGCAGGTCATGTTCCACAAGGTAGACGAAAAGACGGTCCTCAAGGGTCTTGATTGTCGCCACTTCAGGGTAGGACCTCCAGACTGCCGACGGCACTCCAGCAAAGTCTGCCTGTGTGACCCGGTCTTCAAGGTCGTCATCGGCGGGATGTGCCGGGAAGAGTGACCAGCGCAGCAAGTGAGCCAGATCAGCATCAGGTTCAGTCAAGCCACCCCATTCCCAGTCAATCAACCCTGTCACCACGGTGCCGTTGACGATGATGTTGTGGAGGTGGAAGTCGCCATGTCCGGCGCGGGGCCCCCAAACGCTCGTCATCGCATCCAGACGCGCCTCACATGCAGAAAGTGCTGCGTCGATCAGAGCACGGTGACAAATCTTTGGAGAGAATGCATGCCGTACACGCAGCTTGGACACGTACGCACGGTGGCAGTCGCGCCAATCAGTTCCCGCAGCTTCGATCCGGGTGCCATACCACCCAGAGGTGTACCGGCCCCCAGGCACCGGTGTGAATCGATCGGAGGGCTCGCCCTCAGGAAAGCCGTGGACTGATCGAAGGATCCTTACGGCTTCGCAGATCCACCCCACGCGTGTGACCTCGTCCGCATCGAGCCAGGCGCGAAACGCGTTCGTACCAGGAAAGCGGTTGATGATCAGGCCGTGACACCCTTGCCAACGCGATCGGCAACCATCATCCGTCGCTGTTCCGGCATCGAAGGAGGCAACAACTCCGGGCAACCGATTCGTGATGCCGACAAGGTCCGATCTGGCACAAAGGTCATTCAACGTCGCCGCTTCATGCCTCAACCGCTCGGCACGGTCCGGTACCGCAAGCCGAAGCACATACGTGTCCCCGAGCGAATAGACACCGTGGGAATATCCCCCGGCCAGAGCGACTGGCCTCTCGATGTCAGGACGCCACGAAGGAAGGATCTCCCCCAGAGCCAGGAGCGGCAAGTCCGGATCGTCATTCAAAGGAAGCGGCGCTACGGAATGCAGGTTGGTCACGACTGAACCAAATGATAGTCCGCCAAGCCGGCGGGACAACAATCGGAAAGGCGGCCTGAGAATGGGAGACGGTTGTTCGGCGCTTCCAGACCATTGGAGAACGCTGGGAACGCTTCGGAAGCACACCGAATTCTTCTAATTCCACACCGCCGGACAGCCTCCCGACTACAATCTGTTCGGAAGTGACGTGCAACCGAGGACTCCACTCGGTACGTTCCGACACCATCAGGCGACTCGATGCCTGATCACGCCAGTTGCTGACCAAGGCCGAGACAGAAACAATGTGTCGCGTTGGACCCTGTGCTGATCCATCATCGCATGGCGAAGAAGGGGAAGCCCTTGACGGCGCACGCGGACAACCCCGCGGAACCGGCAAGCTTCCACATCGGGTCATGCCAGACGTCGGATCGCGCGTAACGGATTCGACAACGTCGCGGCGGGGCGTTCTAGTCGGCATTGCCGGGATGGCCGCGACCACGGCTGGTTGTGCAGATGACTCGGTACCTGGCACCCGATCAGCAGACGCGGCGAGCAGCGGACTGCCATCAAACGCCGAGCGAACGGCAAAGGGTGAGGAATCGACAACCGCGGTCGCGCCCGCCACCGCTGCTGAAGTCGATCTCCCAGCGCCGAACAATAATTCGACTAGCCAGGCACCCGTGACCAGGATGATCCGCCTGGCCGCTTCAGGCATCACCCAGCCCTTCTTTGCCGACGACAATGACCGCATACTTTTCTATGACCAACCGGCGCCTGGTCAGGGTGGAATGTTCGTCATTGGGCCTCAGGAAGTTGAGCCACGGCGTGAGCGTGCCGAGTGGGGATACATGCTGGGGGGTTCACGCCTTCTGGTTACACCGAGGGTTCAGAGACGCGACACGGCGGTCACACACCTGCCCACCGGGCGGGAATGGTCGCTTCCAACCACGACAACACCGGTATTTTCAAGTGACGCCACCGCCGTCGCGTACACCGCGAGCGGGGTCGGGTCTCCCGGAGGCCCGTCAACAGGAGCCGGCTCGTCAGGATGGTCCAACTCCGCGTTCGGCCTAACTCAAGTAATGATTGCGCGCGCTGATGGGGAAGACGGACGCAAAATCCGCCTCCCGATCAATGGTTCCGTCCAAGCGTGGATCCCTGCACCCGACGACGGCGGCAATGTCCGACTACTTCTGTCCGGACGACGCACCGAACCAGACGATCCTTCGTATTGGGCATACGACACTCGCGATGAGTCGATCATTGAACTGGCCCGGGGCAAACGCCTGACTGGCCTAGTCGCATCGCCGGATGGAACCTGGATTGCTCACGTCTCGATGTGGAACAGGAAGGGCGACCAAGACGGGCTATGGGTAACGCGAACCGACGGTTCCCGCAGGCGCCGCATTGCGATGATCGGCGGTTACCGATGGACGTCCGACAACCGCCTACTTGTCATTCCGCACCGGGTATCCCGTTCGGCAAGCCACGAAGTTTGGGAAGTTTCACCGGAAACGGGCAATGTTCGACGCCTGACTGATCCTTCGACCACACCGTTCCAGATTGCAAACTTCGATTGGGACATATCTCACGACGGGTCGAAACTTGTCTACGTATCTGCGACTGACAAATCACTCTGGCGCATCGAATTAGGTGGAACTGGAACCGTCGAGGCGGTTCCGGCACCGCCGCCAGCCCCGTCCGAGGCGACCGGGGACAAGCCATATCGTCTCCCCTTTGCAGGTCCGCCAGGTCCATCCACGTGGTACGTCGCCCAGTGGTACGGCGTCACAACGGCTGGGTACCGTGGGCGGAATTCAACATATGTTCAAGGGCAAGGCATCCATTTCGGAATTGACTTCGCCACCGAATGTGGGTCCGAGGTAGTCGCAATCGCCCCAGGAAAGGTAATTGCGGTTGACGGGGACTTCGGGTCCCCTCCCCACAACTGTGTTCTTCTCCTTGATGATGGCAACATTGCGATGTACGGCCACCTCGTAGAACGGACGCGACATGTGCGTGTCGGCGACCGTGTCGAACCGGGTCAGGTCGTGGGGAATACGGGTGATTCGATTGCTCCGTACACGTGCAACCGGAACCCCCACCTTCATCTTGAAATCCGCAAGCAGGGCCGAGCTATCGCGACGAACCCCGTTCCATACTTCGAAGCCAACTGGGATGACATGACACTTGGCGTGTGGCCCGGGGCACGGTTCGAACGGAACCTAGACGACCCGGCATCAAACCAGTTTTTGGACGATCAACCGGACATCCGGTTTGGAGGTCCAATCATCACGAACTTCGCCCGCCCGTGGCCCCCTTGAAAACCGTGCAGTACAGCCACTGGATGCGTCGTCAGGCGATGTTCGCTCAGCTCGCAATTCGCCCGAGTTTCATTCGGTCTACCGTTACCGCGTCAGCGATGGGATCGGTCTTGAGCACGGTCGGTTCTTCCACCTCTTGAGATGACGCTCCACTGCCCGAACTCGGCGAGTTGCTACGTCGATACCACCAAACTAGGCAGGCAACCACTGCAACAGCCGCACCCATCCAACCCATGCGGTTCATCACCCACGTGACCCTGCGCCACTCCCCTCCGAGGAAGTAGCCCCCGCCTACAAAGGCACCCGACCAGAGAAGGGCAGCCGGTGCTTCCATGAGCAGGAAGCGCACAAAGGAGAGGCGACTAGCGCCCGCTGCGAGGGCGAGCGACGACCGGCCGTGGCCAAATGCGTGGACGACAAGCATCATCCACCAACCGTGCTTGTTGATGTGTGGCTTCGCCTCGTCAAGCTTTCCAAGCAGGTATGGACCAAGCCGACCCACCCAGGGTTGGAGGAGCACGCGTTCAGCGCCGATGCGCCCTAGCCAGAAGTCGAATACTGCCCCGCCGCACATTCCGGCGGCCCCAAGTGCGATGAGAACAGGAAGTGATGCGTCGACCTCGCGGCCGGCGGCCGACGCAATCGCAACCGCCACACCGCCCGGAAGCAGAAACCCAAGAATGACGGTGTTCTCTAGAAATGATCCGAAAAACACCAGCAAATACGAGTGATTGCCCAAGGAATGCAGAACCTGATGGAACCACTGTTCCCACGTACCATCAGCGATGGGGACGATCACGTCGGGAGCATTTGTAGTCAACCCAGTCGGAGCTGCGCGCGTCACCGCATCACTAGTCATTTGGAGACGATCCGTGAACCAAAATATTGAGTGGTAAAGACAAACCAGGTTGGCAGATCAGAGGAGTATTCACGATCTAACGGACGTCCACGAAACTAGCGAGCACCGAATGACGTGAGACTACCAGTAGATTGCCAGAAGTGTCCTATCGGCCAAACCTATGAGAATCCATGGTGTGAACCTGCCAGCCCGATTGCAGCCGCAAGAACCCTGCTCACCGCACCCAGGGCAGCTCCGGTTTTCCAATTGAGATGCTCGCGATCACCGACGGCGTTGGACACCCCACGGATAAGTGTCAGTGACCCACCGCTCAAGCGCGTGGCAAGTGCGACCGCAAACGCTTCCATGTCCTCGATCAGTGCCTCGGCGTACCGAATGCGCCGGGTTTGCGCATCGTCCGCACTCCCCGACGCAGCGGAGACCGAAAGCACCTCTCCTCCGAAAAAGACTCGGTCTGCAAGCTCACTTCGCGGTAGATCATCGATGAGCCAGCTGTCCAATTCAATCGTGTCGTGAACTGGTTGGATGCCTTTTCGGGAATGGCCCTGGGACCAACCCATCGCTCCGGCCGCCACGAATTCGTTGCCTGTCCCCGCGCCTATGCCGTCGCATGTAGCTCGGCTTCCGATCACAACACTACCGACGGGCGCCGCCCCTAGGTCATATGAGCCCGCGATACCGATCAGGATCGTGGCCGGACGACCTCCCGGAGAGGGTTCGCCATATTCTGAGCCGCTTGGACGGCTCAGACGACCCTCGCGCGCCAAGGCATTCATCGCACCGATCCCCGACGCTGCCAATCCGAAGCCGCACACTTCTATGGCGACTTCGACAGCTCGCTCACGCTCAAGTGCCGGGGCAAGGTCAACCGGTGACGGATCAGAAACCGACTCGCGGATGTGAACTTCGTATTCCCCATCGTCACGGAGCAAATACCTGGCGGTTGCGTGGCCGTCAGTGGACAGGGGACCTCGGGCGATCTCGCCAAACACCTGAACTGCCTCGAACACCGTCGGGACAAGAATGAGCGGACGCATGCATGGCCTCACTTACGGCAGCCGGCGTAGAGAAAAATAGGTGTGAGAAGGTCTCGGAAGACGAGGACGTTCGCCCTCACCGATCAGTTCTGCCCCGCAATCACGACCATGCCCGGTTGGACACCCGACAACACTTCGGTGTCGGTGTCGGTCTGGATGCCGAGTTCAACGTTCCGTGACCGCCGAATATCCCCGTCCATGTATTCGATGAATTTCCTCTTGCCAACGACCTTGATTGCGGTGTTGGGTACCAGGAGGACACCGGGCTTACTGAGGAGCGTGATCTGGACCCGCGCAAGCATGCCCAACTCCGGACGCCCGAGTGGGGTCGGCGCTGGCCAATCAACCGCAATTCGCGTGGCCCTGTCCGGTGCCGCGCCAACGCGTTCGGTCGTAGAAACTGGCAACGAAATGATGCGCCCCCGGATCAACTGTCCGGGATATATGTCAAGCGTCAGGTCGACGGGCATTCCCTCTTGCAATCTAGGCACATCCGCCTCGGAAATGTCAGCCTTGACTACGACTCCCTCAAGGCTTGACAGATTCATGACGGGGAAAAACGCTTGCACGGTGTCGCCCGGACGCGCGGCCAAACGAGTGATCCTGCCAGGAAACGGTGCCACAATCCTGACATCGCCGGTCTGGTCTTCAAAGTTGGAAACGTCGAGGCGCGCCTGAGCAACGGCGCGTCTGAGCGTCTCCTGATCGAACGTCGCAATGGTCCGTGCCTGATCAGCGGCCTGCCGGTTTGTGTCTACGCGGTCCTTCAGCGCGGTAATCTGCGACTGCAACGCGCTGATCCGGTTTGCCGCATCGTCCCTGTCAAATCGGTTCGGCCCCTCAAGAACGAACGCGAGCCGACTCTCTGCAGCTTGCAGGTTTGCCTCGGCAACCGTCACCGCACCTTTCGCGCCGTCTCGCGCCAATTCAATCGCCGAAATCTGGGCGCGGATTGACGAAATCTCAGCCTCGTTCGGCCCGGCAAGGAGCTGGGCGAGCCTCGCCTCAGCCACCTTCACCGCGACGCGGGCCGATTCGGCGTCAAACGTCTGAGGCGACCGCAACCTTTCGAGCGCGATCTCAGCAAGCCTGATCGAAGCCCGCTGCGCCTCGATTTCGGTTGCCGACGGCACGGTCGCCATCAGTTTCTCCAACGCATTTCGGGCGACGTCAACCCCATTGCGGGCCGACGCGATGGCGGATGTGCGCGGGACCGCGGCAACCAGCAGCCCAGCATCGATATCTGCAAAGACCCGCGTCAAGACACCCTCGGCGCGAAGTAGCTCCAAGCGCCCGCCGGCGATGTCCTCGGCACGCACCGGGGACGAATCTGTCAGTCTCGCCAGACGTGTCCTCTCCTGATCAACGAGAATTTCAGCGGCGCGAATGTCCTCGGCCCGTGGACCAGCTTCCGCTTGGGCAAGCCGAACACGGGCAATCTCGATTTCCAACCGCGCGCGGCCAATTTCCTGAGCATTCGGAGGCATCAACTTGACAGCAAGTTCAGCCTGTTTGACCGCGAGGTCAGCGTCACGGGCACGGATTGCGAAGCGGGCGGTGTCAAGCGCGCTGCGCGCCGAAGCGATCCTCGACCGCGCATCGAGCACATCCGCGTCAGGAACGTCAGCGTCCAGTCGCGACTGGGCGAGTTTCGCACCCGCGAGTTGAACCGCAGCGCTCTGCACGGCAAGTTCATCCACTTGAACCGTGTCGACAACCTGACGAGCGACGGAAGCCTCGAGGCGTGCCTCAGCCTGCCGAACTCCGAGGCGTGCGCGGGAAAGCTGCCACGGCAGATCACGCTGGTCGAGTTCGGCGAGAACCTGGCCCGCAGTCACCAGATTTCCCGGTTGCACAAACACGTCGCGTATGCGACCCGTATTCCGGAAATTGAGATCAGCTTCCTGGGCAGCGACGACCCGACCAAGGGTCTTGACGGCGTCAATGATGGTTCCGACACGCACCGTCGAGTAGGCACGGTTCGGTGTTGCCGTCGGCCTGACCGTTGCGGTTGGGAAAGGGGAAGGCCCATCCGTCAGCGGATTGCAGCCAATCAAACCCGAAAAAACTGCCAAGCCAACCGTGCCCAAGACAAACCTGCCAAGTAGCCTCGCAGATGCACCTCGGGAAGCGAGCGCCACACCCCGACGGGCGCCGGCCACTGGCAATTCCGTCGCAGGTATGCGGTCGATCATCCCGCCGGATACGGCTTCGGGAACGTCGGGAGACGCTGCACTCACGACGGGCAGTATAGCGTCGTCAGGTGGTTCCCGAGAACGTAACCCAGTCTCCACCGATTTGGATACGGCTATACTGCCGCCCGCGCAAAGCCAGCACTGACCCCATGGTCTCCTCTGGACGTCAAGCAATGAGGTTCAATTACCTTACGCTTCAAGGCACTTTGCAATTGGACAGGAGTGGTCAGAGATGTTAACCGGACTTCACCATGTGGGGTATGTGGTCCCCGACCTCGATGCGGCGATTGCGTTCTACCGGGACACGTTGGGGCTTGTCCTGGACCGACGCGGGGATGCTGGTCCAGGGTTCAACTTTGAGGTGGCCGTCTTCCGGCTCGGCGACGGATCGACCGGCATCGAGCTCATCAAGCCGATCACGGAGACCGGTCCATTCGCAGACTTCCTGCGCGCCAACCCGAACGGCGCATTACACCACATTGCATACACCACTGCCGGGCATTTGACCGAGGCAGTTGCACCGGCGCTCGCGTGCGGCCTGCAACTTGGCGCTGCCACTGCCAACGGGCCAATCGACACCGCGGCTGGATGGCGGATCCTGAACATCGATCCGTCGAACACTCACGGTCTGCTCACTCAACTCGGTGAGCAATAGCCTTCAAAACGCACGAAGGCAGGCGCCCCGCACGTCAAATAACGTCAGGGGCACTCACCTTTTCACGCATCGCTCCCGTACACGCGCAGGGCTGACCAAGTCAGTCGACGTACGGACCGCGCCACCGGATCGGTTCCCGAAGCGGTTGGCCAGCGCCAAGCATGAACCGCACCCCTGACGTGCCGGCAATGACAGAAAGGCCGCCCGTTGGTCCGAGTATTCCGATTTCACCATCGCCTACGGTTTCGGCCGGGTTTCCAAACGAACCCAGACCGGAAAGAACATAGACGAATCCCTGCCACCCGTCCGCAATGGGAAAGTTCTCGGTTGCTGAGGGGTCGATGGTGATGTCGTAATAGATTGCAGGGGTGACAAGCGAGACAGCACCGCCCTCACCCGCCAACTTGCGGATCATCGCGTGGCCAACTCGCTCAACCGGAACATCCGGGCCATTCACCGCGGTATACGCAGGTTCACGTGACTTCTCTGTGCGTGCAAGGTTGATCCACATCTGGAGGCCCCGCATCGTGCCTTGGGAGTGGTCGTGCTCCTCTCCGTGCCACATCCCGCTTCCGGTAAGAATGTGTTGCAGTCCGAGAGGCCCGACCGTCGCACGGTGCCCCTCGCTGTCCTCATGGGTCATTCCACCTGACAGTAGGTAGGTGATGATCTCGAATCCACGATGCGGATGCGGCGGAAACGACGGCCCGCCAGTCACTTGAAGTTCGACGTCGTCGAGAAGCAGAAACGGATCAACCGGGTCATACCGACCATCACGGGTCGGCAACGCTCGCTTGATCGGTACGCCGGCCCCTTCCAGGGTGTTCGCCGCTGGATACACCCCTCGAAGGGATCGACTACCGGTAGTTTCGCTGTTTGATTGGTTCCCAGGGGTCACGTTCGTGCTCCTCATTTTTCAATGCTACGTAAATCGTAGAAAGTATCAGGATGATAGCGTAGGCGCAGACCCCTCTACCCCGTGCCCAAAGACGCTGCCAGGGCCTCGACGTCCGCCTCAGCCCGACGTATGTCGGTTAGGCAGAGCACAATTGTCCCAGTGACGAAAAGTGCCATCAGCGAAAGGATGGCGTCACGGTACGAACCGGTTGTCGCGACGACCACGGCGAATATCTGTGGCCCGATCCACGAGGTTCCTCTCTCGCTGATCTCGTAGACCCCGAAGTAGGTCGCCTCCTGACCAGGCGGGATCAACCTCGAAAACAGTGACCGCGAAAGTGCCTGGGACCCACCGAGTACCACAGCGATGGTTGCACCCATGCCAAGCGCCTGGGTGGTGGTGGTCAGGAAGGCATAGGCGTACACAACGATGCCGGACCAGACTACGAGGCTGGCGAGGATGGCATCTCGCGCACCGATCCGGCGGGCAAGGGGCTCGAACCCGGTCGCACCGAAAAAAGCGACAAACTGAACCATCAGGATCAGTCCCGTTAGGAAAGATGTGTCGTCACCCGCTGCACGCTGAGCGGGCGAAAAGAGTTCCTGCGCCAGAAAGACCGACGACAAACCGATCACCGTCTGGATGCCGTCGTTGTAGAGGGTGTACGCAAACAAGTACCGGGCGGTATGTGGCAGTCGTCGAAGCTGGGTCACCGCAATAGCAATCTCCGAGAAACCTATTGATATCCAGTTGCTCCCCGGTGCCAGAACTCTGGACGGCGGCC
Source organism: Chloroflexi bacterium UBA2235 (assembly GCA_002347925.1). Lineage (GTDB taxonomy): Bacteria > Chloroflexota > UBA11872 > UBA12225 > UBA12225 > UBA12225. The sequence goes on along the minus strand of DDYL01000216.1, from coordinate 6,261 downwards.
TTACTCGAAGAAAACTAAGGCTGAAAAACCCCCAGCCTCCCCACCAAAGACCGGCGGACATGAGCGAAAGCCGAACGGCCTCTCCCTTCGAGAGCCCGATGCTCCCCGCAAACGAAATGAGCGCCAAGTTCGTCGCGAGCAGGATGCCCCCACCAACGTACCCCAAAGCGTAGCCCTTGCTGGAAGCCGCATCACGGCGGGCTGGGCTTGCGATTTCGTTCAAGAACGCGTTGTAGAGAACGATTGAAGCGCCCAGACAAATGTTCGCAATGATGTAAACGAGCCCGCCAATCAGGAAATGCTCGACCTCAACAAAGTAAAGGGAAACGGTCGCAATCGAACCGAACCCGCAGAACACGCCAAGTAGCCGGCGCTTCAGGTTGGTGGTATCGGCAATCCCACCCAGCACCGGCAGGAAAAACAGCTGCAAGAATACAGAAATGGACACGCACTGCGGAAAGAATGACTTCGCAGTGATCGTTCCCAATAGGCCAAGACTCGCTATCACTCCGTTCTCACCCACCGCACTCTCGGCGAGAGCGGTGAGGTAAGGGCCAATCAGAACTGTCGAAACAGTCGTGACGAACCCAGAGTTGGCCCAGTCATACAGTGTCCAACCGAATATCTCGCGGCGGTCGTCTGAAGGGCAGTTTGGTGAGCTCATCAGGGTACCCTCACGCCATCGGCGCGCATGGTTCAGGTCGGGCATCCGTCATACAAATGGCATGGTACCGACACACTATTACCACCGTGTAGAGCAGTAGAACGAAGCTTCAGGTCGGCTATTCCATTGAAATCGAATCCGATATTTTCACCCCAACGGGAAAAGAGACACAAAGAATGGTTCAAACAACTTCTCGAAGCATGCACATCGCGACCGCCAAGGCCATCGCTGGCGAGGCATGGACCTCAGAGCAGGCGTACGAAACGTTGCGCGACCTGTGCGACCGTTTCGGGCACCGCTTTGCGGGAAGTGACGGTGAAAAGGCAGCAGCATCGTTCATGGCCGACCGCTTCCGCGATGCCGGGCTTTCAAACGTCCACCTTGAGCCGTTCAATTACCTCGGTTGGGTGCGAGGGACCGAACGTATCTCGGTTCTTGAGCCGTTCGGCGCAGAAGTACGATCCCTTGCACTACCGTACTGTCCCGCTGGAACCCTCGAGGCCGAACTCGTTTCGGTTGGCGATGGCGAAGTTGATGGATATGCCTCGGCTGGCGCTACGGCCGGCGCACTGAAGGGGAAAATTGTCCTCAGTGCAGCCGAGACCGCGGGTCGCAACGGACGGCCCTCAAGCCATCGGCGCGACAAATACATGCGTGCCGTAGAAGCAGGAGCCGCGGCGTTCCTTTACGTCAACCAAAATCCTGGCGACATGCCGGTCACTGGGGGGCTTGAAGGCGGCGGGGTGAGCCAGGCGCCGATCCCCGGTCTCAGTCTCGGATTTGAGAATGGCGCCTTCCTGTTGCGACTTCTGGACAGAGGACCTGTCCGGTTGCGGATAGAGACACGAGCCGACTTCCCTCCAGCGATGTCATCGAATGTTGTTGCCGAACTCCCAGCCGATCCGGACAGCCCATTCCGTGACGAGATCGTCATTGCCGGAGGCCACCTGGATAGCCACGACATCGCCCCGGGCGCCCTCGACAATGGGGCAGGGGTGGTGGTCATCGCCGAGGCGGCGCGCATCCTGGCGTCAATTGCACGCGAACGTGGCCGTGGCTTTTCAAGGACCATCCGGTTCGTCCTGTTCGGCGCCGAGGAAATCGGCTTGCTTGGATCGTACGAATACGTCGCACACCATCGGGAGACGCTCGGACAGGTTCGGTTCATGCTGAATCTCGATACTACGGGGCGAGGCCAGGCGGGAAGCGAGTCGGTCATCGTGTCCGGGATCCCGGAGCTCGTTCCGTGGTTCCAGTCACTCGCTGGCACCCTCGATTACCGGATGGAGATCCACGACCGATTCACATCTTCCTCAGATCACTTCCCATTCGCGATGGCCGGAGTGCCTTCTGCAAATGTGGGCACGACGGAAACGGCGGCATCGCTCATGGGCCTGGTTGGACGTGGATGGGGACACACCACCGCTGACACGTTCGACAAGGCAAACCCGAAGGGTCTCCAGTCCGCGTCAATGGTTGCGGCATGGACACTCTTCTCGGTCGCCGATGCTCAAGACTGGCCAACTGGCCGACGCGAACCAGCCGAAGTCGAAGCCCAACTCATGGCGAGCGGGATGCTTGAAGACCTCGTGGCATCGGGTCGCTGGCCATCAGCAAGGTAGCTGATCAGCCCCCGCACCGCGGACCTACAACCGGGCCGAGCATCCTTGAGGGTGTTCGGCCCTGGTGGTCCGTCCCTACTGCGCCGCTGGAACGGGCAGGTCCAGGTACTTGATGCCGGTCCCGTACGCAACGATGACCGTGCCAACCTTCACCTGATATTCCAGCAACTCAACCGAAACAACCGCGTCACAGTTGTGGTCCCGGCCTTGCGCCTGAAGATTCACAAGCGCCCGCTGGATCGGACGACCACCGCCTACCGCTTGCCCGAATAGCAACGCGACTTCCACAAATGGCCTAGGCTGGGCGTCACCCGTCGTGAGGACCGGCCCACCCCCGCCGACAAATCCCTTCGGGCTGCGCAGCGCGAGTTCTGCTAACGCGATCTTCTGCAAGTTGGCGAAAGAAAGAGGCGCGCCGCCACCTTGGGCGGGTACCAAGGCATCCCCGCCTCGCGCCTGACTATTTGCGGACCCATTCAGGGGCCGGTTACCTGCGCCATCTGCCATTGATCGGGAAGCCTAGTCCAACGGTGCCGCCATCCAAGTGGTGGCCGTTCGTCACGATACCCGCCACTGTTTCAGGTTCGCAAACCTATCAAAATTCGGTCAGGCTTTGGCTGCCGCCCGGAACCCAAGTGGCCGACCTTGAAAACGATGGTTCCGTCAAGCCGTCGCGGACTGAACCATATCACGACCGTTCAACGTCAATGTGATACTCGCGGTCTCGGAGAAGCAAATGACAATTGCACGTACGACCCTAGGCAATTCCGGCAACGGTGCTCTACCCCGACCGGTCAGTGCACCAACCTTGCCGGACGTGCACGCACCGGATGGCTCAGAAATCCGCTTCCTGCTCGGAATCGACCAAGGCACGACCCGTTCGAGTGTCGTCGAGGTCACTCTCGCTGCGGGTCAGATTTCACGGCCCGTTCGCCACCGTACTGTCGAGGAATGCTGGTACGTGCTTTCCGGCATCGGAGACGTATGGCGGACTCCGGAGACCGATGTGTCTGGTGGCCAGATTGATCGCGTTCGGCCTGGCGACGCCCTCGCAATCCCCGTTGGCTGGGCCTTTCAGTTCAAAGCGGATGACGGGGCACCACTGACGTTCCTATGCGTCACGATGCCACCGTGGCCAGGTGCGGACGAAGCGGTCGCGGTCGACCAAGGAGGTCTTGGCAGGCCGACTGTGTGACGTCCGTGTTTGCGGCGGGCCGGCACTGAACGCTCGCGTTCTGTCATGCTTTTGCCATGAACAGTGCGATGAAGAATCACGTTTGTCTTGTCACCGGCGGAACGAGGGGCATCGGGCGCGAGACAGCGCGCGCGCTCGCGATGAACGGCGCAACAGTCGTCATTGTCGGTCGTGATGCCTCCAGAACCGCCTCGACCGTCCGCTCGCTCATCACCGAGACGGGCAATCCGTCGGTATCCGCCTTAGTCGGCGACCTCTCGGTCCAATCTGAAATCGTTCGAGTTACTGACGAGTTCAAATCTCGCCATGATCGCCTGAATGTCCTCGTGAATAACGCTGGAGGCATCTTCTACGATCGGCAAGTCAGCGGTGACGGGAACGAGATGACGTTTGCCCTGAACCACCTCGGATACTTCCGCCTCACTCACGAACTTCGTGAGCTGCTTGTGGCGTCTGGTTCGGCGCGAATCGTAAGCGTCTCATCCGGCGCGCACCAGATGGCCCGAATCAACTTCGACGACCTGCAAGGTGAACAGAATTACAGCGGTTGGCGTGCATATGCCCAATCGAAACTGGCGAATATCCTGTTCACGGTGGAACTAGCCCGACAACTCTCCGGAACGGGCGTGACGGCGAACGCACTTCACCCTGGCTTTGTTGCCAGCAACTTTGGCATGAGCGGCGCGCAGTCCCAGTTGATGGCCGTTGGGATGCGCGTGGCACGTCTTTTCGCACGCTCTACGGAGCGCGGCGCCCAGACATCCATCTATCTGGCTACTTCACCCGAGGTAGCTGGCGTGACCGGCTTGTACTTTGCGGACAGCAAACCCGTGCCTCCGAGCGCAGCCGGGCGAGACCTCGCCACGGCAAAACGTCTCTGGGTGGTGACGGCTGGCATGTGCGGCATCGACAAAATCAAC
>DDYL01000216.1:672-1781 GCA_002347925.1 Chloroflexi bacterium UBA2235 | reverse complement strand
ACCCATCGATCAATCCCTAATCTATGAGGACACGGACCTCGTTTCCAACGCGCACCTCACCACCTTGGATGACGCGCACACAGATCCCCCCGTCGTCACCGAGGGCGGCGCGACCGCCCGGACCAATCGCGGTCTCCATCTGGTCACACGGGTCACAGAGCATCGTGACTTCCATGACCACTTCGCCGATTGAGATGTGCTTGCCTACCAGTGAGTTCAGCGCCAATCCCCGAACAACGATTTGACGCCTCGTCGCTCCCGGCGGAATGGTGATCTCCAAAGTTTCGGCGGCACGGTCGATTGCCCAACCGTCAATCAGCGTCACCTGCCGGCGCGACCCTGGGCGGTTCCGCCAATCGCCTACAAGTCCGTGGTCCGGCGCAACGACAGCCGTCTCCACCATCCGTGCTGGCGCACCGCGGGCAGGGGCGAGATGGATCGACTCGATCTGACCCGGGCCCTTTGTCAGGTCAATCCTGGCGTCAATTGACGACACCGTTCGTGTCACTGCAAGGTTCCTTCCGCATCAAGTGCGGCCATCGCATGGCTGAACGCCTCCAAAGTGAAGCGGATATCCGCCTCAGTGTGCACCGCCGAGACCATCCCTCCGCTACTGAAAAGGTCAACGCCCAGCACGATCATTGCCTTTCGAAGCTTTGTCACGCGGGGGTCTTTGCCCTTCGCATAGACGGGCCCGCCTCCCGCATGAAGTCTCGTACGGTCGAAGATCATATGGAACATCGAAAAGGTTCCGTACGCGCAGCCACGTAGTCCGTAGCGTGCACCGACCTCGTTCATGCCTGCCCGCAACTGCTCGGCGAGGGCGTTCGCATGCGACTGCGCACGACCATCCGCTGCGAGTTTCAGCGCCGCAATTCCGGCGACGGCGGAAACCGGGTTGCCGTTGTACGTCCCGGGATGGGAGATCCGGCCACCCCGGTTCCACGCGGTGGTCTCGCCAAACCGCATGATGTCCATGATTTCGAGCTTGCCGCAGACGGCGCCTCCCGGCAGTCCCCCGGCAAGGATCTTGGCGAGGGTGGTCAGGTCAGGCGCGATCCCGTACACCTCCTGTGCGCCACCCGGCGAACACCGGAACCCGGTGATGA
>DDYL01000216.1:0-637 GCA_002347925.1 Chloroflexi bacterium UBA2235 | reverse complement strand
GCGAGGACGAGTACTTCATCAAGCACCGCGTGGGGAACCCCACTTGAGGACGGCACATCATAGGGAGGCTCAACCGCCGCCGTGACCGCATCGTGCCAACCGTGGAAATGACCCTCGAATTTCAACACACGGGTCCGCCCGGTAAAACTGCGAGCAAGACGGATGGCCATGTGCGTGGCCTCGGTGCCGGACGCGGTGAACCTGACCCGTTCCGCGGAGGGGATCAGGCGCTTGACCCACTCTCCCCACTCAATCTCCAGCTCATGAGCGGCTCCGAAATGGGTTCCCCTTGCCACCTGCGATTGGACTGCCTCGACCAAGTCGGGATGCGAGTGTCCAAATAGCAATGCTCCGTGTCCAATGGCGTAGTCGATGTACCTATGGCCGTCGACGTCCCACTTGTATGCCCCTGAAGCATCCTGCATGTACAGTGGAAATGGGGACAGGTAGCGTGCATCGTGCGTCACACCGCTCGGAAAGACCTCACCGGCGCGCTCATAGAGAGCGCGCGATTTCGGGCGGTCTCGTTGGAACGCATGCTCGTAGTCACGCACGATTTCGGGAGCGACCTGCAACTCCGGTGCGACGAAAACTGCCACTGGCGGGCACCTCCTTCCGGAGTCACTGGCCCGCCGCC
>DDYL01000163.1:13568-16312 GCA_002347925.1 Chloroflexi bacterium UBA2235 | reverse complement strand
GCTCCCAGGGGGGCCTCACGTGGATGGTTGCATCGTGGTGCACGGGCCAAGCCTGCTGCGCTGGAGAGTGGTTCGGGGTTGACGTACCCGCCCTGCAGACGTACCGTACCGGCGACAACGGGAGGGTGCGACGATGGATGGACGGGTAGCGAAGCCATTCGGTCAAGGGGCGAGGCCGGGCACGACCAGGCGCGCCTGGTTCGGAAGACTGGCCTTGGGTGGCATCGGCGCAGCGGGTTCCGCCCTGCTGGCCGCCTGCGGGGGGGATGCACCTCCGGCCGCCCCGGTGGCTCCGACCGCAGCGGCGAAGGCCGCCCCGACGACTGCACCCGCGGTGGCTCCCACGACCGCACCCGCGGCGACACCTGTGCCCACCAAGGCGGCGACCGTGGCGGAGATCCGGTTGCACGGGTCGACGGCCGGGGCCGAGGGCGAGTACTGGCCCAAGATCGTGGAGAAGTTCAACGCCCGGGGCGGGAAGACCAAGGTCACCTTCGAGGCGTGGCCTCCGGACCAGAACAACGTCCCGGCGGCGGTCACGCTCGGCGCGGCCGGCTCACTCGGCGACGTGATGCGCCTGGTGGCGACCAGCAACTTCTCCCAGATGGCGGCCCGCGGGTTCCTTGCTGACCTCGGCCCGGCAGTCGCCCGCGACAAGGCAGACCTCTCGGTCTTCTACCCTGCGGCCACCGAAACCCTGCGGTTCCGGGGCAAGCAATTCGGTCTTCCGCACATCGCGCACCCGGGGTTCTGCGGCCTCTTCATCAATCAGGACATCTGGGCGCAGGCAGGTGTCGAGGAACCGGATGAGGCCAACTGGACCTTCGGCCAGATGCAGGAGACGCTCCGCAAGGTGCAGGCGCGGCGCGGTGAAGGCCAGTGGGCGCTGTTCCCGGCCACCCTCATTCAGCACCTGACGGTGGCGGCCCGCGCCTTTGGCGGGAACATCATCGACAAGGATGGCAAGAAGGCGATCATTGCTGCGCCCGAAGCCCTTGCAGGTGTCGAGATCCTGGCCAACCTGATCACGCGCGACCGGGTCTCGCCGGCGCCGGGCGTCTTGCAGGGTGCGGACCAGGCGAACTTCATCAGCGGGCAGGTGGCCGCGATGTGGACGAACTTCGGCGTGATCAACGGTCTCCGCAAGCAGGCGCAGGGTGTGCGGTGGAAGGTCGTGATGGGGCCGAAAGGCACGCAGGGTCGTGGGTTCTTCACCGGCGTGGACAGTGCGTCGCAGAACGCAGCAAGCAAGGCGCCCGACAATGCCTTTGAGGTGGTGCAGTACATCGTCTCCAAGGAAGTCAGTCTTGGGTGGTTCGATTATGGCTTTGCGCCTGGTGCGCGGATGGACACGTGGACCGATCCCAAGGTGGCGGCTGACGATGCCTTCAAGGTCTTTGCGAAGGCGTTCACCGAAGCGTCGCCGTTCTTCCTGCCCGACAATGGCCTGATCGTGGACTACAACGGGGCAATCAACAAGGAACTCGGCCCGTTGTGGAAGGGCGAGATGCCAGTCAAGGACGCCCTGGAGAATGCCCGGCGGGCCGGACAGGAGGTCCTGGACCGCACGGCGGGCTAGATCAGGACGGCGTCCTCGCTTCGACGCACCGTACTACCGTTCATCCATGCGCTTCGCTCCATTTCCGGGAGGACATCACCCATACCCCCCTGTGCGTGACTCCCGGGGGTGGGGAGACTGGAACGGCACGATGGCCAAACTGTATTTCTACTATTCGACGATGAATGCGGGGAAATCCACCGCATTGCTGCAGGCCTCCTATAACTATGGTGAGCGGGGGATGCGGACCCTTGTCTACACGTCGCGACTGGACGACCGTGCTGACGGATTGGTGGCTTCGCGGATCGGGATCAGTGCCGAGGCCCGCCATTTCGTGCCGGGTGGAGACCTCTTCACGGAGATCGGCGATGATCACGCGTCATCACCGGTCGCGTGTGTCTTCATTGACGAGGCCCAGTTCCTCACGCCCGACCACGTGCGCCAGTTGGCACGGGTTGTCGACCAACTGAACATCCCGGTCCTGTGCTACGGCTTGCGCACCGACTTCCTCGGGAGGCTTTTCGAGGGAAGTGCGCAACTCCTGGCGTGGGCGGACACGCTTGGTGAGATCAAGACCGTCTGCCACTGCGGGCGCAAGGCGACGATGGTGGTGCGTGTGGGTCCGGACGGCACCGTCGAACGCGCCGGGGCCTTGGTGGAGATTGGCGGGAATGACCGCTATGTCTCGCTGTGCCGGCGCCACTTCATGGGTGCGATGGATACCGGGTCGGTCTGAGGCGGCATCGGGTAGATTGATGCCGGGTACCACCCGGTCACCCAACCCGATTTGCATTCGCATAGGCCGAACACTATCTGGCGTGGTGTGGATTCGCGTCGGGTTTGCACCAGATGTTCACCGCCCATCGGGGGCAAGGAGAAGAACGATGACCGACTTGACTGCGCCCCTGACTGGCAACCACCGGGCGACTGTCCGTCCCGATGGCACCAGGGTCATTGACACCCACGTGCACGTCTGGGCACTTGATGACAAGCCGGGGCACCGACCCGCGGCTGGTGCAAAGATTGCATGGCCCAAGGGTCCGGCACCGGTCGAGTGGCTGATCGGTGACATGGATGGGTACGGCATCGCGCACTCGGTGCTGGTGCAAAGCAGTGCGTTCGGGTGGGACAACACGTACGTCATCGAATGCCTGGAGGCGCACCCCGGGCGGTTCGCCGGGATCGG
>DDYL01000163.1:12529-13521 GCA_002347925.1 Chloroflexi bacterium UBA2235 | reverse complement strand
GCGTGGTGGGTCGATGCGCCGGAGAACGATGCCCTCTGGGAGGTTGCTCGCGAAACCGGGGCAATCCTGCAGTTCCACATGTGGCCTCGTCACGGTGAGGCCCTTGCCCGCATGATCGCGCGGCATCCGGGTGTGCGCGTCATCATCGACCACATCGGCAAGCCGGATGTCACCGAGGCGTCGCCCCACGCATCGTTCGACCCAATCCTGCGCCTTGCCGACTTTCCGGGTGTGCACGCCAAGATTGGCGACTACCAGATTGCCTCGAAGCAGGGATACCCGTGGCCGGACACCCATGCATTCGTCACGAAGCTTGTGGGGGCGTTTGGTGCGGACCGGATGATGTGGGGAACCGGCTTCCCGGGCAGTGGCCGACTGGTGCCGTTGGCTGATGCGCTGGCCTATGTGGAAAAGGACCTTCCCCTGACGGCGGCGCAACGCCATGCCATCCTCTGGGAGACCCCGGCGCACCTGTTCGGTTTCACCGGGTAGGGTGCACTAGCCGGACTTGCCTGATCCGCGGTGCAGGAATCCCCCACCCCCTACCCAGTTTCGACGGGAGAGGGGAGTCGGGTTACCCCCTGCGTGGCTGTGGCGACAGGATGGGGAGCGCGTTGCCCGTTCGATAGTCCATTCGTGACCCGGCGGGTCGGCACGTAGTCCTTGTTTGGGCCTTGGCAGACCATCGGGAAACGACGATGCTTGATGGTGCAAGAGAGTCATCCGCGTCATGGACGTGGGGATGCAGGCACCGGAGAGGTCAGGATGAGAACACGACTGGGGACGATCGATCGCGCAAAGGTGGCGATCACGACAGTGGCGGCAACCGTGGGGATGCTGATTGGGGTGCAGATCTCGAGTGCGCATGTCACGGTGGTGCCGAACCAGAGCCCGGCGAACGCCTATGAGCTGTACACCGTGCGCGTTCCCACCGAGAAGCCAATCCCGACTATCAAGGTAAAACTCGCGTTCCCGGAAGGGGTCGACGTCTC
>DDYL01000163.1:7606-12485 GCA_002347925.1 Chloroflexi bacterium UBA2235 | reverse complement strand
ACCTCGGTGACGTGGTCGGGTGGGTCGATTGCCTCCGACGAACTGGGCGTCTTCATGTTCCAGGGAAGGAACGGCAAGGGTGGGGCCCTGACGTTCAAGGCCTACCAGACGTATTCGGACGGTAGCGTCGTGGAGTGGGCAAACGCCCCGGCCGATGCGAACCCCGCACCGGTCGTGACCCTGACAGATGTGCCGATGGCGGCTGCCGAACTGACTGACGCGGCCGCGATCGGGCAGGTCGTGGCGGCCATCGCATTCCTCGATGGTGCCGGTTTCCATGCACTGGACACGGCCATCGCCGGTGGTGAAATCCCGGCTGGAAGCATCGGAAAGGTGAACCAGGCCGCCGCGATCACCGGTGCGGTGAAGTGGCCGTCGGCATTGCGAGAAGACGCCCACGCGTTAGCAGGAAACTTGATCACACTGAGGACCGCGATTGCGGCGGGCAATGCATCGGGGGCGGCTGACCCGGCGAAGGCGGTGCATGATGGCGCCCACGATCTTTCCAAGAAGGTCTATGCCTGGCTTGGCGAGATGGGCGGCGACCATGGTGCGGACGCATCGCATAGCCACTAGGGTCTGAGGCTTCCTGGGCCCCGGGTACACGGACATTGTGGTTCGTGCATCCGGGGCTTTTGGCGTGGCGGAAGTCACCGCATCCGATTCTGGAGCCGTCTGGGCTGTTCCCGGGTGGCATCCTTGAAGTAGCGAGGGCCACTCACGACGTTGGTGTCACCGGATTGTGCGAGGGCTGTGGAATGATGGACCGAAAGACGTGGACACGACGCTCAACTGGTCGCATCCTGACATTGGCCGGAGTGGCGGGCCTGTCGACCAGTGCATTTCTGGCGTCGGCCGGGGTGGCGTTGGCGCACGCGAACCTCGAGAAGGCCGATCCACCTGCCGGTGCGGTCGAGACGTTGCCGGAACAGTTGGTGCTGACGTTCTCCGGTGCGCTTGACCGTGGGTCCGGTGCGCGCCTGCTTGACGTGCGCGGGGTTCCGGTCGATGGCGTGTCTGGTGAGTTTGATCCGGCCGACCGCACGCGCATCGTGCTGACCGTTCCCCCCGTCGCGCCGGGTCTCTACACCGTTGCGTGGGTGGCCGTGTCGGCCGAGGATGGTCACGAGATGCTTGGCTTCTACGGACTGGTTGTCGGCGGCGCATTCCCGCTTTCGTCCGACAGCGGACCAGTCACCTCGTCAATGCCTGCGGATCTTTCGGTCCAACTCTCCCCTGCAACCGATGTGGGTGGGGCAACCCAATGGTCGGTGACGACGTCTGGCGCGACTGCGGACACCGTGGCACGGGTGATCCTTTCGTTCGTGCCTCCGGTGTCCGGCATTGGGACCGTCCAGGTGACGTGCAAGGCCGATGCGGTGACTGGCATTCCCGGGGCGTCATTCCCGGTGACGATGGCCGGGGACTGGCAGGTGGAGGCGATCATCCGTCGGACTGGCGTCTCCGATGACGCACGCGTGCGGTTCGCGTGGACGGCCGTTCTCCCTCTTGGGGTGTGACACCCCCAATCCGCCACGCACGTGGGCTGGGACGTGCCTCAACGCAATCTTGTGGCCCCGCATCAACGTGGCTTTGCACCGGGCTTGCACAACTGAGGACGGCAGGTCCGGGCCGTTACTCTCACTCCGGCCAAGAGTCGGCCACGCCTGCCCCCCCGGTAATGCCGGTTGTGCATGGCGGGAGAGGGTCGGCGCGGGATGCCCGGTGATGCGCTTGTGCTTTCCGGGGGCAGTCTGGGCCTGCTTGGCACGGCACTCACCCTTGGTATCCGGCACGGGATTGACTGGGACCACATCGCGGCGATCACGGATATCACCGGCACCGTCACGAACGATGCCCGGCAGTCCCGACCTGGCGAAACCGGCGTGGCCCCAGAGCCGGGGCGGGTGACGCGACGCGCCATCGGCTTGGCCTCGATGTACGCCCTGGGGCATGCGGTGTCGGTCGTGGTCCTCGGGACGGCCGCGCTGACCATCGGGCAACTGGTACCGGACTGGGTCGACCCGATCATGGAACGCGTGGTGGGGGTGACGCTCCTGCTGCTTGGTGGGTGGATCCTGTGGTCGCTGGTGCGGAATGACCGCGGTGGTGGCGCGATCACCTTTCGTAGCCGGTGGATGGTGGTCGGCGCAGTCCTGAGGCGCGTCTGGAATGCGGTTGCCCGTTGGGGACATGGTCACGACCACGGCGGACCGGCACACGTGCACCGGATCGTGTCCTATGGACCACGATCGGCCTTTGGCGTGGGGGTGATCCATGGCATCGGTGCCGAGACCGGCACGCAGGTGCTGCTGATCGCCTCGATCGGTGGGGCGGATGCAACGGGTCTGGGTGGCGCGATGATGATGGCGTTTGTCGCGGGCCTGCTGATCTCAAACACTGCAATTGCAGCGCTGTCGGCGGCCGGATTCATCGCCACATCGGCGGCCCGGTGGCTGATGGTTGGCACGGGGATTGTGGCCGCGGTCTTCAGTCTGGTGGTGGGGACGGCATTCACGCTTGGCGTTGCCGACATCCTGCCGGAGATCCTGGGGGGTTAGGGCACCCGAAGCCCCTGACGGGTTCGTGACCGTGTTGCGGGGATTTTCCGATGATGCGGTCCGGTCACCTGGCCGGAGGGTGGATCGCAAGATAGACCGTACTCCAGAGTTGCACCGGATTGCTTTCGTTGACGATGCCTGCGCCTTGTGCGGGAACGGGGATGCAGGCACCCTCGTCATCGATCGTGTAGGTCCAGAACTCTGAGGTACGGAGGGCGTCGGAAGCCTCGATGCCCTGCCAGAGGATTGCTTCGGCCGCGATCAGGCGTGCGCGTGTGGTGGCCGGGAGGTCGGGCCGGTCGATCTGCCGGGCGATGCCGGCGGCGTAGGCGGCCTGGGGCCACGACCAGATCACCGTTCCGTGATAGTGCCCGGCGGTGAAGCGTGCGCGCAGGTCTTCACCGGCGTGGACAGGGTTTGCCACGAGAGTGCCCGCCCCGGGGAGACGCAGCCCGGCGGGGAACGGCGCGGTCAACCGGTCGGCAATCTGGTGCAACGTGTCTGGTGATGGGTCACCGAACAGGAGAACCAGGCTGTCGTCCCCGTGCATGACCGGCACGGGCTTTCCTTCGGCATCGAGGGCGATGCCCGGGAAGGTGACTGGTTCGTCGGAGATGGTGCCAAGGGCATCGGTGATGAACCGGGTTGGCAGGCCCCGGTCGTGTCCAATTGAGGTGAGGTTGGCGCGGGCCCGATCCGAGTTGATGGTGACGGTGAAGTGGCGGTCGGTACCTGTCCATGCACTGGCAAGGGCACGCGCATCGTCGGCCAATGTCGAACCTCGTTCGTGCTGGTCATCAGTCGCGCCAGTGAACCATCCGGTATCCAGGAGACGGGCAGCGTCACGGAGGGCGGCCGGCACGAGGGCGACATTCACGTCGAACGGCACCACCCCGCCCCCGAGGCCGTCGGAACTGTCCCGCCAGTTGCCGACNNCCATCGCTCCTGATCGACATGTGCTGCGCTTTGGCGCAGGTGGATCAGGTCCCGGGGCAACTGTGATGTGGCGTACGGGCGGGCGCGTTCGATGACGGTCTCGAGGTTCTGGCGGATCGCATCCGCGTAGGTCAGTCCGGTGGGAGTGCGCCGGCCAAGAAATGCGCGGGCACGCGACGCACCGTCACTGCGTGACCCGGCCACGTTCACGGTCGCGCCGTCGTCTGGAGTGTCTAGCAGGTAGTGCGCGAGGACCGGTGCAAGCAGGAAGTCGTCATCGACCATCTTGTAGTCGAGAAGGGGGGAGGTGCGCGACCTGCCATGGCCTCGTGCGGAGACATGATCGGGGATCGCCGTCCCGGTTTGGCGGGCATGCTTGCGGGCGCGGTCGCGTTCCATGAGGGCGTATTCGCCGAGGGATTCCTCGTGGGCGACATCGCCAGTCGGTGCCATCCGGTCGATCACGGCACCCAGGCCGGCTTCGAAGAGATCGGCGCCGATGGCCGGTGCGAGGAGTCGCAAGGCGAGGAGGGTGTCTCGCCCGAAGTAGGTGAGGTATTGCCAGGATCCGGCGAGGAGTTTCTCGCGGTAGGCAAGGAAGGCGAGTGCATTCAGGTCGCGATGGGCATCGGTGCCGGTCAGGCGGGCCCGCGCGCTGGGTCGCAAGAGGCGGTCGACCGGGATTGGCGTCAGGTGCGGATCATCACAGGTTGCGACGATATCGGCACAGACCTGCCCAGTGGGAGGCGGGTGCAGTGTAAAGCCACCATCGGGATCGACCGTCACGGTGGTGCCGTCGCGCGGTTCGACCTGGATGGCATAGGCATGGCGACCATCCAAGCCGGGTCGTTCGATGGTGAGGGCACGGTCGGAGGCAGTGCCGGTGACGGCGATGGAGTAGCGTCGCAGGCGCGGGATCAGGCGGGCACCGTAGCCGACATCGCGGATGGTGCGGATATTGCCGAGGACGGCTGGTGCGAACCGGAGTTCGGGCGCGTCGGTGATGATCGTGACGGCGACGCCCTGGATGCCGTGGGTCTCCTCATCGAGGGGCGTGAGGGGACCGTCGAAGGCGAGGGCGACATCGGCGTTGTGGATACGGCCTTGCAGGAGAACCCCGCGGTTGCCGGCGGGGAAGGCAATGATGATCCGTGGTGCGACGCCTGAGGTGAGGGCGACGTGAGCCGCCGTGCCGTGGGCGCGCAGGAACCGATGCTGGATGCGCCCTTCGGTACGGTCGAAGGTGAGGGGCGGACCTACGGGATCCTGGCGGTCCAGCGGTGAAGCGGGTTCTGGCATGCCCGGCAGGATACTGCGGCACGGTGTGGCGCGTGAGGGGATGCCCATGGAGACGCGTGGTGGTGGCTATGACCCAACCGCTG
>DDYL01000163.1:0-7565 GCA_002347925.1 Chloroflexi bacterium UBA2235 | reverse complement strand
TCTTCCTTTTTAGACCCGAGGCACATTGCCGATGCGGAGGTTGTCCTAGCCGTGGGTGGACTTGGGTAAAACCTGTGTGGGGATGTCTCGACTGGGATCCGAACTGGAAACAGATGGGTACGTGCGGGCAGGGATGCCCGCGGACCGTTGTGCCGCGAGGCCATCGCCTATCTGCCATGATGCGGACGGTTTTTGGTCGGTGCCCAAACTCACACGGCGAGAGTGCGCGTGGGGGCTGAGTGATGGGGCAGGGAATGTTCGGATCGGGAACCCGTCTACCCGCCCGGTGTCAGATGAAGTCGGCGGCGCCGTCGGGGCGCCAGGCGGGGGTGCGTCGCCAGTTGCGGACGTGTCGGTGGGGGAGGGCATCCTCGTTGAGTTCGATGCCGAGGCCGGGTGCGTCGGTCAGGTGCAGGTAGCCGTCACGGATCTCCACCGGGCGGGTGAGGACATTGGCGCGGGGGCCTTCGTCGTCGGGCACGTATTCCAGGATCAGGAAGTTGTGCGTGGTCATGGCGAAGTGGGCGTTGACGGCCGTGGCGATCGGGCCGGTCGGGTTGTGTGGGGCGACGGTGACGTAGTGGGCCTCGGCAAGGGCGGCGATCTTCTTCATCTCCAGAAGGCCACCGCAGATGCAGACGTCGGGTTGGATGATGTCGGCGCCGCGCTTCTCGAGGAGTTCGCGGAAGCCGAAGGCGGTGTACAGCATCTCCCCGGTGGCGACCGGTACCGGGGAATGGGCGCGGAATTCGGCAAGGGCATCGATGTTTTCGGGCCGGAGTGGTTCTTCCAGGAAGAAGGGGTTGAGTGGCGCCAGGGCCTCGGCCAACTGGTGCGCCCGGACGGGTTCGAAGATGCGGGCATGGGGGTCGAGGCCGATCTCGACATCCGGTCCCACGGCGTCGCGCACCGCGGCCATGCGGGCCACGGCACCGCGGATCACGGCGTTCCACGGCAGGCCCTCGGATGCCGGGGGCAGGGGTGACATCTTGATGGCGGTGTAGCCGTGCCGGGCGATTGCGCGCAGGGCGTCTTCGGCACAGGCCTCGGGAGTGGCGCCGCCGATGCCTTGGTAGACGCGGATCCGGTCGCGGCATTTTCCACCGAGAAGGCGGAAGACGGGAAGACCGGCGGCCTTGCCGGAGATGTCCCAGAGGGCGTGTTCGATGCCACTGATGGCGGCGTTGACGACCGATCCGCCGGGAAACCGGGTGTGCGCGTACAGGTGCTGCCAGATTCCGGTGATGTCGCGCGGGTCGCGCCCGACAAGCCAGGTTGCGAAGTCGGCGATCACGGCGGCGACGGCGTCATTCGGGCCGACGGGATAGGGTTCACCGATCCCGGTCAGGCCCTCGTCGGTGAAGACCCGGCAGGCAATGAAGTCTCGGTAGCCCATGGGGATGGGCAGGGTCTCGATGCGGGTGATCTTCATGGTGTCGGCGGACCCTCGCTGCGGATCGGATGTTGTGTGAAGACCAAGTCTGCATTCAGGGTAGTGCGCCGCGGGTCACGATGCGATGGCAAGCCAGGCGAGGAGGTCCGGGGGAACGGGATGGTGGAGTCTCCACGTGATCTGCATGGGACGATCCGAGGTGTGGGTGACGTAGGTGGCTGGACCGAGGAAGAGGAAGGCGCGGTCATCGTGACGGCGTCGGGCGAACAGCATGACATGTGATCCGGTGTGGGTGTGGGTTCGGTAGCGTCGTCCGGTAGGACTGTCGGCGGATGTGCGCGACTGGCTTTCCCAATGGAACAGGTCACGAGTAATTGCGTAGTCGCGGTACCGGGTTGTCGGGGAGAACTGTCCGGTGGTCTTGTCCGAGGTGATGACGAAGACGTCGGCCAGTTCCTCGGGAACCCACCGGACACCTTCGCGCCAGGTGACTTCCTGGGCACCATCGCCGACGCCGAATGCAGCGAGGATTTCGCTGCGCGCGTACGAAGCATGGATTCTCAACGGGACATTCGGCATGGTGTCGAGCTGGATCGCAACGTGCGTGACCTTGTCTGCAACCAGGGCGATGACCTCGCGGAGTTCAGCAATGACCTGCGAGTGTTGCCAGAGTAGTTCATACCCCTGTGAAAGGGTCATCGTTCGGGTTGCGACCTGGTCGAGGAGTTGCACGATGAGCATCCGGATCAGGCGGCGGGTGGGTTCATCAAGGCTCGTTGGATCAGGCGGGGTCGGTTCGGCGAGGATGCCGGCGTAGGTCTGGAGGCGACTTGGGTCATCAATATGGAGGATGCGCCCGATGGCGCGCCGGAGGGACCCCTCGTTAGGACCGGATGGAAGGACTGGCAACCCGGCGCGTTGCCGAAGGTCGGACCAACTGGAATTGTTTGCATAAATGTCGTCAAGCTCCAGACCGGACCCCTCAAGGTAGGTGGCAAGATTGACATCGCGCCCGAACGCACGAAGTTCGGCAACGCGTGCGGGGACGGTGGTGGGGATAGCCGCCCGGATGTTTGCCAGCACGCGTTCCTGCGCGATGCGGTCGAGTTCCATGTGGCAACCGGTTGGGAGGAAGGGGAACCCGCCTTGGATATGCTTGACCAGATCGCTGCGTGACCCGCCGAGAAGTGCCTGGAACCGCCGGTCGAAGCGGAACTCCCGCCGGTGCTGACCGACAAAGTCCAGGACGAGGCAGTGGGTCTTGCCGGCGTGCAACCGGAGGCCTCGCCCGAGCTGCTGCAGGAAGAGGACTGGACTGTCAGTCGGTCGGAGCATGAGGAGGGTATCCACGGTGGGTACATCGACCCCCTCATTGAAAAGGTCGACTGAAAAAACCACGTTGATCCGGCCATCTCGCAGATCCTGGAGGGAGGCCGTTCGTTCGGTGTCGGGTGTGTCTGACCAGATCGCGACCGACGGGATCCCGACCTCGGAAAACTTCCGCGCCATGTACCGCGCATGGTCAACGCTGACGCAGAACCCCAGTGCCCGAATCGCGGTGGCATCGGCCGAACGGCGACGCACCTGGCTGATGACGAGGCCAGCCCATGCGTCGTTCCCGGTCAGGAGGTTTGAGACGCCGGCAACGTCGTAGCCACGTCCCCGCGTCCACGGGATATGTGTGTAGTCCGCGATGGTGTCGGTAATGCCGAAGTAGACAAATGGCACCAAACGTTGCTGGCTGATCGCATCCCAGAGGCGGAGTTCGGCGGCGATGCGGTCGCCGAACCAATGAAGGATGGGCAGGCCGTCCGATCGTTCGGGTGTGGCAGTCAGTCCGAGAAGTTCACGGGGTTGGACGTGGTCTAGAAGGGCTTGGTAGGACGCCGCCGCGGCGTGATGGAATTCGTCTACTACAACAATATCGAAGTGTTTTGGGCTGATCCGAGCGAGGTTCAATCCATGCAGGGTCTGGATTGAGGCAAAGACGTGCGTGAATGCGGTTGGGGTGTGGTTCCCGACCCACAGTTCACCGAAGCCGGGGTCGGCGAGAGCAAATTGGTAGGTCCGGCGCGCCTGTTCGAGGATTTCCTCACGATGGGCGATGAAAAGCAAGCGGGCATTTGGAATGCGTACTCGCAGGTTGGTGTAGTCGACGGCCGCCATGACCGTCTTGCCGGTACCGGTAGCGGCAACGAGGAGGTTGCGGTGGTATCCGAGGGTCCGCGACAACTCGATCTGCTGCAACAAGGCTTCCTGGAAGGGTTGCAGGCGAAGCTCGGTCGGCCAGATGATGCCGGGCGCCTGCCTCTGCTGGATCCGTTCCAGAAAGGTGCTGAGGTCGTAGCTTTCGAAGTCCCCACTCTCCCAGTAAGCATCGAAGACGGCGGCCATCTTCTCGACAACGCTACGGTTCCGGACGCCGGAAATGCGGACATTCCATTCCAAGCCGGTCTGTTGCGCCTGGTGGGTCAGGTTTGAGGATCCGATGTAGGCGGTGCTGAAACCGGATGTGCGATGGAAGATCCAGGCTTTGGCATGCAGTCGCGTGCCGGAGAGGTCGTAGGAGACGCGGATGTCGGCGCCGATGTCACGGAGGAGTTCAAGTGCGCGCGCCTCAGTGCTCCCGGTGTACGTAGTGGTCAGGACCCGGATGGGGCGCCCAGCATTCGCCATCGACCTCAGGGGGGCCTCGAACGGTTGAACCCCGGACCACCGGATGAAGGCCATGACGATGTCAACTCGGTCGGCCGACTCCAGTTCCGAAGCAATCTGTCGTCCCACGACTGGTTCGCCGGGGGCGTTGGTCAGGAGGGTGGTGTCGAGGAGGGGGATCATTGGAGCGGTGATGTCCTCGGCGGTGCCATTGGGCCGGATTGCTGCGACCTTCCGAAGCATGCGGGGCGGTTCCACCGGTTCGTCACCGCCGGCAATGGCATCACGGTTGCCATCGTCGGTGCTTGCGCCGGTCGTGTACCGATTGACAAGGTCCACGACTTCCCGGACCAAGCGCGTACCGACCACGGCCCGGTCCTCGACACCGAGGTCCAGGATGGCGCGACGGATCACGGCCTCCACGTGGGCGGCAAGCCGTTCTGGGGCATCGGCACCCGATAGCGCCTCATCGGTGATCGACATTTGGCGGGATGCCCGGTCGCGGGCCAGCTGGGACGCGAGGCGGTCGGTGATGATCGTCTCGTGCAAGCCTTGTGGCGTTGATGTCATGCCTGCCAGGATACGCGTCCGTCATCCGAACTGCATGGCAGGAACCACGCGTCACCAGATGGTGCGGATCTCCCCGCCGTCGAAGAGGGCGAGTTCGGCGTTATCCGGCACCTGCGGAGTGAAGATTTGCCACCAGTCTTCGAGTTCGGCGCGGGAGATCGGAACGCTTCCCCAAGGCGGGTCGGCGTTGCGACCCTCGAGGCGGTGCCACAGTTCCTCGATGGGCAGGATCAGGGCATGCAGTTCCACACGGGCACCGACCGATCGTGCCTGCTCGCGCTTGAGGTCGCGTTCGGTGCGTCCCCAGAACCCGTACTCCAGGATCACGTCCAGTCCCAAGGCGAGTAACCCGAGGGCGTGATCGGTCAGGGTCCGTTCAAGTCGGTCGCGTGCCGGTTCATCACGCGGATCGGTGCCGAGCGACGCAAGCCACTCATCGGGACAGAGGCGCACGGCACCGCGTTCAGCGGCGAGTTGCCTCGCCCGGGTGGTCTTGCCCGCCCCGGGTAGGCCGCACAACAGGATCAGCGTAGGCATGTTTCTGCTTCCACTCGTGCGTTCGCGGTCGGGCAGAACCATGCCTCCTTCCAACCAATCTGGAACAAATTCGGTACAATAGGTGGTGCGATCATCTTATGATATTCACACACGAATAATATGGATCAGCTACGATTCTTCGCGAATGAGGGGTGCCCGGGAGTGCATCGGTGAAGGACGAGGTCACGACGCTGTCGGCGGAAATGCTGCGACGTTTCTGTGAGGCAAACGACTACAGCTACTCGAGTGACAAGGATGGCAATGTCCGGCTTTCATTTGATTACAGTGAGGAACGCGACTCCGTATTGAAAGTGCGGATTGACCGGTCAGGCAAGGCTGAGTCGATCCTGTGGATCCGGGTCACTTCTGACCGCCGCTATGACGCTGACCGTCTGGATGAGGTCCTGGGGGCGATCAATGAGTATCACATCGAGAAGCGATGGCCAAAGGTGTACGCGGAGGTCAAGGGGAAGGCAATCCTGATCACCTGCGAGACGCAGTTGGACGTGGCCATGGGTATCCACCAGGCACTTCTGGATGAGACGATTGGCCGGGCACTGTCGTCGGCAAACACCTTTCACAAGTGGATGTTTGCCCGGAACATCCCCGCGCGTACCTGACAGGCAAGGCGCCTGAAACTCTGGGAAGGTGGGGCGGTGAACCGTACTGTCTACGCATGGCACCCGACCAGTCCCTCCCAAATCGACGAGATGGATGATGCCAATGACCACTGAGGATCAGACGCCTGGCCGGGTCAATAGTCAAGTGAGTGAACCTCAGGCTGGGTGGTCTGGTGACGGGTCGCCGCATCGTGCAGCGCCGATGACCGTCCAACCTATCTCCCCGGAAATGGTTGCCGAGGCAATCTCACGGGAGGATTGGCACTTCTACACCGATCCGGATGGGAACATCCTGATAGAACCGTGGGGGTACGACAGTAACCTGGAGGGAGGTCTGGTTTTCGAGGTTGGCCTTGAGGGCGAGGATCGTAACCTCCTTGTGGTCAAGGTGCGTTGCGACCGTCGCTTTCCACCAGACCGGATGACCGAACTCCTGCGCCTGGTGAACACGCACCATGCCGAATTCCGGTGGCCCAAGGTGGTCATCAACAATGTCGGTGGTGTCCTGGAATTGAACACCGAGATGCATCTCGACCTGTCGCCGGGCATCCATCCCCGACTGTTGCACGAGGTGATCGACTCGGCGTTCTCGCACGGGCACGGGTTCTTCATCTGGCTTGCCAGGCGCTTGCGAGGTGACCCGGAACCCAACCGACTTGGGGTGCACCGCCCCGAGATCGGAATATCCCTGGAGGGTCTGGACGACCTTGGGGAACTACCGGATGACGCGCCGGGGACTGGCCCGGGCTGATCGGACGGCGTCAGGTCTGCCCATGTGCGGATCCTTCGGCATCATCGCGCGGTGGGCGAAACGTCATGACAGAATATCGGTGATGTCACCGGTGGACTTGCACGGACCCCGGACACGTTCCCGTGCGGCCAGTGCATGGATGACTGACGGCGTGTGCCAGAAAGAACGGGGATGATCATGGATGTTGCAGAAACCGTTTCCGCATCTCAGTCGTCCGCTACTGAGGTGGTGGATGATGGGATCGTGGCCACGCCGGTCGTGATGGATCTCTCGCCGGACATGTTCCGGGCGTACTGTGCCAGGCATGGACTGCATTTCGAGACGGATCAGGATGGGGACATTAGCATCCGGTACCCGTACCGCGCCGACCGCGGTTGTGGCCTGCGCGTGTACGTCTACCGGAGTGGCGAGAGCCGGTCAATCATGGTCGTGCGGGTCCGGTCTGACAAACGATTCCGGCCCATCCACCGTGACCAGTTGCTGCGTGAGATCAACCAGTACCACTGTGACAAGCGGTGGCCCCGCATCTACCTCAGGAATGTCGCAGACATCGTTGAGATCAACTGCGAAAGCCAGACCGACCTGGCTGCCGGTATCCATCAGGACCTCCTGGACGACATCATCGACCGGACAATCATGGGATCAAAGAACTTCTGGAAGTGGCTTGCATCCCGGGGAATCCCAGGCATGCACGATGACGCGGTGACGGAGTGACAACGATGGCAATGGCCCAACCGGCAACCGTGACCGAACCAAGCCGCAACTCACCGTTGGTGGTGAAGACGCTGACGCGTGACATGGTGCGCGCCTTCCTGGAGGCAGAGGAGTACCAGTACTTCACTGACGCCGACGGGGACTTCCTCGTCGAGTTCGGGTACGACCGGAATACCGGTGGTGCCATGCTTGTGCGCATCGATATCGAGACCAGTCGCGGAACGCTGCTTGCGGTCACGGTGGAGTGCGACCGCTACTTCGCGATCGAGCGCCGGTTCGAGTTGCTCTCACTGATCAACGAGTACCACGGTCGCTTCCGGTGGCC
>DDYL01000221.1 GCA_002347925.1 Chloroflexi bacterium UBA2235 | reverse complement strand
CGTACTGGTGTTGTCGGGAGTTTTGCGCGGCTTGCCATCAACAATGCCCAGTTCACCGAGACGCGCCGCGTGAAGCCCTTCCATTCTCCGATGGCTGCGAGCGCGAACGCGAAGAAGGGGACCTTGACGCCTCTGGACGCGCCCAAGATTCACATGGGGCAGAACCGCATCACCCCCGGAACCCCGCGCGCGCAGACCATCTGACGCAGGGTCATCATGACCAGCGCAAACGCCGGCAGTGCCTCGCTGCTGGCACGGGAACTTGTAATCGCCAGCATTCCCGGCCCAACCGCGGATGCAGAAACGCGCAGGTTCCTCGCAGATGGGTGCGCCGCCGGTGTATGCCTTTACGGCCGCAACATTACCGGTCCAGAGCAAACCCTTTCCCTGACCGACGCACTTCGCGAGGTTGGTGGACCCGACTTCCTCGTATCCGCTGACCTTGAAGGCGGATATGTATGGCGCCTCCGTCCCGACGCAACACACTGGCCATCGGCCATGGCGCTCGGGGCAGCCAATCGCCCAGACCTGACGCGCCTCATCGCCCAAGCGGCGGCGCGCGAATTCCGAGCGATGGGCATCGACACGCCCTTCGCACCAGTCGCTGATGTGAGCGACCATCCAAGAAACCCGGTCATCGGCACCCGTGCATTCGGTGGCACTGCGAAACACGTTGCGCAACATGTCACCGCCACCATTGGTGGCTATCGGGAAGGCGGGGCTGTGTCGTGCGTCAAGCACTTCCCAGGACACGGAAACACCGATACCGATTCACATTTCTCACTTCCGATACTGAACCACTCGATTGAGAGGCTGAACACGGTAGACCTCGTACCGTTCATTGCCGGAATTCGGGCCGGGGCGGACATGGTGATGGTCTCGCACCTGCTCGTGAGATGCCTCGACCCGGATACTCCCGCCTCCCTATCCGCAAGGATCATCAACGCCCTTCTCCGAGTTCAGTGCAAGTTCCAGGGCGTGATCGTCACCGATGCGCTGGACATGAAGGCCGTCACGGACACATACGGTTTGGCCGAGGCATCCGTACTCGCTGTCATGGCCGGCTGCGACCTCGTTGCCTTCAATGGGACCCTCGACGACGGTCGCGCAGTTCACGCCGCCCTCGCCGGGGCGATTGCCTCCGGCAGGCTCCCTGCCGAGCAAATCGAAGCCTCAATCGGGAGGACACGCGCACTGAGGCGAAGCATACTGAGGAACCGCCGTCCATCATTGGACGTCGTCGGCTCAGAGGCACACCGAGCACTCGCACTCCAAGTGGCACGACTTGCAGTGACCTCATTCGACCCATCACCAGTGCGAACCGACGGTGGCGCGATAGTTGTGGAGTTTGACCCGCGTCTCCCATTTGCCGACCCCAACGTCCGGCCTCCGTACCGTCGATTTGCAACGGACTACGCATCGAGAATCCCGGCAAAGGAAACAATCGTGATTCACCCACACGATTGGGCGGCTCAAGCGGAAAGCCTCATGCCAAGGATCTGGGCCTCGGGAACGGTGATCATCGCCACGCGAAACGCCTGGCGCGACCCACAACAGGCATTGGCACTCACGACTATTTGCAAGGCGTCGGGCCGCGCAGTCCACGTAGCCATGAGAGATCCGCAGGACACTTCACTGACCGACGGCATGGCGCACCGATATGCGACATACAGTGATGACCCATCATCGATCACCGCGATTATTGACGTACTGACCACCGGATCGGTCACGACGGGACGGTGCCCGGTATCGCTATCCTGATCCACGGACCACGGTTCACCATCTGGAAGACCGCGGTCCAATCCTAGCGAGCGAGATCTCTCTCGCGATGCAAGATGGAGGTCGACTTGGTTACCCAACTGGACGTGGAACTGGAACTGCTGTGCGACTACGAATGCCTGGTAGGCGAAGGCCCTGTCTGGCACGACACTGAACAATGTGTGTACTGGGTAGACATCTATCGCGGAACCCTCTACCGGTACGACCCGGCAACCGGCGAGCACGGTGAGGTTTTCCGGGGCGACCGGTACCTCGGTGGCTTCACAATTCAGGAAGATGGTTCATTCATCCTCTTCCTTCAGGACGGGGCCATCCATCATTGGGACAAGGAAAAGGTCACACCCCTGTTCCAACGGATCGCAACCCCACACAAGGAAGACATCCGGTTCAATGACGTCAGTGCCGATCCGGCAGGACGGGTCTTCGCGGGGCTGACCGCCTTGATGCCAACCGCAGACAAGCGCCGAAGCCTCTATCGCCTCGATCCGGACGGGTCACTTCGAGCAGTGGTCGATGGACTAGGCTGTTCCAACGGCATCGGCTTCACTCCAGACCATCAGAAGATGTACCTGACAGACTCCTCGGACCGCGTCATCTGGCTGTACGATTACGACGTCGCCACTGGGAAGCTCGGTTCCCGTGCACCATTTGTTGTGGTTCCCGACGGTGGGGATGAAGGCGTGCCGGACGGAATGACCGTCGACGCAGACGGGTACGTGTGGTCTGCAAGATGGGGAGGCCACAAGCTTGTTCGGCACGCTCCATCAGGTGAAGCGGTCGCGGAAATCCGGTTCCCGGTAGAACGTGTCTCAAGCGTGATCTTCGGTGGAGCCGATTTCTCGGACTTATATGTGACGACGGCTCGCGGAGTGAGCGGGACGGCAGACGAACCGGTGGTCGACGACCCGAACCGGCCGGCAGGGGCCCTGTACCGGGTGAAGGTAGGACACCTCGGTATCAGGGGAGTCGCCGAACCCAAGTCAAAGGCGCGCCTCCCTCAGGGGTAGAGGCAGCCAACCGGGAGAGAATGCCGCATCTGATGCCTCGCGATGCGGCATTATGACGAGTTAGGTCGACAATTCCGAAACCATGCGGCGTGACGGCCCGTTCACTGATCGGCCGGGGGTAAACGTAACCCTCGATTTCGATCAGGAGACCTCTCGATCCAACCCGTAGCGCGATGGACTACGCGTCGAAGGGAATATCTGCAAACCGGGCAGCAGCCACGTTGGTGGCTGCTGTTTCTGGCCGCCATGACCGTGGCGTTCTGCCTGGTCGCGAAGCGGGCACCGACAGCTGACGCCGCCGGGTCCATCACGAACACCAGTGTGGTCCTCGGAACAACCACCGCCGGAGCCGTGACGACGGCAACGATCGGCTTCAAGCCCCAATCAGCCATCCCGAGCGGTGGCACGGTCCGCATCACCTTCCCCGGAGCCCCGTCCGCCTACACCCTTAGCCCCACCGCCATCTCCGGGACCGGGTTCGCCACCGGAACCGTATTCACCGTCCAGAGCCTGCTCGCCACCACCATCACGGTTGCCGCAACCAACCCGGGCGGCGGGTTCGTCACCACAGGCGGCACCGCCCTCACCGTGACGCTCAACGGCGTCCGCCTGCCCCCCAACGCCACCACCGGCACCCTCGGCGTCCTGGACGCGCTCACCACGGTCGACGCACAATCAGCCACACTCGACACCATTTCCGGCAGCCTTGCCTTCCCGCAGCTGACCACCGCAACGTTCACCGGCATGTCCATTTCCCTGTCGTCGACCACCAAGGGCGCGACGGGCATCATGACCGTCGGCTTCACGACCGTGAACCCGATCCCGGCAAACGGCGTGGTCATGGTGACGATGCCGGCCAACTACACCGCAACCACGGGGAGCCAGGTCGTCGCACTCGCCGGCTTCACCCCGGCCAACGCATCGGTCGCCGGGCAGCTCCTCACGATCATCAATGGCTCGTATTCGGTGCCTGCCTCGACCGCGGTCAGCTTCACGGTCTCCAACATCACCAATCCCTCAACCGCCGGATCCGGAGCCAGCTTCGCCCTCCGCACCCGGACCGCGACCGTCTCCGGACAGGTCACCTATGACATCGACGCGGGCACGGTCACCGGTCCGGCCATCCTGAACGCGACCCTGTCCGGGTCGTCCATCACCCTCGCCAACCGGACCGCCGGCACCGCGACCACTGCCACGATCCAGTTCACCCCGGACGACGCCTGGCCCGCCGGGGGCATCGCCAGGATCACCTTTCCGGCGGCCTTCACCTTCGGGTCCCCGATGTCGGCGAGCATCATCGGCGCCAACGGGTCCATCCAGACCCCGACGGTCTCGGGACAGGTCGTGACCCTGACCCGGTCGGGAGGCACCGACACCGCCGCGGGCACGGCGGTCACGGTCGCCCTGACGGGCGTGATCACCCCGAATGCCTCGGGAGTGGTGACCTACGCCAACAGCGCCATCCAGCTCCTGCAAGCCGATGGCACGTCGGTCGTCGGGACCTCCACATCGGTCGTCGGCAACCAGAGCATCAGTGCCGGTTCCCTGACCACCGAAGGGGTGACCGCCACGCCAAATACCGCCGGATCACTTGCCACCGTCCGGGTGGCATTCACGGTTTCCAACCCGGTCCCGTCAAACGGGACCATCGCAATCACGTTCGCGAACGACTACGTCCTGACCAGCGCTACCCTTGGCGCGGCGACGGCACGGACCACCGCTGGCACCACCATCGCCCTGGCACCCGCGTTCACCGTCAACAACGCCACGT
>DDYL01000086.1:5623-8190 GCA_002347925.1 Chloroflexi bacterium UBA2235 | reverse complement strand
GAGAGGTACCCGGCGCGAACCTCGGCGGGCAACTTGCTCCACGCCGGGAAGGCACGGTGTGCGGCCTCGATGGCCTCGGTCGTCTCGGCGCGACCGCCATCAGCGCACGTGGCGATCACCTCGCCCGTGGCCGGATTGCGGACCGCAAACGACTTCCCGCTATGGGAAGCGCGCCACTCGCCGTCAATGTAGAGACCGTGTTCGACGACCGCTGTCGCCGCGTGTTCAACCTTCGTAGCCATTCCTGCCTCCGGCACACCCGCCCCGGGTGGCCCCATACAGGTCCGGGCAACGTACCCGGACCGCCGATCAATTGTCTCACTCCGGGACGTCAGGCACGACACCCCCAACCCGGAACCCAATCAGGCCCATCGGACCAACGGCGATGTCCCGCCAATGCTCCGGACGCCTGCCCGCCGAAACGGTTGCACGACGACACCGGGCCACCCGGGGCGAAGTCTAGCACCACTTTTGACACCGTACGGAGAGATCAGCGCGGAAGGGTGACACCGTTGCGTGCAAACGCGCCCGCATAGAAGGGCAGATATTCCCAGAGGTGGTCACCCCAGTACCAGCCATCATGCCCACCGTCAAAAGTGTGGAATTCGACAGACCGGCCACGTTCGAGAAGGGCATCGCGCAGTGCCTCGGCGCCAGACCGCCAGGAATCGTCCTGGCCAGCATCAATCCAGAACTGCTGTTTCGTCACGTCAACCGACTTCGCCAGGGAGATCGGGTCACGACGCTCAAACGCCCCTCCGGAGCCGAAGAACGCAGGGGCCGATTCACGTGACCTGATCGATGGGCTGTGTGCCCCGGCAATCGTGAACACATCCGGGAAGTTGAGGGCAATCTGAACTGCACCGTGGCCCCCCATCGAGAGGCCGCCGATGGCGCGTCCCGCCGGAGTTGCGACCGTTCGGTACGTATCGTCGATGTGCTGCACCAGGTCCCGGGCCACGTATGTCGCCCACGGGGTCGCCCCGACACCATCCTGATCCATCCAGTACCCGAGACCGCCCTGTGGTGCCACGAGAATCACGCCGCCAAGTTTGCCGTCGTGCACCAGACCACTGGCGACCTCGTCGATGCCGTATCCATTCCACTCGTCATAGCGCCCCGAAAGTCCATGGAGAAGGTAGATCACGGGATACCGCACCGCGGAACCCGACGCATAACCACGTGGGAGGGAAACCCGGTACGGCATGGTGCGCCCAAGTGTGCGACTGAAGAACGTGCGGTCCTGCCACGCACTTGCGGGCATGCGCCATTCCGGTGCGCCCTGTGGAAGGAGCGGTATGAGCCACTCGGCAACAGTGTGGGTATCGGCAGGTCGGAGGCGGTGGTCAGTCACCCACTTCCAGTCGGGAACCTTCCTGAGTGCCATGCCATCGACGTGGTAGACGTCCGGGGCAGATGACGTCCGCACAAGCAGGTGATCGCGCAAGGCCAGGGGAATTGACTGGACAGTCTCGACATCGACAAGACGGACAGTCGTTCCGTCAACGTCAGATTCGGATATCCAGACACGTTCACCAGCCGTGATCCGGTAGTTGAGCGCAGTGCCTGTCCCGCGTATCACGGCGCCTTCACTCAGCGGGGGGATTCGCTCCCCAACCGGAAGAATGCCGAGGAAATCCGGCGACGCTGGCAAGGTGACGTGGGCGGGTGTGGAGAGGAGCCGCATGGTCGCTTCGTCAGGGATGGCACGGCGCGCGCCTCCGGATACCGCCCAGTACGTGCCCTCGGCGTCGCGCAGGAAGAGCGGAGCGAATGCGTCGGGAGGAGTGACGTTCAGGTCATAGGTAACGGTCGTGGAGGTGGCGCCACTCGTTGCCAGGGCCTTGCGGATGCGCGTGGTCGTCGATGGGTCATCGGTTCCGGCGGGAAACTGGGTCCGCACCTCGACAACGTAGTGCCCCGGAGCCGGAGGGGAGAACACCATGTCAAGCACGGCATGGTCGCGAACCTGCCCGCCCGCACTGGGAGCGGAAACACCCGTGATCACATTTCCATCTAGCGACCCGGGCTTGGCCACAGTGACGCCATTGACAGACACGGAGACCTGAGAGGCATCCACCCGACCGGCATCGTCTACGGCGGCGACGAGGTAGATCGGCAGGCCGGAGACGATGTCCAGTGAGAAATCGCGACGGGCGACGGCGGGTTCGGTGCCCTGCATCCATTGGGGGACTGGGAGGAAGTTGACCGCACGACTGAGAACTGGCCCCGATTGGCGAGGGAAATACACGAGGGCATCCCGGGCGAGACTGCGGCGCTGTTCGGCATCGAACGGGGTCGCGTTCGCGGGCGCGAGAACCAGGGATCCCGCCGGGCCAGACGCCATCGCCGATCCGAGATTTCCGAGGGCCGCGATGCCTCCCAAAGCCAGTGCGCCAAAAGTTCGCCGTGGCACTCCGGGCCGCGCAGTCCGTGAATTCCTTGACCGATCCACACCCGTTTCCATCGCTCAGACAACCTCCGTCCGAACGTATCAGGGAGATCAAGCCTTGGGGTCTAACGCCGTGTAAAGAAACCGTAAATCCATCACAAATGAGACGCCGATG
>DDYL01000086.1:267-5573 GCA_002347925.1 Chloroflexi bacterium UBA2235 | reverse complement strand
AAGAAGACCCCGCCCACGATGCCGGTGATAACTCCACAGACGGCGCCGACGCCGAGTGAGACGGCGGCGCCAAGCAACGTCCCGAGGATGCCTTCCCCGATTGCCTCCCACGCATACCCGCCAAACATCACGCCCAAAAAATCCGCCACACAATGCACCGGTCGCTCCCGCAACAAGTGCACCCGCATTACCACCAATCCGATACCCGAGATACGCCCCGACAGCATGTCCGGAACTCGCGCCAAGCGGTCCGATGATCCAGCCCAGGGCAGCAACACCGGGCTTGCCTTTTAATGGGTTGGCAGTGTTCCCAGCAAGGGTGCCGACAAGCGTTGCGAACCAGAAGACCCTTCCGAAAAACTTGGGCAGCACGTGGTTCGGACTAGCGGGGACTGCCGGCGGGTCATCCGTTTTCATGATCAACACTCCATCGCACCACCTGCCCAGCCGATTGGACCGAGTCGGTATGTATCTCTATCACTGTCATTGTAACATAAACGCACGGTTCCGTTGGCACGCAACGACGAACCGGGACACAAGCCAACGGAGTGGAGAGAGGACCTGCACATGAACCTCCAAGGTGTCGTGGACCTGCACTTGCACAGCGCCCCGGATGTGCGCCCGAGATCGATTGACGACCTGACCGCCGCGAGGGCTGCACTGGAACACGGGATGGGCGGAGTGGTGATCAAGAACCATCTCGCCCCGACGGCCGACCGGGCGGCGGTGGCGCGATTGGCAGTGCCCGGCGCACCCGTCTACGGGGGGATCGTCCTGAACCCCAGTGTGGGCGGGCTGAACCCGGACGCGGTCGCCGCGTGTGCCCGGGCCGGAGGACGTGTCGTCTGGCTTCCCACCTTCGGGGCTGCCCATCACGTTCGCCAGGACACGCACCCGGGCGCTACGGGCGTCGGGCTGCTTGATGCGAGAGGCAGGGCCAGTCGTGACCTTCAGGCGGTGTTCGAGGTTGTGGCTGCGCACGGCCTGCTGCTTGCAACCGGGCACGCCAGTCCGGCCGAAACCCTCGTCGCGGTCCCGGAGGCCTTCGCCCGGGGGGTGCGACGCGTTCTGGTGACCCACCCCGAGAACCGCATGGTGGCGATGAGTCACGATGACCAGGCGATGCTTGCGTCGCAAGGGGCCTTCCTCGAACGCGTCTACGCGCAACCAGGACCCGACGGGCACTGGGCGCCAAACTTCGCGGTCAACGCCGACGCAATCCGGGCGGTCGGCGTTGCATCGACCGTGATCGCATCAGACCTCGGACAACCCGAGAACCCAGTCTGGCCGGATGGCCTTTGCCAGTACCTCGCCTGGCTCCGCACTACGGGCTTCACTGATTCCGAGATTGACACGATGTGCCGGACAAACCCGGCGAACCTCCTTGGCGTGTGAGAAGCGCCACGCGACGGGGCACGTGGTTGGAGTACGCTGCGCCAACCAGGCAAATCAGGGAGTGATGGAAGATGTCAAGACCGGCACCGGCACGCGCACAACTGATCGACAGCATCGGATGGGATGAGACGACGGCGTCGAACCTGGATTTCCTGAAGGCAACTGGTGTCGAGGGGGTCATCATCCGGGTGCCGGGACACCTCGCGGATGGTGGCACCCACGCCGAGGAGTTCATCGCGCTTCGCAAGCATGTCGAGGCCCACGGACTCGAGCTTTCGGTCCTGCACAACGGCGGTCTGCCCAAGAAGTCAGTGGTCTACGGCCTTGATGGGCGCGAGGCCGAGGCGCATAACTGGGCGCAGATCGTGCGCGGGATCGGTCAGGCGGGTGTGCCACTTACAGCCACGACATTCCAGGGGATCGGTCACTTCAGGACGCCGTCCGCGGTTGGCCGGGGTGGTGCGCTGCTGTCGACCTACCGCAAGGCAGACCTCGACGCGAACGGTGGGCGCGACACCGAACACGGCGACCGCAAGCACGATGCAATCACCGAGGCGGAGATGTGGACCAACCTCCAGTGGTTCTACGAACGTGTCCTGCCAGTAGCTGAAGAGGCGGGGGTTCGGGTCTGCCTGCACCCTGATGATCCCCCGGTGCATGACCCACTCGGCGGCGCGGCGCGGATCACCTCAAGCATCGCGCAGTACCACCGGATCTTCGACATGGTCCCTTCGGAGGCGAATGCCATGCTCTTCTGCCAAGGTTGCGTGGCCGAGATGGGCGGTGACGTTGCCGAGGCGATCCATTCGGTGGGCACCCGCAACAAGATCGGGGTGGTTCACTTCAGGGACATCATCGGGACACCGGACGACTTCATTGAGGTGTTCATCGATGAGGGCCAGAACGACATGCTTGCGACGATGCAGGCGTACAAGGCAGTCGGGTTTCGCGGGCCATTCATGATGGACCACACCCCGCACTTGCCGGCACCGTTCACGCACTGGCATGGCCATGCATATGCGAACGGCTACATCAAGGCGCTCCTCAAGGTTGTCTACGGGCGCGGGTAGACGGGGGTGTCGGTCCAGACGAGATGGGGTGGGGGTAAAATCGCAACGAGATGATGCCCCTACGCCTCCATAACACCTGGACCCGACAGGTCGCACCGTTCACCTCGCGCACTCCGGGTCATGTCGGGTTCTACTCGTGCGGACCAACGGTCTACAACTACGCCCACATCGGGAACCTGCGCACCTACATCTTTGCCGACCTGATGCGCCGGGTCCTTGAGGCGGAGGGCTTTGATGTCCGGCATGTGATGAACATCACGGATGTGGGGCACCTGACGTCTGATGCCGACACCGGCGAGGACAAGATGGAGAAGGGCGCGCGCCAACAGGGGCGCACGGCATGGGAGATTGCCGAGTTCTACACGGCGGCCTTCAAGCAGGATCTCCAGCGGCTCGAAGTCCTCGAACCAACGATCTGGTGCCGCGCGACCGACCACATTCCGCAGATGATCGAGACCGTCCGACAGATCGAGGCCCGCGGTTTCACCTACCAGACCTCGGACGGCATCTACTTCGACACCTCGAAAATGCCGGAATATGGGCAGCTGGCACGCCTCGACCTCGCCGGGCAGCAAGCCGGGGCACGTGTTGCCGTCAACGATGAGAAACGCAACGCCCAGGACTTCGCCCTCTGGAAATTCTCGGACCCGGCCGAACAACGGCAGATGGAGTGGGAAAGCCCATGGGGGAAGGGGTTCCCCGGTTGGCACATCGAATGTTCAGCGATGGCAGCCGAGTACCTGGGAGTGCCATTCGACCTCCATTCGGGAGGCGTTGATCACATCCCCGTGCACCACACCAACGAGATTGCGCAGACACTCGCCGCCACGGGCCACCTGCTCGCGGACTGGTGGGTGCATGGCGAGTTCCTTGTTCTCAAGGACCGCCGAATGGGCAAGTCGGAAGGCAACTTCCTGACCCTCCAGTCCCTCATCGACGCGGGCTATTCCCCCATGGCGTACCGCTACCTCACGTACAGCGCGCACTACCGGAGCCACCTGACCTTCACCGAGGAAGGGATGGACGGGGCGTCGAGCGCGATGCGAAACCTGCATGGACAGTTCGCCGCCTTGCCAATCGACGCGGGCGCGATTGCGGATGACGCCGCCCTCGCACGGTTCGGTGATGCGTTGCGTGACGACCTGAATGCTCCAAAGGCCCTCGCGGTGGTGTGGGAGACGATCCGCGACGCATCGCTCTCCCCTGAAATCCGCCGGGCGACGGTGCTGAGGATGGATGCGGTCCTGCCGATGGGACTGGCACATGTGGTGCCGGAAGAGGCGCCGGCCGGCCCCCCTGCTGAAGTGGAGGCACTGCTGGATCGTCGACGCGAAGCGCGTGCTTCGAAGAACTGGGCGGCCTCGGACGCGATCCGCGGTGAGATCGTCGCTCTCGGTTGGGATGTGCGTGATACCGCGCAGGGGCAGGTAGTGTCGCCAGTCGGGCGCTGACCTGGAACCTGAACGCTCGGCGCCGCCCGCATCCCCGTGATTGAATTGCGCTTCGGTGCGCGCTCAACGCGTGCTGCACGGGACTTTCATGTGAGTTTCGGCGCCCTCGCCGGCAGGGGCTGCGGGGTAAGGGTCGATAGGACATTTGTGGACAGTGGGGCGGTGGTTCCCGCCTGGTGACCATCGTGGTTTTGGAGACATGGGCCTGCGGAGTGCGAGGGCGCTCCCGGGGTGCTGCGGAGACCTGTGAGTTTCGGCGAACCTTGGGTTGCACCNNCGGGACTTTCCTGGGAGCACCCTGGTTTGAAAGGCCCCTCGTCTCCTATGGCGCGCCCGTCGGTGTTGCGGGGGTGGTGGGCGTGACAGGAGTGCGCGCACCAAGCAAGGCAATGGTTGGCGATGGCGGAACCATTTGCGTCACTGGCGTCGTGTTCACCCCACCACCGGCAACGGTGGGCGAAGGGAGGATTCCCGCAACGACCGTGATGACAACATTGGTGGCGGTCGGTGGCGGAGTGATGTAGACGCCGACCGAAGCAGGTGTCGGGGACATCAGCGCGCGCAATCCACCGGCCGCCGCTCCGACGACGGTTGGTGACGCGTTGCCTGCCCACCCGATCGGAGTGCCACCGCCAATCGGCGTCGATCCCACGACGGTTGGCGAACCCTGGAACCGGACGGGGGTCACCGTCGCCGGAGCCAACGGCGTGGCCACAAGCACCGGCGGGGTCCCAGTGACCACGGGGCTTACGGGTTCAGTCCGCGCACCATCCGGACTTGCGGTCACCGTTGTGACCAACCCGGACGTGTCCTGTGCCGACCGGGTCGTCGCGGTTGCCGGTATGGTCGCGCCATCCGACGAGGCAACCCGCGAGTTGGTGTCAGGCACGGTTGTGCCGGCAGCCGGGGACTGGGCAGGCGAGCGAAGCGCAGTTGAATCGGGCGATGCGGTGGGGGGGGTGGCACCCGCACTGCCTGGAGTTGGCGCCTTGGAAACACTTGTCGCGGCCACCGTTGCCCGGATCACCGTGGCCGCGGTGCCTGTCGTGGGACGAGGCGGGACGGTTGTTGCAACCGGGGTGCGCCTCACCTCAGTGGAAACTGGCACACCGGGAACCACACGTTCGGGAGGTGCAACAACCCCACCAGGCGGCGTCGGTTCCGAAAGCGATCGCGTGGTGAACCGATGATCCAGGGGGCGGACGAGTGCGCGGCCCTCAACACTCCGGGCGCTTCCATCCAGGGTGACCAGATAGGTCATGGACGGCATCAGGTCGTACCGTGGGGTCACGACAACCAACTGGCCATTCCATTCGAAGTCCAGAGGCACCGTCAAGACCGCGCTGCCACCCGGAAACAAGGGTGAGGCGTCGGGAGTGAACCGAAGATT
>DDYL01000086.1:0-221 GCA_002347925.1 Chloroflexi bacterium UBA2235 | reverse complement strand
TCCATCGGTTGGCTGAACCGAACTGTGACGGTAGGGCGAAGCGGGGCCGGGCGACCCGCGGAGGGCATCAGCGCCTCGGTAATGCTCGGGCCATCGTCGGCGCTGCGCCATACCGCCAGTATCGCCTGCGCCCGGGTAGTCAATGAAGCAACGGCTTCGCCGTTCGGAGTGTCAACGTTCCCGGCAATCGCCAGGCTAGCGGTGGCCAACGCAAGCACAAA
>DDYL01000118.1:11689-14659 GCA_002347925.1 Chloroflexi bacterium UBA2235 | reverse complement strand
AAGCGATGGCGTTGCGCCTGCTTTCCCAGTAAGCCCAATTCCTGCGCTATCGGCCTAACCCTGAAAGTACGCCAGGATGCCACCCATGAGCACACAGTTCAGGATGTCGTTCCCAACCTCAAGCGCCCACACGCCGAACCCATGCCCACCGAACAGGCGGTGGCCCAACGGGGCAGTTGCAGTGAACCCTACCCCGGCAACAAGCCCTACGACAAGCCCATCGACGACCCCGAACGACGTCGCAATCCCGGCGCGAATCGCCAGGTTGATCACCACCGCCATTGCGGCCGCCTGAACGATCTGTGCAACGAACGTAGACCCAAAGACGACCCCCATGGACAGGTTGCCACCGGGGTTCGTGGTCGATCCCGGTTCGTGACCCATGAGACGCCACCATAGTGGGAAGAAGGTCTTCGGGCCGAACCACAACCCACCCGAAACCGTTCCCACAACGCCGGCAACAACAACGCCGATCCAATTGATTCCGTCAAGCATTCGCACCACTCCGACCGTTGCAATCGCCGCCCCTCACGGGAGGTGCGCCGTATCGACGATTGGGAAACGACCGGTACCAACCCATGGTTTCCTTGCAGGACCTCCGACCCTTAGGCGAGGCCATCCAGGAATGTCTCGGCCTCCGCCAAGACCGCCGCTCGTCGGCCTGAATTCCACGTGCCAAGGGTTCGGTATGGCATCGCCATGCGTGGGTTTCCCTTCAGAATCTCTTCATTCCGGATGAGAAAGGCCCAGTACAGGTAATTGAAGGGGCATGCCGTCGGCCCGGATTTCGCCTTTACGTCATAGCGGCAGCCCCCGCAGTAGTCCGACATGCGGTCGATGTAGGCCCCAGAAGCCGCGTATGGCTTCGACGCGATGATCCCGCCGTCGGCCCAAGTCGCCATCCCATGAGTGTTCGGCAGCTCGACCCACTCGAAGGCATCGGCAAAGACCGCGAGGTACCACGCCTCCACGTCAGCGGGACGCACCCCGGCCAACATAGCGAAATTGCCTGTGACCATCAGTCGCTGGATGTGATGCGCATAGGCATGGCGACGCACCTGATCCACGGAATCCGCGAGGCATCGCATCGGGGTCTGCGCTGTCCAATAGAAATCCGGTAGCGGGCGTGACGCACCAAGTGCGTTCGACGCCGCGTATTTCGGACCGAGGTGCCAGTACATCCCGCGAACGTACTCGCGCCAACCAAGCACCTGCCGCACGAACCCCTCCACGGCATTCAGTGGCGCACGCCCGGCACGGAATTCCGCCTCGGCGGCATCGCAGACCTCGCGGGGAAGCAGCAGGCCAACGTTGAGGTATGGCGAGATTGTCGAGTGGAACAGGAATGGCGCGCCGTGCCTCATCGCATCCTGGTAGTCACCAAACGATGGCAGGCAGGTCATCAGAAAGTCATCAAGGACGACCAAGGCCTCGTCGCGCGTTACCGCCCACCCGAACGGTTCGAGATCGCCAAAGCCGTGCGGGAACCGCTCAGCCACGAGATCGATGACTTCCCGCGTCATCACGTCTGGAGCGGGTCGAGATCGTGCCGGGATCGGTAGGCGCGACGGCAAGGCACGACGATTCTCGGCATCGAGGTTCCACTGGTCCCCAACCGGGTCTGCACCATCCATCAGGATGCCCGTCTCTCGGCGCATCTCCCGGTAGAAGAACTCCATCCGGTACGTCTTCCGGCCGCTCGCCCATCGATCAAACCGCGCGTGTGACGCGATGAACCGGTTGTCCTCGCGCATCTCCACCGGGATGCCGAGGGAGGCCTCCCAAGACTCAATCAGCCGTCGAACACGCCATTCCCCGGCCTCGGTAACGATCAGTCGCGTTGCCTTGTGCCGCGCAACGGCCCGCGCAACCTCGCCGGTAAATGTGCCCGTGTTGGCAGGGTCATCAAGCCGGACATAGTCGACCCGGACACCAGCGGCACGCAATTCTTCGGCGAAGTGGCGCATCGCCCCGAGGATGAACACCAGCTTTTGGCGGTGATGGGGGACGTAAGTGGCT
Organism: Chloroflexi bacterium UBA2235; assembly: GCA_002347925.1. Lineage (GTDB taxonomy): Bacteria > Chloroflexota > UBA11872 > UBA12225 > UBA12225 > UBA12225. The sequence goes on along the minus strand of DDYL01000118.1, from coordinate 12,640 downwards.
TCCTCCTGCACCTCAACCATCAGGACGACCTGCGCGGGGTCTCCCGGACGAAGGTCGGCCAGAGAGGAAAGGCCCCGTGTAAGTTGATCCCCAAGGACGAGCCGGACAGTAGTCACGCCCATAGTATCGGCCATTCCCGCATCAGGGATTGGTCTGGCCTGTATCAGGAACTGAAGTTGTGCCCGCCTGCGAAGGACGCCGAAATCCGTGGAGATGCGTCGTGCACAGTCACACGGACTGGGAGAGCGAGAAGCCTGGGGAAAGGCCAGCCAGACTGCGTTGCCAGGCACCGCGGAGGTGGCGCCAGAGCAAGGCGCCGGCAGTCGCGATCGGAACGCCATCCGGGCAGACGGCACCGATTAGACGCCAAAGCGGAGCGGCCGAGTTCACCAAAGCGTCGGTCGACGCCTCCAAGGCAAGGTGGTAGCCGAGAGGTTCGGGGGATACGAGGACCGCCTCCGGCGACCACCGCGCACCGCCAATGAGCGCGGCGCACGCGCTCACGAACGCCTGCACCACCCGTCGATCCAGCGTTCAGTTGCTCTGCCGGAACTCGATGATGTCCTTTTCACGCGAACCCACGTGAGTCAGGTTCAAGACTGCTTGCCTCGACGATCCAGTCCCGTCGAATGACTGCGCCGGTTCATCGAAGGACCAATACTCGTCACGCCGTGGTGGCGAGTGCCGATACATGAATGGTTTTCCTCGGTGGCACCCTCCCTCGGCATTTGCCATGCGAAAGAGAACATCCTCGAAGCACGCATTGGCAAGTACTGCGAGGCGGGTAATCCGCGTCCGGAACGCATCCTGCCTGCCTTTCGCCGACGCCGCATCATCCCCGTCCCGCAACGCATCAGCAGCGAAGTGCACATGAAACCCACATTTCCCGCTCACGTCGGCCCCGCATGCACGCAGGACCTCGAGAACTGTCGAAACCTGTTCCCAAGTCTC